>NZ_JWMB01000025.1:0-281386 GCF_000812445.1 Cupriavidus sp. SHE | reverse complement strand
GCCGCCCCGCCGACCGTGACGAGCGCTTCCGCATGTACCGGCTCGTCGATTTGTCGCACCCCCCCCCGCCACGGCCGACAATTCAGCGCCGGCTGCCGCGTCAGCCCTGAGCATTCGCCGCCCGGTAGCGTCCGGACGGCGTTGCCACCCGCTGGCACGCGGCCGGCCCCTACCCTAGAAGAACGATGAGCAGCGCGCTGCAAGATCTTCGTCGCATTACCCATCTGGCCGCCCCCGTGCTGGTTGGACAACTGGCGGTCATCGCCTTCGGTGTCATCGACACCATCATGTCCGGCCGTGCCTCGGCCACCGACCTTGCCGCTGTTGGCTTGGGCGGATCGATCTATGTCACGGTCTACGTCAGCCTGATGGGCGTGCTGCAAGCGCTCGCGCCTGTCGCGGGACAGCTGTACGGCGCCAACCGATCCGCGGAGATCGGCGCCGAGGTACGGCAGGCAGCATGGCTCGGTGTGGCGCTGGCCATCCCCGGCATGCTGTTGCTGCTGTTTCCCGCGCCGTTGCTGGAATTCGCCAAAGCACCACCCGAGTTGGTCGAAAAAGCATCGCACTATCTGCATATCGGTGCATACGGCCTGCCCGCAGCGCTGGGTTTTCGCATCTACATGGCGCTGAACAATGCGCTATCTCGCCCCGTCATGGTGACGGTGCTGCAGATCGCTGGCCTGGCACTCAAGATTCCACTCAATGCCTGGTTCATCGAAGGCGGTTATGGCCTCGCCCCGATGGGCGGGCCAGGCTGCGCGCTGGCATCCACGCTGATCAGCTGGATATGGTTTCTGTCCGGACTGGCGATCCTGCTGCGCGGTACGGCGTACCGGTCCCTGGAGATATTCACGCGTTGGGAGTGGCCACGCTGGGACCGGATTCAGCCTCTTCTGCGCCTGGGGCTGCCGATGGGACTCACCTACCTGATCGAGATCACGTCATTCACCCTGATGTCGATCTTCATCACACGCATGGGCACCGATACCCTTGCGGGGCATCAGATCATCGCCAACCTCAGCGCTGTGGCGTACATGATGCCGCTCTCGCTATCCATCGCGACCTCGACGCTCGTCGCGCAGTCCATAGGCGCACGCGATATGGCTGCCGCACGTCGTATCGGCTGGCGCGGCATTCGCTTGGGCGCCGGACTCGCGCTACTGACCGGCACGCTGCTCTGGCTGCTACGCGAGCCGCTGCTGCATGCCTATGTCAGCGACCCGGCCGTGATTGCCAAAGCATTGCCGCTGATGCTGTTTGTCGCGTTCTATCAAGCCTTTGATGCTGTACAGGTCATGAGCGCGTTCATCCTGCGCGCGTACAAGATCGCGCTGATTCCGACGCTGATCTACGCCGGCTCACTCTGGGGCGTGGGGCTCGGTGGCGGCTATGTGATGGGTTTCGGCCTGATCGATGCGTTGCCCGCCTTCACGCGCGGCGCATCGGGCTTCTGGTTGGCCAACAGCATCAGCCTGGCAATTGCCGGAACGCTGCTGGTTCGATACTTCATGCGCGTGAGTCGCGTTGGATAACCCGAATCAATGGCGCACAGAAAAAATGCCCGCTTGCGCGGGCATTTCTAATTTGGCGGAGCGGACGGGACTCGGCTACATCCCACAGGCTGCGGATTCGCTTGCAAGCGAATCTCTGCGAGTCCGGCCAGGAGCCGCGCAGATGGCTCGCTCCGTTCCGTTCCGTACAGACGAAAAAAATGCCCGCTTGCGCGGGCATTTCTAATTTGGCGGAGCGGACGGGACTCGAACCCGCGACCCCCGGCGTGACAGGCCGGTATTCTAACCAACTGAACTACCGCTCCTTTTTCGGTTGCTATCCGAAGCTTCGCTCCGGACAGCCAACTGGACGTTTGATTACGTCCAACATCTGGCGTCCCCTAGGGGATTCGAACCCCTGTACTCACCGTGAAAGGGTGATGTCCTAGGCCTCTAGACGAAGGGGACAGAAACTATTTGCAAGCAACGTTTCCGTCTACTGCTGCGAAGTCCGCCATTTTAGCAGAGATTTCGCGATCTGAGGCACTTTTTTTACTGCATCCGTGCCTCGGAAATTCTGGTGGAGCTAAGCGGGATCGAACCGCTGACCTCTTGCATGCCATGCAAGCGCTCTCCCAGCTGAGCTATAGCCCCAAATTATAATCGCACCCTATTACTGCAGCACGATCATCTTTGATTTTTTGAGGCTGAAAATTTGCCTCGGGTAAATCGAAAGGTGATTATCAGATAATCACCTCTCACCCAAATAAAAACCCGCTTGGTTTCACCCAAGCGGGCTCAGTCTGGCGGAGCGGACGGGACTCGAACCCGCGACCCCCGGCGTGACAGGCCGGTATTCTAACCAACTGAACTACCGCTCCATTGTCGGTTGCTACCCGAAGCTTCGCTCCGGACAGCCAACTGGACGTTTGATTACGTCCAACATCTGGCGTCCCCTAGGGGATTCGAACCCCTGTACTCACCGTGAAAGGGTGATGTCCTAGGCCTCTAGACGAAGGGGACAGAAACTTGGTGGAGCTAAGCGGGATCGAACCGCTGACCTCTTGCATGCCATGCAAGCGCTCTCCCAGCTGAGCTATAGCCCCATAGTTACTGCCATTTACTGCAATCTTGCTCACCAGATTTACTGCGTTTCTGGCGAAGCGGCGATTATAAAGCATTCTCACCGTTTTGCAAGCCCCGTTCGGTTTTGCAACCGTTCTGCTTGACTCGCGTCTTGCAGCAGGGAGAACGAGATTATGCTGAAGTCTCGACCAGAGCGCAAGCCCCAGCCGAGACTTTTTCAGCAGTTTTTTACGCTGCAGCCAGACGGCGCAGCACCGTGTCGCGACCGAACAGTTCAAGCACCGCGTCGATGCTCGGCGTCTGCAACTGCCCCGCCACCAGCAGGCGCACCGGCATCGCCAGCTTCGGCATCTTCAGGCCGAACTCGGCCAGCACTGCCTTGAACACGGCACTAATCGCTTCGCGCTTCCACTCCGGCAGCGCCGCGAGTTGCGTGGCCAGTGCCTGCAGCGCGGGGCGAATCTCGTCCGTCAGATGTTCCAACTTCAGCGCCGCATCGGCCTGCGGCTCGCCGCGATAGAACAACATCGCGGTCTGCGCCACTTCCTTCAGCGTGTTCGCGCGATCCTTGACCAGCGCGATCACGTCCACCAGGTTCGCGCCTTCGACCTTGCCGCCGAGCGCCTCGATGAACGGACGCGTCAGGTCTGCCAGACGCGTGTTGTCACCAACCTTGATGTAGTGGTTGTTGAGCCACGCCAGCTTTTCCGGGTTGTATTGCGCCGGGGACTTGCCCAGGTGCTCCAGATCGAACCATTCGACGAACTGTTCGCGCGAGAAGATCTCGGCATCGCCATGCGCCCAGCCCAGTCGCGCCAGATAGTTCAGCACGGCCTCCGGCAGATAGCCCTCATCCCGATATCCCGTGACGGGCAGCGCGCCATGACGCTTACTCATCTTCTCGCCCTGCTCGTTGAGCACGGTGGGCAGGTGGGCGTAGACCGGCACCTCGCCACCCAGGGCGCGGCAGATGTTGATCTGCCGCGGCGTGTTGTTGACGTGGTCATCGCCCCGGATCACGTGGGTGATCTTCATGTCGAGGTCATCCACCACCACGCAGAAGTTGTAGGTCGGTGTGCCATCGGGGCGGGCGATGACGAGATCGTCGAGTTCATCATTCGAGATCTCGATGCGGCCCTTCACAGCGTCGTCCCACACGACGCTGCCGCCGATCGGGTTCTTGAATCGCACCACGGGCTGCACGCCAGCCGGCGGCTCGGGCAGCACCTTGCCCGGCTCCGGACGCCAGAAGCCGTTGTACCGCGGCTTTTCGCCGGCAGCACGCTGCGCTTCGCGCAAGGCGTCGAGCTCCTCGGTACTCATATAGCAGTGGTAAGCCAGCTCGTTGTCGAGCATCTGCTGTACCACCTCGCGATACCGGTCCATCCGCTGCATCTGATAGAACGGACCTTCGTCGATGTCCAGATCGAGCCAGGCCATGCTTTCCAGGATGACGTCGACGGCAACATCGGTCGAACGCTCGACGTCGGTATCCTCGATACGCAGGATGAAGTCGCCCTTCATGCGGCGGGCAAACGCCCACGGATAAAACGCGGAGCGAATATTGCCGAGGTGGATGAAGCCGGTCGGACTCGGTGCGAAGCGGGTGCGGACGCGTTGTGTCATGGTTCGGGGAAACAAAAAGGCCCGCGCACGGATGCGCGCAGGCCGGATGTCAGGGAATGCTGCATTATACGCGCTGCCCGACACGATCTCCGCCGTGGAATCATTTATGCTGCCGCCAGTCTGACACTCGGCCATACGCGATGCGGGGCCCCCACGGGGCCTCCAGCATCACATCCAGCAAGATCTCCTTCCCTCGATGCAACGACGAAACTTCCTGGGCGCCTCGGCAGCGATGCTGCTGGCAGCCTGCTCCTTCGGCCCCAAGCCGGACGCGACAAACCCCGGCACCACTGCCGCCGTGCCACCCGTGGCGACCAACCCGCCCCGGCCAATCCGCATCGGCCTGGCGCTCGGCGGCGGAGCGGCGCGTGGCTTCGCGCACATTGGCGTGATCAAGGCGCTCGAAGCCCAGGGAATTCGCCCGGATATCGTCACGGGCACCAGCGCGGGCTCAGTGGTAGCGGCACTCTACGCGTCGGGCATGGATGGCTTTACGTTGAACAAGCTCGCGCTGACGATGGACGAAGCGACCATCGCCGACTGGGCCCTGCCCTTCGGCACACGCTTCGGCGGCTGGCTCAAGGGCGAGGCGCTGCAGAACTACGTCAACCGCCTGGTCAAGAATCGTCCGATCGAGTCGATGAAGCTGCCGCTCGGCATCGTTGCCACGGATCTCAAGACCGGCGAGCGGATTTTGTTCCGGCGTGGCAATACCGGTCAGGCGGTACGCGCATCGAGCAGTGTCCCGGGCGTATTCCAGCCGGTGGCGATCGGCGGCCACGACTACGTCGATGGTGGCCTGGTGGAGCCGGTACCAGTGGATGCCGCCCGCGAGATGGGCGCCGATTTCGTGATCGCGGTGAATATCTCCGCCGATCCGGCGAGCCAGAAAAATGGCGGGCAGAGTGGTGTCCTGCTGCAGACGACGGCCATCATGGGGCAGTCGATCAACAAGATGGCGCTGGCGCGCGCCGACGTTGTGATCCGGCCCGACCTGCCGGATATGGGCGGCAGCGATTTCACGTCGCGCAATCGGGCGATCCTGGCTGGCGAGCAGGCCACGTCTGCGGTACTAGGGGCGTTGCGTGAAAAGCTGGCCGCCGCGCGCAATCGTCCGACGACGGGCGGAACCATCGCGACGCAATAAGCGGCGACCCGCCGCGCCCGAACATCACCCTCCCCCAAACAGCGCGCAACAAAAAAGGACTGCCTGAGCAGTCCTTTTTTGTTTTGCCTTCGGGATTTGCCGCTTCAGCAGCCGCAAACCTTAGGCGCCGTACTTAGCCACCGTAAAGCGAGCGGCCTTGGGCATTCGGATCGTAACGCTTGAGCGTCTCGATCATGTTGCTGGTGTTCTCGACCGAGCCACGCGCCGAATCGTCGATGCGGCGGGCGCCGTTGTAGCGCGTCACCCAGTAGGCGGCACGCATGTCATCGACACGGATCTTGCTGCCGGTGGACGGCGCGTGCACGAACTTGTTGTCGCCAATATAGATGCCGACGTGCGAGAACGTGTGGCGCATGGTGTTGAAGAACACCAGATCGCCGGGCCGCAGATCGTTCGCCGCAACCGTGGCACCAACCTGGCTCATTTCGACGGAGCGACGGGGCAACATGAAGCCGAAGGTGTCGTTGAACACGTAGCGGACGAAGCCGCTGCAGTCCAGACCCGACTCGGGGCTGTTACCGCCGAAGCGATAACGAACACCGATCAGACCCAGCGCGTTCATGACCAGGTCGCCAGCTTTCGTGGCGACATTGCTGGTGGAGTTCATCATCGACGACAGCAAGCCACGCTTGCCTTCCGGATGCGCGTCCGTGACATCTGCACGGGCATCGATCCGGGCGTCGGTATCCTTGAACACCGTATCCGCCAGCACTCCATTCGACACAGTCGCACCGCAGACAATGGCAATTCCAACGGCGGCGCGCGCCAGGGAATGAAGTACCGTTCGCTGCATTGGTTCTCCTGATGATCGGACAAATCTGACCGGCGAGTAAGACAACACCGGACAGCGTGAAAACATCAGGGCGGATCGGACGCAAGAAGCACGCCAGTAGAAAAGCTCCCGTCTCGCACCAGCCGCGTGCACTGCTGGTCTTCCCCAAGACCTCACGCGGCGGACGAACCACCCCCAAAAAACTTATCGGGCGATCTTAAAGTAGCCGCCCTTGACATGTCAAAGATGGTTACAAATTTCCCTCAAATCGCCTGCAAATCAACGAACTAGCGCAAAAAACGCATCCAGTTTCTTGGTTTTCGCATAAACAGCGCATGTTACGTCGGCGTGTCAATGCATGATGCGACGCACATCAAATCAAGCCACACCTAGCTGGGCCGCCGCCATCAGCTTGCGTGTATACGAATGCTGCGGTGCGCCGAGCACCGTTTCGGTCTCGCCCGACTCCACGACCTCGCCGTTCTTCATCACCACGACCCGGTGCGCCATGGCGCGAATCACGGCCAAGTCGTGACTGATAAAGAGATAGCTGAGGTTGTACTTGTGCTGGAGCTGTGACAGCAGAGCCAGCACCTGCTGCTGGATCGACACGTCAAGTGCAGAAGTCGGCTCATCCAGCACCAGCACCTGCGGTTTCAGGATCAGCACCCGGGCAATGGCGATGCGTTGCCGCTGGCCGCCCGAGAACTCGTGCGGGTAGCGCCCCAGCGCGGTGCGGTCGAGCCCCACTTCGCGCAGTGCCTCGATCACGCGCTCACGCGTTGCCTCGCGCGACAGGCCCGGCTGGTGCAGCGCGAGCCCCTCCTCCACGATCTGCTCGATCGTCATCCGGGGAGACAGCGACCCGAACGGGTCCTGGAATACCACCTGCATCCGCGAGCGCAATGCGCTGCGCTCCTTGCCCGTGCAGGTATCGAAGCTCCGGCCCAGGAACTGGATCGTGCCGCTACTCTTGCGCTGGAGCGCGAGCACGGCGTGAGCCAGCGTCGTCTTGCCTGAGCCCGACTCCCCTACGATCCCGACCGTTTCCCCTTCGCGCAACTGCAGGTTCACCTCCTTCACGGCCGGGAATGCTTCCTTGAGGAACCAGCCCGCCATGCCAGGACGCTTCTTCATGTAGTTGACGCACAGCGCATCGGTCTCCAGCAGCACCGGGGCCAGCGGCACCAGCGGCAACACCTCGCGCCGGGGCCGACTGTCGATCAACTTGCGTGTGTAGGGATGGTGCGGATTGGAAAAGACCTCGGTGGTCTCGCCCGTCTCGACCAGGACGCCCTTTTCCATCACGCCCACGCGCTGGGCGAACGCCCTGACCATGTTCAGATCGTGCGTGATCAGCATCACCGCCATGCCGAACTCGGCCTGCAGGTCGCGCAACAGATCCAGGATCTGGGCCCGGATGGTCACGTCCAGCGCGGTGGTCGGCTCGTCGGCCAGCAGCAGCTTGGGGCGGCACGCGAGCGCCATGGCGATCATCGCGCGCTGACGCTGGCCACCCGACAACTGGTGCGGGAAGCTATTGAAACGGTTGGGCGCATCGGTGATGCCGGTGCGCTCGAGCAGCGCAATCGCGCGATCGCGGGCAGCCCGGCGGTCCAGCCCTTCGTGCAGCGCCAGCGTCTCCACGATCTGGTTACCAATCGTGTAGAGCGGGTTAAGCGCCGTCATGGGCTCCTGAAAGATCATGGCGATCTCCGACCCGCGAATGCGGCGCATCTCGCGATCGGACACCTGCAGCAGATCCTCGCCCTCGAAACGGATCGAGCCCTGATAGTGCGCATCCTCGACCAGTCGAAGCATCGCCAGCGCGGTCACGGTCTTGCCCGAGCCCGATTCGCCGACCAGCGCGTAGCGCTCGCCGGCCCGAAGGTCGAAACTCACTTCGCGCACCGCGCGCGTGGCGTGCTCGCCCTCTCCGAAGGTGACCGACAGGCGGTCCACGCACATTAGCTTGGTACCCGGTGCTGGCACTGCCGCCGGTTCGGTAAAGGTCATGGCCGTGCTCATCGGACGGCCTCCGCTGCCCCGCCACGTGCCGGCACCTTCGGCGCCACGCGGCCGCGCATCTGGGCCAGACCCATGCGCGTGTCGAACGCATCGCGCAGCGCGTCTCCCATGAACGTCAGCAGCAGCAGTGTCAGCACCAGCACTGCGAAGGTCGACAGGGAAATCCACCACGCATCGAGATTTGCCTTGCCCTGCGCCAGCAGCTCGCCCAGGCTAGGCGTGGTCGGCGGCACGCCAAGACCGAGGAAATCCAGACTCGTGAGCGCCAGAATCGCCGCGCTCATCCGGAACGGCAGGAACGTGATCACCGGCGTCAGGCTGTTCGGCAGGATATGCCGCCACATGATCTGCACATTCGACAACCCCAGCGCGCGGGCCGACTTGACGTAGTCGAGCGAGCGATTGCGGTAGAACTCGGCGCGTACGTAGTCGGACAGCCCCATCCAGCCAAACAGCGACAGCAGGATGATCAGCAGCGCCAGACTCGGCTCGAAGATCGAGGCAAAGATGATCAGCAGGTACAGCTCGGGCATCGAGCCCCATATCTCGATCGCGCGTTGCGACATGAGGTCGAACCGGCCGCCGAAGAATCCCATCAGCGCGCCCGTCAGCGTGCCGACCAGCACGCCGATGACGGTCAGCGCCAGCCCGAACAGCACGGATACGCGGAATCCATATAGCAAACGAGCCAGCACATCGCGGCCACGGTCATCGGTGCCAAGCCAGTTTTCCGCCGAGGGCGGCGCCGGATTCGGCTCCTTGGCGAAGTAATTGATCGAATCGTACGAATAGCGGTTCAGCGGAAAAATCGCGAAATTGCCATGCGTCGTGATTCGTTCAAGGATGAACGGATCGAGATAGTCGGTGCGCGTCGGGAAATCGCCGTCGAACGTGGTTTCCGGGTAGACCTTGGCGATCGGCAGGTAGTACTCGCCCTTGTAGCGGACCAACAGCGGCCGGTCGCTCGACAGCACCTCGGCGCACAGGCTCAGCACGAACAGCGCCACGAACAGGATCAGGCTCCAGTAGCCAAGCCGGTTGCGACGGAACCGTTGCCAGGCGCGCTGGCGCGGAGACAGCGAGTGCGGCAGCCCGTTCTGGATTGGGGCGCGTTTGAAGGGATTCATCGATGCATCCCCTCGAAGTGAATACGAGGATCGACCATCACGTAGCAAATGTCCGAAATCAGGCGCGTCACCAGACCGATCAGCGTGAACAGGTATAGCGTGCCGAGCACCACGGGGTAGTCACGACGCAGCACCGCCTCATAGGACAGCAGACCCAGCCCGTCGAGCGAGAACAGTGTCTCGATCAGCAGCGAGCCGGTGAAGAACGCGCCGATAAACGCCGCCGGGAACCCAGTCACGAGCGGAATCAGCGCGTTACGGAACACATGCTTCCAGAGCACGCGGTGCTCGGACAGGCCCTTGGCCCGCGCGGTCAGCACGTACTGCTTGCGGATTTCCTCCAGGAACGCATTCTTGGTCAGCATGGTGACCACGGCGAAGCTGCCCACGACCGATGCCGTGATCGGCAGCACCAGGTGCCA
This sequence comes from Cupriavidus sp. SHE, assembly GCF_000812445.1. Lineage (NCBI taxonomy): Bacteria > Pseudomonadati > Pseudomonadota > Betaproteobacteria > Burkholderiales > Burkholderiaceae > Cupriavidus > Cupriavidus sp. SHE. Next base: position 271,664 of record NZ_JWMB01000025.1, on the reverse strand, counting down.
GAGGTAATCCATCACCTTGCCCATGAGCGACAGCTGGTCCCAGTCATCGGAGGTCAGGCCGCGCAGCGGGAACCACTGCACGAACGTGCCGCCGCCAAACAGCACCAGCAGCAGCACGCCAAGCACGAAGCCGGGGATCGCATATCCCACCAGCACGATCATGCTGCTGATCACGTCGAAGCGGCTGCCGGCCCGGATTGCCTTGGAGATGCCCAGCGGCACCGATATCAGATAGGTCAGGAAGAATGTCCAGAGCCCCAGGCTGATCGACACCGGCATCTTCGACTTCACCAGTTCCCAGACGCTGCGGTGCTGGAAGTAGCTCTGGCCGAGGTCAAACTTTGCAAAGCGCTTGAGCATCAGGAAATAGCGCTCGATCGGCGGCTTGTCGAAGCCGTACAGCGCCTGGATCTCCTTGATCTTGTCCGGGTCCACGCCGCGACGGCCGCGATACTCGGCACCGCCGCCGCTGGCCTCGGCAGCACCGCCCCGCCCTTTCATCTCGAGCATCATCTGCTCGACTGGGCCGCCGGGCACGAACTGGATCACGACGAACGTAAGCGTAATGACACCGATCAACGTCGGAATCATCAGCAGAATGCGCTTCAACAGATAGGCAAGCATGGCCGTCCGGGTTCGGGATTACTGGGTCTTTGGCACCAGGTCATTGCGCCACCAGTTGGAGAGGATCCAGCCTTCCGCCGTGTAGAAGTACGGCAGACGCGTCGGGTACGCCATCTCCTTGCGATATGCCACACGATGGAACGCACTGTACCAGTTTGGCACGATGTAGTAGCCATGCATCAGCACGCGGTCGAGCGCGCGGCCGGCGGTAATCAGTTCATCGCGCGACCGGGCGTGCAGCAACGTGTCGACAAGCTTGTCGACCGCCGGCGATTTCAGTCCGAACAGGTTGTCGGAACCAGGCGTGCCCGCCGCTTCGGCCGTGAAGCGGTCGCGCAGTTCGTTGCCAGGGCTCTGGGAATCCGGGAAACGGATCGACACCATGTCGAAATCGAAATCCTCGAGCCGCTTCTGGTACAGCGCGAAGTCCGTGGTGCGCTGGTTCACCTCGATGCCGAGCTTCTCCAGGTTTCGGATGTACGCCGTGATAACCCGACTCATGGCGCCGCCGTCATCCAGGAACTCGAACACCATCGCCTCGCCCTTGGCATTGCGCAGTGCACCATCCGAATAGGTCCACCCCGCCTGCGCCAGCAACCGGCGCGCATCGCGCAGGTTGTCGCGCAGGGAGCGCGGCGGGTTCGTCGTGGGCTGCACGACATCCGCGCCGAACACTTCGGCCGGCAACTCGGCGCGCAGCGGCTCCAGCAACGCTAGTTCGCCCGGCCCCGGCTTGCCATCGAAGGTGGTGCTGGCAGCCAGTTCGCTGTTCGAGAACCAGCTGTCGAGCCGCTTGTAGGCCCCGTAGAACAGTTGCCGGTTCAGCCACTCGAAATCCAGCGCGAGGATCAGCGCCTGGCGCACCCGCACATCCTGGAACATCGGCTTGCGCATGTTCATCACGAAGCCCTGCATCCCGGCGCCATTGCGGTGCGGGAACTCGGTCTTGATCAGTTCCCCTTCCTCGAAGCGCTTGCCGACGTAGCTCTTGGCCCAGTTCTTCGAACGATATTCGACGATCGCGTCGAACTCGCCGGCCTTGAATGCCTCGAGCTTGGCCGTTTCGTCCTTGTAGAGCCGGTAGACCACCCGACCGAAATTGAACGTGCCGCGGCGTACCGCCAGATCCTTGCCCCAGTACTTCGGGTCGCGCGCGAACACGATGCCGCGCCCGGCGTCGTAGCGTTCGATCTTGTACGGCCCGCTGGTGATCGGCTCCTCGAAGGTCAGCTTGTCGAACGATACCTTCTCGGTCCACTTCTTCGAGAACACCGGGAGCGAGCCGACGATCAGCGGCAGTTCGGGATTGCGTTGCTTGAAGTCAAACCGCACCGTGCGTTCGCCGGTCACCACCACGGCTTTCACGTCGGTGCACATGCTGCGATAGCCCGGGCTCGCGAACTTGCCCATCAGCATGTCATACGAATACTTGACGTCCGACGCCAGCACGGGGTCACCGTTGACAAAGCGTGCCTCGCGGCGAATATGGAACGTCACCGACAGCTCGTCCGGCGCCACCGTGACATCGTCGGCCAGCAGGCCATAGGAGCTGGCAGTCTCATCTGCGCTGCTGATCAGCAGCGACTCGAACATCAGGGCGTTGAGCCCCGGCGCGGACGTGCCCTTCAGGGTAAACGGGTTGAACTTGTCGAAACTGGTGCGGCGGTCCGGGTTGGCCAGGGTCAGCGTGCCTCCCTGCGGGGCATCGGCATTGACGTAGTCGAAATGCTTGAAGTCCGGCGGATACTTGAGGTCGCCGTGGAGCGCAAAGCCGTGGGCTGCGAAAGCAGATAAGGGAAAACCCGAAGCCAGCACGATCGACAGCGCCGCCCACCCTTGCACTACCGCGCGTCGACAGAAGCACTGCCCTGCCGCCCGAAGCGGCCAACGTGCACGAATCAGCATCCGGTTGCAGACCTCCACAATGCCCAGGACAGCCCGGCGGCTTGTGGCCGGGCGAAGTTGTGCGACAATTTTACATGCGTTCGGGTGGCCAACAGCCATCCGGACATTCCCTCTACGCGGTGCAACAAAAGCGGGAAAGTTTGCTTATTGTGCATCGGCCATGGGCCATCGCATAAAATACGCCCGCCCCACACATATTTGGAGAATCTATGGGATTTCTGGCAGGTAAGCGGATCCTGATTACCGGTTTGCTTTCGAACCGTTCGATCGCCTACGGCATTGCAGCAGCGTGCAAGCGTGAAGGCGCGGAACTGGCGTTCACTTATGTCGGCGAACGATTCAAGGACCGCATCACGGACTTCGCCAAGGAATTCGGCTCCGACATGATCTATGAGTGCGACGTTGGCAGCGACGAACAGATCGACGCCACGTTTGCCGCACTGGGGCAGCGCTGGGAAAAGTTCGACGGTCTGGTGCACTCGATCGGCTTCGCGCCGCGCGAAGCCATCGCCGGCAACTTCCTGGACGGGCTGTCGCGTGAAGGCTTCCGGATCGCGCACGACATCTCGGCCTACAGCTTCCCGGCACTGGCCAAGGCCGCGATGCCGCTGCTCAACGACAAGGCATCGCTGCTGACGCTGACCTATCTGGGCGCCGAGCGTGTGGTACCGAACTACAACACGATGGGCCTGGCCAAGGCTTCGCTCGAAGCCAGCGTGCGCTACCTGGCGTCGGCGGTCGGCCCGCGCGGGATGCGTGCCAACGGCATTTCGGCCGGTCCGATCAAGACCCTGGCCGCCTCGGGCATCAAGGACTTCAGCCGCCTGCTCAAGCATTTCGAAGACGTGGCACCGATCCGTCGCAACGTGACGATCGAGGAAGTCGGCAACGTCGCGGCCTTCCTGCTGTCGGATCTGGCCAGCGGCGTGACCGGCGAGATCACGTATGTCGACGGCGGCTACAACATCGTGGGCACGGCCGTCGAGGACTGATCCCGGCTTCGCACCGCCCCAGCGATCCAGGCGCCCCAACACGGGGCGCCTTTTTTGTTTCTTCAGGCTACGGCCTCGATCGCCGCCACGGCCCGCCCGGCGGCCGGCGAGAGCGTCCGCTGCGCAAGCCGCACGACCGCGAACTGCATTGTCATGGCGGGCAGACCCGGAACGTCGAGCGGCACCAGACTCCCCACCGCCGTCTCATCGCGGACCGCACGCGCTGGCGCCAGCAACACCGCATCGGTATGTTTGGCGAGATAGGTCAGGGCCCGGAAATCGTTGCTTTCGACCTGAAACGGCAGTGCCTCCCCCGGCTTGCAGCGCAACACCTTGCGCAGCCGCTCGTGCGTTTCGGGCGGGAACACCACCGATACCAGCGCTGCCTCCCTTAGCGCCGGCAGCAACACGGGCCGCCCCGCCAGCGGATGCCCCTGCCGGACGAACAGGCCAGCCGACTCCTCCGGCAACCGCTGCACTTCCAGCTCGGCCAGGGTCGGCACTGTGCTCTGCTCGATCACGACGAAATCCAACCGCTCGGCGCGCAATGCGTCAAGCAGCGCGCGAGGATCGCTGACCTCGGTCGCAATCTGCAGCCCGGGCCATTCCCGGTGCAGCAGGCAAAGCACCTCCGGCAGCAGCATCGCTGCCGGAAAGGCGCCGAGTCCGATCTGGACGCTGCCGATCTCGTGCTGCCGCACCAGTGTCAGGTCGCGGGTCAGGCAGTGCGTCTCGAACAGGATGCGCCGGGCGCGCTCGGTGACCATGCGCCCCACAGCGGTCAGCGTCACACCGCGCGTGCCGCGATCGAACAGCACCGCGCCCGCTTCCTCTTCCAGTGTCTGGATGCTTCGCGTCAACGCCGGCTGACTCAGATGGACCCGCCGCGCCGCGGCTGCCAGGGAGCCCTCCTCCGCCACCGCGACCAGATGTTCAAGCCGTTTGAGATTCATATATGCGTAAATTGCATTGCTTCGATACAAAATTTGCACTTGAATTATATGTCCGCACCGCATCCAATGACTCTTTTACCGACTCAGCCCTGTAGAGCCTACCCATGCGCATTGCCCGCTTGACCGTCCTTGCTTCCGCCGCGCTGACGATGTCCGTCGCGCTCGCCGGCCCGAATCCCGCCACTCCGCTGACCGAGCAATCGAACGCCGCATGGCTGCGCAAGCTGCCGTTCGCCGACCGTGCCGACTTCGAAGATGCCAAGCGCGGGCTCGTGGCGCGCTTCCCCGAGCCGACGATCAAGAGCGCCGACGGCAAGACGGCGTGGGACTTCAGCGCCTATGCCTTCGAATCGGCGGCGGACGCCCCGCCCACGGTCAACCCGAGCCTCTGGCGACTGGCGCAACTGAACAACGAAGCTGGCCTGTTCAAGGTGGCTGACCGCGTCTATCAGGTGCGCGGCGCCGACCTGGCAAACATGAACATCGTCGAAGGCGACACCGGCCTGATCATCATCGACACCTTGCTCACGGCGGAAACCGCCCGGGCCGCGCTTGACCTTTATTACGCGCACCGTCCGCGCAAACCCGTGCTGACCGTGATCTATACGCACAGCCATGTCGATCATTTCGGCGGGGTACGCGGCATCGTCAGCGAGGACGATGTGAAGTCCGGCAAGGTCGAGATCCTGGCGCCGAACGGTTTCATGGACGAAGCCGTCAGCGAAAATGTGCTGGCTGGCGGCGCGATGGGCCGACGGGCGCAGTACATGTACGGCACCAACCTGCCGAAGAACGCCACAGGCCAGGTCGATACAGGCCTGGGCAAAGCCACTGCGCGCGGCACCATCACGCTGCTGGCGCCCACATCGTCGATCACCAAGCCGATCGAGACCCGCCGGATCGACGGTATCGACTTCGAATTCCAGCTCACCCCGGGCACCGAGGCGCCGGCGGAGATGAACATCTATCTGCCGCAGTTCCGCACGCTTTGCATCGCCGAAAACGCGGTGCGCACCCAGCACAATCTGCTGACGCTGCGCGGCGCGCAGGTGCGCGACGCCAAGGCATGGTCTTACTTCCTGAGCCAGTCGCTATTGCGCTACGGCGATCGGACCGATGTGCTGATCGGCCAGCATCACTGGCCCACCTGGGGCCACGCACGCATCGTCGAGATGCTGTCCGACCAGCGCGACATGTACGCCTACCTGAACGACCAGACCCTGCGGCTGCTGAACCAGGGCCTGACCCCGCTCGAGATCGCCGACACGCTCAAAACGCTGCCCGAGCCACTGGCCAGCAAGTGGTATGCACGGGACTACTACGGATCGGTCAGCCATAACGTACGCGCGGTCTACCAGCGCTACCTGGGCTTCTACGATGGCAACCCGGCCCACCTGAACCCGCTGCCGCCCGAGCAAACGGCCAGGAAGACCATCGAATGGATGGGCGGCGCCGATGCCGTGCTGGCCAAGGCCCGCGAGGCCTATGCGCGGGGCGACTACCGCTGGGTGGCGCAGATCGGCAATGACCTGGTCTTCGCCGATCCATCGAACGCCGCGGCGCGTGCGCTTCAGGCCGATGCGCTGGAACAGCTTGGCTACCAGAGCGAGAACGCCACGTGGCGCAACATCTACCTGACCGGCGCCCAGGAACTTCGCGATGGCGTGCCCAAGCTGCAGGGCAGCTCGCTCGGCTCGGCCGATCTCGTGCGCGCGCTGACGGTGCCGAATTTCTTCGACTACCTGGCCGTGCGCCTGAACGCGGACAAGGCCGCCGGCAAGGCCATGACGCTGAACTGGCAGTTCACCGACCTGAACCAGCGCTACGCGATGACGCTGCGCAACAGCGCGCTGACCTACGTGGCCGATGCCCAGCACGCGCAGCCGACCGCCACGATCACGCTGACCAAGGCCACGCTCGACAAGATCAGCCTGAAGCAGCTCACCCTGCCGCAGGCCATGCAGTCGGGCGCGATACGCATCGATGGCAACCCGCAGGCCGTGGCGGGCCTGTTCGCCATGCTCGACACGTTCGACCCGGCCTTCAATATCGTCACGCCGCACGGATACCAGAAGTAACCACGCGGTTCGCCACGCCGGCTCCAGCTCGAGCCGGCGGCTCGCATCCCCTGCTTTGGTGTGGGAACGCTACATTCAAGCCAAACGTCAGATGTGTCGATAACCGTGCTAAATGTCATAACAATAACCAGCACGAGTCATGGCCCTTACCATCGCCAGCAATGTCCTGGCGCTCAGCGCATCCCTGCAGGCGGGGAAAGCGGGCAACGCAGTGGGCGACACCATTCGACGCCTGTCTTCCGGGCTGCGAATCAACTCCGCGCGGGACGACGCAGCGGGCCTGGCCATTGCCAGCCGAATGCGGGTGCAAGTCAGTGGGCTGAACCAGGCACGACGAAATGCGGGCGACGGGCAATCCATGCTGGAGACCGCCAGCGGTGCCCTTGACTCCCTGAGCGCACGCCTGCAGCGCATCCGGGACCTGAGCGTTCAGGGCCTTAACGGCACACTTTCGCTCACGGATACAGATGCGGTCCAGGCCGAAATCAATGCGAACCTGAAGGAAATCGACCGCCTCACGCAGCAGTCCACGTTCAACGGCTTGCGGCTGCTGGACGGCAGCGCTGGCATGGTCAACCTGCAGGTCGGCGCGAACGATTCGGACAAGTTGTCCGTGAACCTCGGTGGTTCCGGCTTTGGCGTCAACGCCCTGGGCCTGAAGGACTTCACGATCGCCGGGCTGCCCGGCACCGTCAGCAGCCTTAGCGTGCTCCAGGGCCGCAGTACCAACGTCATGATCGACAGCCCGACCACCACCGTCCACTGGCCGGCGGGCAGCACGAGCCCCAACCTCGTGCGGGACGTCAGCGGCACCATCTATGTGCAGGACGTGGACGGCGCCGGCAAGCCAACCTATCAGCAAGTGGGGTACCGGCCGACGACCGATACGGTAACGGGACTCAGCGACGTCGCGCTCTCTCCGTCAGGCCCGCCAGTGTTCCAAAGCCCGGCGGCGGTGGCATCGCGCGCCATCGGCGTGCCGAGCCTGCTTGACAACACGAATGCGCCGATCGCCGGCGCTTCACTGGTCCAGGCCGACGATGGCCGCTATTTCATCCTGAAGGCCGGCAACTACTATCAGGCCAGCCTCGGCTTCGGCACCTCGGGAACGGTCACCGCAAAGGCCGCCGACATGACGTCGCCGCTGACCGCGGCGGATTTCTCCACGCTGCCGGCAACTGTCACGCAAACGCCGCCCGTGGACCCTGCCACCGACCCTGTCGCGTTCCAAGACGCCAGCGGCGTCAGCCTCAGCGCATCCGCCTCGCGCCTGCTTCAACGCAACAACGGCACCTATGTGATCGAGGTGGATACGGGCGGCGGCAATTTCCGCTATCACGATGCAGCGCTCACGATGAGCGACGACGGCACCACGCGGACCATGACAGCCAGGGCGGTGAGCACCACCTACCAGTCGTTCACGGACTTGCCGTCGGTCAGCGGCGATTCGACGGTGACCATCGACCCGGCAAAGGTCTCGGTCAACTACACCGATCGAAACGGGGTGACCTATGGCAACGTGCTCGGGCTCGACGCCAGCGGCAACTACGTGTTCAACCTCCCGCAGTCGGCCAAGACCGGCACGCTGGTGACCGCGCAGGACGGTTCGCAGTACATCCGCACCGTCAACGGCAGCGAAGACGTGCTGATCTTCTACCCGCTGACGTTCACGGCGCTGACCGACGCCTCCACCAACACGACGGTGCTCAATGTGGTGGAAGCCGGCGAAGGCATCCGTCTTAAGCAGCCGCTCGATCCGCTGGCGACGCTTGATCGGGCGCTCGCTGCCGTCGACGCCCAGCGCAGCCTGCTGGGTGCGGCGCAGAATCGGCTCGATTCAATCACCAACGCCCAACAGACGACCGCCACCAACCTGGATACGGCACGTTCACGGATTGAGGACGCCGACTATGCGGCCGAGGTCTCGAAGATGACTGCCTCCCAGATCGTCAGCCAGGCCGCCACGGCCATGCTGGCACAGGCCAACCAGCAGTCTCAGTCGGTGCTTTCGCTGCTGGGCCGGAACTGATTGCGGCCGACGTCAGCGGCATGGCACAGGCCCCGCCGCTGACGTCGCGGAATCGATCGCGGGCCGGGCCAATGGCAACAAGGAGAGCCCACCGGCGCTAGCGCCCCCGCCGTTCACCCGGCCGATCACAATCCCCATGCATCGCACAGTACCTTTCCAGCAGCACTGATTCCCGATCGCTCAGTACGATTCTTCCGGGCTTGTCCGGCGACTGCTCACCAGGCGCCCAATAGTGTCGATGAGACGCGAAGTCGCGCCATACCGCCCAGACTGACAGCCCCACCATCGCTACGACGTAGATGGCGACATAGACGTTGTTTCTACTCACAGATCCCTTCCGCATATGGCTCGGCGTTTGCCTGAAGCTGCAACGCTAAGCCGCCCACGCCACCGCGTTGCCCGGACTGGTCTCGTTTCTGGCCACGTTTCTGACCACGTTTCATCGCGCGACCATCGTGCGCCGAAAAAGCCATCAATTCCAGACTAGTCCGGCCCGCCCGTCGGCCGCGCGTCGGTACCCTGTTCGATCCTGATTTGCGGGCGAGAGCCGCACGTATGTGTCCGGCGTTCATTGCGCCCGATTGCTTGCAACCGCCGCAACTTTGCCAACAGGCTGACGATGCCCAGCAAGCGCTACATTGCCCATTCCCAGAGCTTCGCGAACACCATCGGGAGTTTCCACCCCGGTCGCTCCCGTTTTCTGGTGTTCCTGATCACGCTCTGCTTCCTCGGGCTCGCTATCCGCGCCATCTGGATCGCCGGACCTGGCAACGCGTTCTACCAGCAGCAAGGCGATTTACGCGTCAGGCGGCAGCTCGATGTTCCGCCGACGCGCGGGCGGATTCTTGATCGCAACGGCCATACGCTCGCACAGAGCCTCCCGGCCGGCGCCATCTACTTGAGCCCCCGTCAGATGGTCTCCAGTGACAAATACACGGGGCTTGCGGAGGCACTCGGTATGCCCCTGACAGAGATCGAGGCGGCATCGGCATCGGACCGGGGCTTTGTGTACCTCAGGCGTCAGACCGACGCGGCAACGCTGGAACAGGTCAAGACGCTTGCGCTGCCGGGCGTGGGAACGGTACGCGAGTTCAAGCGTGTCTATCCATCGGGCCCGCCCTTCGACGCCCTTCTCGGGCTGGTCAATCTTGACGGCATCGGCATCGAGGGACTGGAACTCGCGCTCAATGACCGGCTGAAAGGCGCGCGCGGGCGGAGCGTCGTCGAGAAGGACCGCCTTGGCAATATCCTCTCCCAGCTGGTGATTGCCGAGGCCGAGGACGGCGGCGATATCCATCTGTCGATCGATGAGCGGCTGCAAACCGCCACATACCAGGCACTGCAGCAGGCATCGGAAACGGTGAAGGCTCGATCCAGCCTGGCCGTGGTCACTGACGTCAAGACCGGCGAGATCCTCGCCGCCGCAAGCTGGCACGCCGATAGCAGCAAACGTCGCGCGGCGGCGCTGATCGACGCCTTCGAGCCAGGCAGCATCATCAAGCCGTTGATCGTCGCGGGTGCGCTGGAACTGAAGCGCGTTGCACCAGACACGTTGATCGAGACGAACGGCAGATTCGATTTTGCCGGCGCGAAGATCACAGACGTTCGGAACTTCGGCCAGCTATCGGTCGCGGGTGTTATCGAGAAATCGAGCAACATCGGCATGGTGAAGATCGTCTCCCGCCTCTCGCCGGACGAACTGTGGACGCACATGCACGCGCTCGGCTTCGGCCGAAAGGCTGACTCCTTCCCATTTCCCGGCCTGGGTAGTGGTCGCATGCATAGCGCGCGGGGGATGACGCCGATTACCCAGGCGACCATGGCATATGGATACGGGCTGACCGCCTCCGCGCTGCAGATCGCGCAGGCATATGCGGCGATCGGCAATCGCGGCCAGCTTATCCCCCTTACCCTCGAACGGCGGCCAGCAGGAAGCGAGACGCGCGGCACGCAGGTCCTGACGCCAGCAACCGCGGAGGCCGTGCTGGCCATGCTCGAACGCGTGACCGGCGCCGGAGGGTCAGGCCGACAAGCCCGCGTGAACGAGTACCGCGTCGGCGGCAAGACCGGCACGGCCTACCTGCACGTCCCGGGGCGTGGATACGACAAGAAGCGCTACCGCGCGTCGTTTGCCGGCGTGGCACCCCTGTCCGCGCCCGAGATCGCCGTCGTGGTCAGCGTCGAGGATCCCAGCGAAGGCAGCCACTTCGGCGGCAAAGTCGCAGCGCCAATCTTCGCGCAAATCGTCTCGCGTGCCATGCAATTGCGGCATGTGGTTCCAGATGCCCCACCGGCCGAGGCCAACATCGCACGTTGAGTTTCGGTTCGGGCCAATTCCAGACCAGTCTTGTATGCAGTCCGAAAACCGTCCGACAGACTGATGGACACAGCCACCCTCAGGACATACCGGCGCGCGGCGATCCACGCGTGCCCAGCCTTCAGCGATGCCAACAGAGTCAAAGCCGGAAACCACCAGCACTCCCGGACGGGCCCGGATTGCAACCTGCCTGGGCGCGCTTGCCGGTCTCCTTATCGCGCTGGGAATGGCCTTCGGCGCCTGGCGCGTCTATCAGACATGGCTCTCGCTCCCGGACGTCAATAGCCTTGCCGCGTTCAAGCCAGACAGGCCGCTGCGCATCTATTCTCAGGATGGCATCCTCTTGGCCGAGTATGGCGACGAGCGCCGGGAGATCGTTCCACTCTCCAGAATTCCGATCGTCGTGCAGCAGAGCCTGCTGGCGATCGAAGATGCGCGGTTCTACGAACACGGTGGCGTGGACTTCTCGGGATTGTTCCGCGCTGCATGGGCCAACTTCGCATCGGGCCGGCATGCGCAGGGGGCCAGCACCATCACCATGCAGGTAGCGCGCCGCCTGTACCTGTCCAGCGAGAAGACTTACGACCGGAAGCTGCGCGAAGTTCTTCTGGCCTTCAAGCTGGAGCAGCAGTTCAGCAAGCAACGGCTGCTTGAGGTCTATATGAACCAGATCTATCTGGGCGAGCGCGCATACGGATTTGCTGCCGCGGCGAGCATCTATTTCGACAAGTCACTCGACCAGTTGACCCCAGCGGAAGCCGCCCTGCTCGCGGGCCTCCCCAAAGCACCGTCCGCATTCAACCCGACGGTCAACCCGGAGCGTGCCCGCGTACGCCAGCGGTACATCCTCGCGCGCATGCACGAGCTTGGGTATCTGGGCGACGAACAGTACGCATCCGCATTGGATGAACCGCTTCGGCTGAAGCCACGTAGCTATGCCATCGACCCGGCATTTGCCTTTCCGGTGGAGCGCGCACGCCAACTGGTCGTGGACCAGTACGGTGAACGCGCCTATCGGGATGGCCTCGACGTGACGCTAACCATTCAAACCGCCACGCAGGCGGCCGCTTATGATGCCCTGCATGACGGCCTGCTTCGCGCCCAGCAAAGACGACGCTATATCCCGCTGGGACGGGTGGCCATCGACGGCAATGCGCCAGCATCGGGGCTTGACGACTATCCGGATCGGGACGGCCTCACCACGGCCGTCGTCACCGCCACGGCCGATCGCGGCGGCCGCCTGACGGTCAAGACGCGCGATGGCACGACCCTTCGTGCGCAAGCACCCGCGTATGCCGCGACGCCGCTGACGCGCGGCACGGTTGTCACCATGGCAAGCCTGGGTGGCAAATGGGAGATCGCGCAAGCGCCCGACATGGAGGGCGCGCTGGTTTCCATCGATTCGGTCAGCGGCGATGTCGTGGCGTGGGTGGGTGGCTATGACTTCCATCGCGGCAAGTTTGATCACGCCGTGCAGGCGTTGCGCCAGCCGGGCTCCTGCTTCAAACCCTTTGTCTACTCCGCCTCTCTCGAAAAAGGCTACTTTCCGGGAACCATGGTGGACGACAGTCAGCGGGTACTGGACTCGACCGTCACCGGTGCCCGGCCCTGGCGGCCCAAGAACTACGGCGGCCGCTACGACGGCTTCATCACGGCGCGCGAGGGACTTGTCCGCTCCAAGAACCTGGTGACGGTAGGGCTGACGCAGGCTTCCGGCATCGATTACGTGCGGGATTTCGCGCTGCGATTCGGCTTCGCGCCAGACCTGAATCCCGGCAGTTTCCCACTGGCGCTGGGCGCCGGCAGCGTGACGCCGATGCAATTGACGCAGGCGTACGCCGTCTTCTCCAACGGCGGCTATCTCGTGCAGCCGCGCCTGATCGCCCGGATCGTGCAGCGCGGTGACCAGGAGCGCTACACATCGGCCGGAGACATCGAGCGCAAACAGATCATCTCCCCACGCAACGCGTTCATCATGGACTCGCTGCTTCGCGATGTGGTTCGGAAAGGCACCGGGCGCGCGGCGGCCCGTATCGACAAGGCCGACGCTGCCGGCAAGACGGGGACCTCGAACGATGCCAGGGACGCATGGTTCGCCGGATACGCGACGGGGCTGGCGACCACCGTATGGGTAGGCCATGACCAGTTCCGCAGCCTCGGGGCGGTCACGGGTGGGACGCTTGCACTGCCGATCTGGACGGACTTCATGCGCCACGCCACGGCTGACCGCGCCCCAATCAGCAGAGCGTTGCCGGACGATGTTGTCGAGGAAAACGGCGACTACATCTACCGCGAGTATCGCTCGTCCGCCTGCGTGAGCGATTCCCACGCATTCATCCGGACGGGATACCGCTGCGCATCCGAGCCCGCGCCTGTCCCGACACGCGAGCAGCAACGCGAGCACGAGCAGATCCTGGAGTGGTTCCGGCAAGACGCCGATAACGTGTGACGCCTCGGGCGCGATTGCTGCAAGGCTTATAATTCAGCGCCTGCGATACGTCTTGGAAACCGCAAAATGCCCATTTCGATCATGGTCCTGGATGACCACGAAATTGTTCATCAGGGTATCGTCCGGGTACTGCAGCAGAACTCTGCATTCGCAATTCTCGGGACATTCACCCGCAGCAGGGATTTCGTGCAGGCGCTCAGGAACAAGGCGCCCGATCTGGTGATCATCGACTATGCGCTAGAGCCTTCGGATGCGGACGGCATTGGCGTTATCCGGATGATCCGGCGACAGTATCCGGGCATCAAGATCCTCGTTCTATCCGCCCACGACAGCCCCGTCACCATCGCCCTGGCAATGAAGGCGGGGGCCGATGGGTACTGCATCAAGAACGGCTCGATTGCCGACATCACGGCGGCTATCGCCAAGATACTCCGGGGGGCAAGCCACATCCCAGCCCAGGTTGCCTCGCTTTCCGTGTTCGGCAAGGAACAGGGGGAAGGCGCGCCGGGCTCGGGGGGCCTCACCGCCGCGCTGACCGAAAAGGAACGCGAGGTGCTCAGGTGCTTTCTGGACGGGATGACGGTCAACGAAATCGCCGCGAAATTCTCGCGCAGCAAGAAGACGGTGAGCGGCCACAAGCAGTCGGCGCTCCGCAAGCTGGGGATCCGCTCCGACAACGACCTGTTCAAGGTGCGCCACCTTATCTGACCTACGCCCAGCGACTTGTCCGCAACCCAAGACGAAGATATCGATGTCGGCACCGAATTCCCACGCATCATGAAACGGGCACTGCTCCTGATCCTGGCTGTCCTGGCCGGCTTCGTTCCGTACGCCCGCGCCATGGCGCTGGATACCTGGGGAGCCGCGGAGGAAGCATGGCTAAAGGAGCACCACGTCCTGCGTATCGCGGTGGACCCCTACTGGCAACCACTCGAATATGTCGAGAAAGGAGCCGCTCACGGGCTCAGCATCGCCTATATCCATGCCATTGCCGATCGGCTTGGCCTGACGGTGCAACTGGTGCCCACGAAGTCATGGTCGGAAGCCGTGCGCAAGCTTCTGGACGGCGAGGTGGACGTGCTGCCCGCCGTGCCCGACTTCCAGTTGCCCAAGTCCGCCGGAACACGGATTGCGCTGACACGTCCTTACTACGTTGGCACGACACTGGTTGTGGCAAAGGCGCGGGACAAGAACTACTTCGATCTGTCGAGCCTGGGCTGCATTACCGTAGCCGTCAAGGAAGGCGGCGCCTATCACCAATGGTTCGAAGGTCACCCGTTGCCTTGCACGCGGATACTCCCGGAGCCGAGCGACAGCATGGCATTGGCGGCGGTTCGTGACGGCAAGGCTGCCGCCGCTGTCGGGCCGAGCGCGGTACTTCATCCGCTCATCCGGCTGCAGTACGACAAGACGCTTCATATCGCGGGGACCATCGCCGAGCTGCCGCTGGTGCTGCGCATGGCTGTCCGCCAGGATTCCGCGCCGCTGCTCTCCCTGATGAATCAGGCGCTGGCATCGCTCAGCGCCGGGGAAACCGACCAGCTCTATCAGAACTGGCTGGAGGGCGCCGATTATCTTCAGCCATCGCTCAAGGCACTCTGGCACTACTACGGCGCCACGATTGTGCTTTTCCTGATCGTCCTGATTTCACTGGGCGTTTCCGTCTACCAGGCGATGCGTGCCCGCGCCAATGCCTTGAAGAGCGAGAAGGTGAAATCCGAGTTCCTGGCCATCATGAGCCATGAGATACGGACGCCCATTAGTGCGGTCGTGGGCGCGCTGGAGTTACTCGATCGGGAAGACAACAACACGCCAAGACGAGAACTTCTTCATCGGGCTCGAGAAAGCGCCGACTCGTTGCTCGCGGTACTCAATAACGTCCTGGACTATTCGAGCATCAGTACCGGGAAGATCCTCGTGAAGCCCTCGGCGCTGCGTGTGAACGACCTCGTCCGCTCGGTGCTCGATGGCTTCGAAGCCATCGCCGATCGCAAGGGCATTGCGCTCCAGCTGAACGACCAGTCTGGCGGTCACACCATCAACCTGGACGGTAATCGCATACGCCAGGTGCTGGGCAATCTCGTGGCAAATGCGATCAAGTTCACCGAGCAGGGTACCGTCACGGTCGACGTCCGGCTGTCCCGGTCAGAGCGATCGTCGGAACGCGTCACGCTGGCGATCCGCGTGAGCGACACGGGCATCGGCATCGCGCCGGAGGATCAACCAAGGCTGTTTCAGCCCTTCAGCCAGGTGGGGAACGCCCGTCAACGCCAAACGGGTAGCAGTGGCCTTGGCCTCTCCATCTGCAAGAAGCTCGTGGAAGCCATGGGGGGAAGCATCTCGATCTGGAGCACCCTCGGGCAGGGTACGACGGTCGAGTTCTCGCTGGAAACGACGATTGCCGACACACACGACGAAACCGACTTGCCCCCCTCGCCACAGGTGGCAGCAAGCGTCTCCGGGGCGATTCTGGTCGTTGAAGACACGCCGGCCAACCAGTTGGTGCTCATGGAGCAGTTGCGCGCGCTTGGGTATGACCCGGTGCTTGCGGAATCCGGCGCCCAGGCCATCGACCTGTTCTCGACTCGATCGTTTGCCGCCATTCTGCTGGACCTTCACTTGCCGGACGTCGACGGCTTCACAGTCGCAAAGCAAATGCGCGCCCGGGAGGACTCGACGCATTCGCAACCCACACCAATCATCGCCGTGACGGCCGAAGCCGGGCCGGAACAGGCATTGCGTTCGCTGGATGCGGGCATCGATTGCGTTCTAGCCAAACCGATCAATCTGCAGGGATTGCAGGAAACATTGCACCTGTGGATTCCGGATTGCAACGCGACTGGCGCCATCGGGGCGACTGCTCCCGACGCACTCAACGCACGCGACGCCAGCCATTCCAGCCTTTTGGAACGTACCAAGACCATGGCGGAATACGCGCTGCTCGAACTTGCGGCCCTCGATGCCGCCGCGCGGGCGCGAGACACTGTCATGGCCAGACATCATCTCCATCGCCTAAAGGGGACACTGCTCCAGTCCTCGCAGCTCACAAACCTGGCTGAGAACATCCCGTCCATCGAGGCCAGCCTCGACAAGGACGTCGACTGGGATGGCATCGTCCTGAGCCTTCAACACCTTCGATCCGAGATTCTCAGGCAGTCGGCAGATGACGTCTGATGCTGGCGAGCGCTGCTGATCGCCCTCTTCCGGTCTCCACCGCGACATCCGGCTAGCGCGACGCGCTTGCGGACACCGAACTATCCAGATCGCGCAGACAACGACTGCGAGCGATTGCCCGCAGACGGGATCGGCAAGCGCTACCGAGAGTTACTTCCACATCACTAAATGATTGATCTACGTCAACTCCATGTGCGGGGTGTTGGCGCGACCATGCACTGACAAAACCCTTTGGACATCAAGGGCATAAAACACGCGGAACCTCATGGGGTTCCGTTCCTACCGCATACAATAATGAGAATTCCCGCGATCACCATTCGAAAGGCCCTGCAAGGCGGATTGGCCTTGCTGACGGCCATCGGGGCGACATATGCCCTGGCACAAACCGAGCCCGCACCCTCGCCAAATGCGTCCCATCCCCAGGTCATCGACGACTTGCCAGCGAACTACGCTGCCAGCCTGGATGCCGCGACTCGGCAGCAAGTCGAACGGGGCCGATACGTAGCGCGGCTGGGCGATTGTGTCGCCTGTCACACCGGCACCGACAAGTCCAGACCGATGGCAGGCGGGCTTGCGCTGGAGACGCCATTCGGCACGCTGCATTCGACCAACATCACACCCGACCCCGAAACCGGGATCGGGCGATACAGCTTCGCGCAGTTCGACCGTGCGATGCGCAAGGGCGTGGCCGCCGACGGCCACAACCTGTATCCGGCCATGCCGTATCCCTCCTATGCCAAGCTCACGCAGGAGGACATGCAGGCGCTGTACGCATACCTGATGCACGGCGTGAAGCCAGTTCGCCAAGCCAATCAGCCGTTGGGGATGTCATTCCCCTTCAACCAGCGCTGGGGATTGGCAGTCTGGAATTGGCTGTTCCTGGACGCAAAGCCCTTCCAGCCCAATGCAAAGCAAGACGCGGAATGGAACCGCGGCGCCTATATCGTGCAAGGGCTCGGACACTGCGGCGCTTGCCATACGCCTCGCGGCATTGGCTTCCAGGAGAAGACCATGTCCGATGCTGGCAGCACCGGCAAATATTTCCTCGCGGGAGAGACCGTGGAGGGATGGCGCGCACTGAGCCTGCGCAGCCTGTGGACGCCTGAGGACACCGCCGAGATTCTGAAGACCGGGCGCAACCAGCATGGCACGGTGTCCGGAAACATGGTCGACGTGGTGCAGCACAGTACCCAGTACATGACGGATGTCGATCTGAAGGCCATCGGCGTCTATCTCAAGTCGCTACCGGCTGCGGGGCACGACAAGCCGATGCAGGTAGCACAGGGGCCCGCGCCCGCCATCGCGCCGCGCGCGTCAAAGGCCGCATCGGACGTTGTACCGGCCACCGCATCTGGAGCGCCCGCCGACCTCTATACCTCGCGCGGTGGATTGGGATACCTGCAGTTCTGCACCGACTGCCATCGCTCGGATGGTGCCGGGGTGTCAGGTGTGTTCCCGGCGCTTGCGGGCAACCCGGTACTGATGTCCGACGACCCCTCGACGCTCGTTCATATCACGCTGACGGGCTGGCGTTCCGCCCAGACTGCCGACAATGCCCGCGTCCTGAGCATGCCGGCATTCGCCCGCCTGAGCGACCAGGAAATTGCCGAGATCCTGAACTTCACCCGCAGAAACTGGGGCAACGCCACAGCCAAGCCGATCGCGGCAGCCACGGTGCGGAGCATGCGCAAGCAACTCGACGTCCGTAAGCTTGACGACAGCAAGTTCGAGACCCCGCGCATCGCCAACATCCTGAAGGAGTCCAACGCCACACAGCTGGTTCTTGGTGCCCGGCTGAATATCAACACGCACGAGATGCTGCCCAGGAATGTGGGCAATGCGCTGAACTGCGCGAGTTGCCACCTGAATGCCGGGACCGTCGCAGATGGCTCGCCGTATGTTGGTGTGTCCGCGTTCTTCCCGAGCTACGCGCCACGCGCTGGCCGGGTCATCACGCTGGCAGACCGTATCAACGGTTGCTTCCTGCGATCGATGAACGGCAAGCCGCTGCCGCTCGACTCCGAGGAACTCAAGGCGATGGTCGCTTACTTCGACTGGATGAAACGCGAGACCAAGCCAGAGGACAAGGTCGAAGGCCGCGGTGTCGGCAAGATCGACCGCCGCCTGGTACCGAACGTGGAAAACGGCAAGAAGATCTACGCAGTCCAGTGCGCGCTATGCCACGGTGACAGCGGCGAAGGCATCAAGAATGCCAACGGCAAGTGGGTCTATCCGCCGCTGTGGGGTGACGAGTCCTTCAACATCGGTGCGGGTATGGCGCGAACCTATACGGCAGCGGCCTTCGTCAAGCGCAACATGCCCATCGCTTTCCACAATGGGTTCCCCTTGGGCCAGGGCGGGCTGACCGATCAGGAAGCCGTGGATGTCGCCGAGTACTTCACTCACATGCCCCGGCCAGACTTCGCGGCCAAGGTCAAGGATTGGCCCAACGACAAGAAGCCGGCCGACGCACGTTACTAACGCTTCTTGGCTGGCGCGGCCCCGACGTCAAAGCGTTGGGGCCGCCGACGCCTGATGCTCCTATCGCAGCATCAGGCTGGCGTCGAGACGGGCAAAGTGGCGGGCAAAGTGGCCTGCGGGGTCCACTGCGGCAGGGCCGTGCCGTCGACGAGCGCGGCTACATGTCGATGCGCCAACGCCGGCCCCACACTCATGCCAATACCGCTGTGCATCAGCGCAACCGTGGTGCGGTCGTCGACTTGTGTCACCGAGAAGGCACCGCTGCCGGGTACATGGCACTTGGCACCGTACACACCCTGCCAGCGTTCGACCACGCGTAACCGGCTGCCCAGCGTATCGCGCGCCAAATCCAGCATGATCGTGTCGACCGACTCCGCGTTGAACGGGCGCGCATCCTGGCTGTAGTCGTGGGAATCGCCGACGATCCAATCGCCGTATGGCGTTGGGCTGACAAGCAGGTGAATGCCATGGCGATGCAACTCCGGACGCTGCTGCTCGATCTGCGTAGCCAGCCTGCGAGCGGTCGCCAGGTCTGCAAAAGCCCCATAGTGGGTGCACGACAGCCCGGTCAGCACGGCGTGTTCGAGGCGGAATCCGTCTTCGGGCGTCACGCGCAGCATTTGCAGACGGCAGACCTGCGGTTGCAGTGCGCGCAACGGCTCGGCGCACAGCGTCTGGTAGTCGTGCCCGCTGCAGACGATCACGCGCTGCGCATTGCACACGCCCGCCGTCGTATCGAGGCGGCCGCCTTCCACGTGGCGTACCAGCGTCCCGAAATGAAAGCGTACGCCCTGCTTGGCCAGCCAGGCTGACCTTGCCCCTGTTCCACGAATCCCATAACCGAGGGAATTAGGCAGCCCGGTGTTGCTGAGCTGCGGACCAGTTTTTCTCGAACGTCATGGGGCTGACGTAGCCCAGCGTCGAGTGGAGTCGGCTGGCATTATAAAAGCCAAGCCAGTCAATTACCTCGTCCATTGCGGCGCGGCGGGTAGCGAACTGGCGACCGTGCAGGCGAGCGACCTTCAACGACCCCCACAGACTCTCAGTCGGCGCGTTGTCCCAGCAATCGCCCCTGCGGCTCATTGACGAGCGCATGCCATACGCCTTCAGGGCGTCTTGAAACAGATGGCTGCAATACTGGCTTCCCCGGTCGGTGTGCACAATCACACCGGCTTCCGGGCGGCGCCGGAACCAGGCCATGCGCAGCGCGTCCGTGACCAATTCGGCCTTCATGTGTGGTTGCATCGACCAGCCAACCACCTGCCGGCTGAACAGGTCGATGATGACCACCAGGTAGAGCCAGCCTTCGGCGGTCGCCACATAGGTTATGTCGCTCGTCCAGACTTGATTGGGTGCTGCTGGGCTAAAGTCGCGTTGCAGCAGATTGGGGGCCACCGGCAAATCGTGGTTCGAGTTGGTTGTCGCGATGTACTTGCGCTTGTGGCGGGCACGGATGCCGTGCAGCGCCATCAGCTTGCGAACACGCTCCTTGCCCACCCGCACCCCACGCGCCAGCAGTTCCTTCCACATGCGCGGCCAGCCGTACTCCCCCTTGACCCCGGCGTGAATCGCCTTGATGTGGGCCAACAAGGCATCGTCACTGAGTCGGCCTCTATCTGGCCTGTCGGTGCTTACTGTGCGTTGCTTGCGCTGGTGATAGCCGCTGGGGCTGACCCCTAACAGCTCACACAGGACCGAGACCGGCCAGTAACGTCGGTTTCGCTCGATGAACGCATACCTCACACCGACTCCTTCGCAAAGTATGCTGCGGCTTTTTTTAAAATATCGCGCTCCATCTTCAAGCGCGCCACCTCCGCCCGAAGCCGGGCCAGCTCCATCTGCTCCGGGCTGACCGGCTTCATACCCGCACCAGTCAGCTTGCCTTCCCGCTCCGCCTTGACCCAGTTATGCAGCGTCTGCGCTCTGATGCCCAGGGTCGCGCTAACCACTGCCATGCTCTGCCCGCTCTTCACCAGCCGTACCGCTTCCAGCTTGAATTCCAGCGTGTACTGCGCCCGCTTTGTCTTGCTTGTCATCACATCTCTCCTTGCTTCAGTTTAACCTCAGCAAGGGATTCGTTTTGCGGGGGCAAGCTCATGGTGTTTCTACGAAAGGTTGCATTTGCATTTGGACTACCTTCACGCTTCTTAAGTCACGACGCCACCTAATGAGATATCCCATCTCATCCTTCCTCACAAAGGCATGGGGACCCACAGTCAATGACCGAGTATTGGATCACTACGGACGAACTACCTTACGCTGCCTTCGTCCGAGAGGGATCGGCAGTTACCTCTGACAGCCACAAGCCCTGACCTGGATGCGCCGAGGGCAGCGACCGGCGTCTGTCCGGATGATAGCGGGCCGTCGCCGGTGCAGACTGCGCTCGATCCAACCGACCTGCGGCCGATCCGCTTCCTGGAGGTGGCTGGCTCAGCGCCCATGTGTCACGTTGTCACTATTGCCCCGGCTTTCGGCCTTTGTGTTCGGCTCACCAGGGGCCCGAACGGCCATAGCATTTCAGCGAGACGAGTATCGACGCGGTTTAGCCTTCGTCGCCGCTGCAGGCTGACCGGCATCTCGCTGCAGTGCAGTCGGCAGTTCGGTCTTCAGCAATTCGATCCACGCGCGCGTTTTGGCCTCAAGAAACTTCCGCGACGGCATCATCAGGTAGACGCCGATAGCCGGAGAGCGCCACGCGGGAAGTACGACGCGTAGTTCGCCGTTGCGGATGTGGTCCACGGCCGAGAAGATCGGCAGCAGCGCAATGCCCAGCCCGCTGCTCGCGGCATGGAGAACAACGCCAGGGTTGTCACCCACCAGTGGGCCGCCCGCGTCCAGCGTGAAGCTGCGTGTGCCGTCCGTCAGCGTCCAATCGGGCGTCGTGGACGGGTTGGCGATGCGCAGACAGGCATGGGCTGCCAGTTCCTCGACGGACTTCGGCGTGCCGCGCCGCTTCAGATAGGTTGGCGCCGCGCACAGCAAGCCGTAGGTTTCCCCAAGAGCCTGCGCCACCAGGTTCGAATCGGGGAGCCGTTGCGCCAGGTAGACGCTGGCGTCCACGCCTTCGGCAATCAGGTCTGGCGCAAATTGCGACGTGCCGTACTCCACTGTCACCTTCGGATACATCGCGCAGTACTTCGACACAAGCGGCACCACATAGCGATCGCCAAACGCCGCCATGCAACGCACCCTGAGCCGGCCGGCCGGTTCGACATGAGCGCCACCCACCCCGCTTTCCGCCTCGACCACCATATCGAGAATGCTCCGGCACTGGTCAGCATACCGCTCGCCGACGCTGGTCAGCGCCAGCCTGCGGGTTGTCCGTTGCAGAAGCTTGGCCTGCAGGCGCTTCTCCAGTTCGGAAACCAGCCGCGAAACCTGCGCCGTCGTGAGCGCCATCTGAGCAGCGGCGGCCGTGAAGCTGCCCGCATCGACGACCCGCAGAAACGCTGTCATCGCATGGAGCAATCCATAGTCGAGATTCTTACGCATGACGTAACAGAGTTTCTGAGTTGACTGTATTTTTACATCGAATCGAAGTTTCTACTATCGACCCGTGCTCGGTTGCACAACCTCGTTGCCCTGCTACAAAACCGCGGCGGACGAGGGTTCGATGGTGGTTCGATTTCGGAGTGTCAAGCATGAACGGTGCGGAAAGTCTGTTGCGCTCGCTGGTGGCGAGTGGCGTGGAGGTGTGTTTTGGCAATCCGGGCACGTCGGAGATGCATTTCGTGGCGGCGCTCGATGCGGTGGATGGCATGCGCCCCGTCCTTGGCCTGTTCGAAGGCGTGGTCACTGGCGCAGCCGACGGCTACGGTCGCATGGCAGGAAAGCCCGCCGCCACGCTGCTGCATCTGGGTCCGGGTCTGGCCAATGGCCTGGCCAACCTGCACAACGCGCGGCGGGCATCGAGCCCGATTGTCAACATTGTCGGCGACCATGCAGCGTCCCATTCGCGCTACGAGGCACCGCTGACTTCCGATATCCAGGGATTTGCGCGGCCGGTCTCGCAATGGATTCACTCTTCCGCAAGCGCGCTGACGGTTGGCGCCGACGCCGCGCGCGCCGTGCAAGCGTCGATGGAGGCACCCGGCCAGGTGGCCACACTGATCCTGCCTGCGGATACCGCCTGGAGCCAGGCCGATACCGTTGCGGCGCCGCTGCCGCTGCCGCTGCCGAGTCGGGCGCCGGTAAGCGGCACCACCATTGCGAACATCGCCGCACTCGTCCAGCGTGGCGTGAAAACGGCGTTCCTGCTGCGCGGTGACGCTTTGCGGGAACGGGCCCTGCACGCCGCAGGCAAGATCGCTGCGAAGACCGGTGCCCGCCTGCTTTCCGATACGTTCGCCCCGCGCCTGCAGCGTGGCGCCGGGCGTGTACCCGTGGAGCGCCTGCCGTACTTTGCCGAGCAAGTCGTGGAATTCCTGGCTGGCACCGAATTGATCGTGCTGGTCGGCGCGCAGCCGCCGGTCAGCTTCTTCGCCTACCCGGACAAACCAAGCTGGCTGACGCCGGAAGGATGCCGGCTGGCGGTGCTCTCCCATGCGCACGAGGACGGCACCGGCGCGCTGGAAGCGCTGGCCGACGTGCTCGGCGCAACAGGTTCGATCGCGGGCCACAGCGTACGCAAGTACATGGAGCCTCCCGCCAGTGGCCCCCTGACCCCCGAATCGATCATGCGCAGCGTGGCCCGGCATCTGCCTGAGCACGCCATCGTCACCGAGGAATCGGGCATGGCGATGGCGTACTACGGTCTAACCGAATCGGCCGCGCCGCACGATTTCCTGACCCTGTCTGGCGGGGCCATCGGCAGCATGATGGCGCTGTCGATCGGTGCCGGCATCGCCTGCCCGGACCGCAAGATCGTCAACCTGCTTGGCGACGGCAGCGCGATGTACACGGTGCAGTCGCTGTGGACGCAGGCTCGCGAGCAGATCGACGTCGTCAACGTCATCTACGCGAACCGGGGCTACAAGATCCTGAACAACGAACTGAAGCGTGTTGGCGCGTCACAGGACGGTGCACGCGCCGCGTCGATGTTCGATCTGCAAGATCCATCGCTCGACTGGGTGGCACTGGCCGCGGGCATGGGCGTGGAAGCGGTCCGCGCGGTCTCGGCCACGGACTTCGACGCCGCGTTCGCCTCCGCGATACAGCGCCGCGGGCCGATGCTCATCGAGGCGCTGATCTGAGCGCGATGCGCTGAAGCCATTCCTGGGCGGCGAATCGAACCTGCCGATACGAGCACCGTATCAGCCGGAATCGGAAGCAGCGATCAACGGCCTCGTTGCCGGCTGACCCACACCCTTTCATCGACCGAAGAGAATCGAACATGCCAATGACCCACGTATCCATGCGCAAAGGCCAGCCTGCGGCGTTCCGCGCCGCGGTGTTGGAAGCCATACACGAGTCCTTGCAAAAGTCTCTCGATGTCCATCCGGAAGCGTTCTTCATGACCATCAGCGAACACGAGGATGCGAACTTCCACGCCAACATGACGTATCCGTTCGTGCGTTCGCCAAACCTTCTGCTCATCCAGATCACACTGACGGCGGGCCGGTCTACCGGCGACAAGCAGCGGTTCTATCGCAATCTCGTCGCACGGCTCGAAGCCGGCTCCGGCATCAAGCCGGCCGACGTGTTCATCAATCTGATCGAAGTCGCCAGCGAAAACTGGTCCCCTGGAAACGGGCTACCAATCGCTACTGAGCTTCAGCCAGACGCAACTCATGGACCAGGCTGACAAGCGCGCAACCGTGCGGGCACGAAGCGATGGCCTGAGTGCCCTGTTGCTGGGCAAGAATCTTGAAAGCCGCGAACATGTGGCACACCAGATCGATTCGGGCCGCGTGCTTGTCAACACCTTGGCCCACGAGCCGCGCGCACCGTTTGGCGGCTTCAAGCATTCGGGGCTTGGGCGAGAGATGGGCCGATGAGGCATGAGCGCGTACCTGGAGCCCAAGACGTTGCTGACTTGAAGCAACGCTTGGGTCTAATGCTTGGGTCTAACGCTTGGGCTTTCAGCGAAAGTTCTCGCGCACCATTTCCAGTACATCCGCGCCGCGCCCGTTGAGGATGGCGCGCACGGAGTACATCGCCATGCCGATCACGGGGCCAGCTTCCAGGAAGGGTGGCTTGACCAGTTCCAGCGGATTGACGATGACGTTGAGAAGCGCAGGGCCGGGTTGCGACAGCCACTCCTGCACGGACGCGTCCAGCTCAGAGGCCTTGCGAACCGTCTTGCCCCAGAGGCCGATGGCCTCCGCCACCTTGCCGAAGTCTGGGTTCTTCAGTTTCGTAAAGGTGTCGAGCATGCCCTCGGCTTTCTGCTCGATCTCGACGAAACCAAGCTTGCTGTTGTCGAACACCACGATCTTGATGGGCACCTCTTCCTGGATCGTGGTGAGCAGTTCGCCGAACAGCATCGTAATGCCGCCGTCGCCGCACATGGCGATGACCTTGCGATCGGGGCATGCCTTCTGCAGGCCCAGCGCGCTGGGCAAGGCGCTCGCCATGGTGCCGTGCAGGAGGCTGCCGAAGATCTGGCGTTTGCCGTTGGCATCGAACAGACGCAGCGCCCACACGATTGGACTGCCATCGTCAGCGCAGATCAGCGCATCCTCGGCGGCGTGCTTGTCGATGATCGACGCGAGGTACGAGCCGGGAATGCTGTCGTTGTGGCCCGGGATGAGAGGTTTCCTTGCCGCTGCCATCGCTTCGGCATAACGCTTGACGTATTTCTCCTGGAATGACGCGTCCTCGCGCTGGTCCAGATGCGGCAGCAATGCCTGCAGCGTAGTTTGGATGTCGCCTACCGCGCCCAGCGTGATGGGGTGGCGTCGGCCCAGATGCGTTGGGTCGATGTCGATCTGCACGATCTTCGCCCCGTCGGGATAGAACTGGCGCCACGCGAAGTCCGCACCGAGCAACAGCAGCGTGTCGCATTCGAGCACCGCGTTATAGCCGGCTTCGTTCCCCAGTATGCCCGTCATGCCGATGTTGTACGGATTGCCCGGTTCGAGCCAGTTCTTCGCGCGCGAGGTATGGGCGACCGGTGCCTTAAGGCTTTCCGCGACGGCTATGATCTCGGCGAGCGCCTGCTCGCAGCCGGACCCGGCATAGATGGCAGTCTTCTTGCCGGCATTCAGAACCTGCGCGATGGCTCCGATCTCCGCATCATTCGGCCGGATGGTCGGACGGCTGTGGTGCACACGATAAGGGAAGTCCTCCTTCACTTCGCCATGGGAAATGTCCACCGGCACGATCAACACGGCAACGCCGCGCCTGGCCAGTGCGGTCTGACAGGCCATCGCGGTTTTCCTGCGGGCCTGTTCGGGCGTCAAAATCATGTCGCAGAACACCGAGCATTCCTTGAAGACCGACTTGAAATCCACCTCTTGAATGAACTCGAAGCCCATCTCACTCATCGCTACCTGACTGGCGATCAGGACAACCGGAGCGCGATTGCGATTGGCCTCGTACAGGCCGTTGATGAAGTGCAGACTGCCCGGGCCGCAGCTTCCGGCGCACGCAGTCAGGTTGTTGGTGTATAGCGCTTCAGCGCCTGCCGCAAAGGCGCCCGCTTCCTCGTGACGAACACCGACCCAGTCGATGGAACTTCGATCGAGGTGTTCAGCGATCAGGTTGAGGGTGTCGCCGACGATGCCATAGCAGCGCTTGACGCCAGCCTGCTCGAGTACCTCTACGATGATCTCCGCAACTTTCTTGCCCATTCTTATCTCCTCTACGCTGGAACTGGAAAGCTGGCGAGGGTCCTCTTCGCCATCTTGACACCCCTATGGCCCCGGAGATCGACGAACATTCTTTGGTTCGCCAGTGGAAAGCCGACCTTGCTGTGCCTAACGTCCGTCGTTCGTGAGAGCCAGGCGCGCTACTGCGTCAGATCAGTGGCATGCCGAGAGCATCGGGGCAATCCAGAGCAGCGCACAGGGCAGTTGCTCCAACCATACCTGTCGCACCCTCCCCTTCACCTCAATGCGCGGTTTTCGATCCAGTCCACAAACAACAACCGTTCGGCGAAGCGCCACTCGCCTTCTTGCTTGTCGAATGAATCGGTTTACCGAAGCGCGGCGATCATTACTTGCCGTCCTTCACCGTCCACTGTTACGTGGTGAGCCAGGCAATATGTTTCTCCCTTCGCGCGGTCAGATGTGAGATCGAACAAGATGCTCTGACCAGGAAAATGCATGGTCGTGTGGTGCTGATTCAGGTCAGCGAAAACTGGCATTCCGCAGGTCGAACAGCCGTTATCAGGGCGTGCAAGCAAGACGCGGTCCAAGTCGTCGTTCATTCTCGCTAGCAATCTTGGCTTAGGGTCCGGGCGCCATCATTCTGCGAGCCGGACGTTTCGAGTTTAGGTAGCCTCATCCGATGCGTCCAAGACCTACTATTTATCTGTCCGATACTCTTGAGGCATGAAATGGAACTGAGGCATCTGCGCTATTTCGCGTGCGTCGGCGAGGCGGAGCACTTCGGCAGAGCGGCGAAGCTACTCAAAATCGCGCAGCCAGCGCTTTCGCGACAGATCCAGGATCTGGAAGCGGAGTTGGGCGTCGCGCTCTTCGATCGCTTGCCGCGCGGAGTACGGCTAAATGCTGTGGGGCGCTCATTTCTCGACGACGCCCGTCGTATTCTGCGCGAGGTGAATGAGGCGACACTTCGGGTGGAGCGGATCGCCGCCGGTCAAACCGGAACACTGCGGGTGGGATTCGGTGAAACCCAAGCGTGGCACGGTGCCGTACCCGACTCTCTGCGCGCGTTTCGTGAACAACACCCGGCTGTGGAACTTGAACTCCATGCCATGGCTTCCAGTCGTCAGGCTGATGCGGTCAGCGCGGGAAACCTTGACGCTGGATTCATCTTCAGCCTGACAAAGCCGCCTTCGGAGTTCGCGCACCGAAAGGTCGCCAGGCACAAGCTGGTGCTGGCCGCACCGAAGGATCATCCCATCATGTCGCTCGACAGGGTGCGATTGCGCGAGCTCCGCGATGTTCCCTTCATCTGGTTCCATCGATGGGTCTATCCACTCTTCCATGATCGCTTAATGCGCGCGTGCCTTCGCAACGGGGCTCTGGCACCACAAATTGTCCAGCAGGTCAAAGATCATGCGACGATGCTCAGCTTGGTATCGTGTCGCCTCGGTGTCGCCTTTGTTAGCGAGGCGACGCGTTGGCAGTGCCCGGCTGGAGTGGCCCTTCGCCCTGTCGACGACTTGAACTTTTCGTTGCCGTTCTATTTGATCTGGAAGAAAAACAATTCCTCGACACTACTGCGCGAGTTTCTGGAGAACGTCTGGACGGTAACCAATGCGCGTGATAACTGACGGTAGCGTCGTATGACCGCGTTTCGTGAAAATCGCCGCATACCTTGAAGCTGTTGGATGTCTCAGAAGGGTCGCTATGCAACGTTCGCGCGTCCAACAGACCGTTGACCCAGAGAACCGGAGACTCAGCCCACATAGCTGCCACGTCGCCCCCAATCTGCGGCGAAAGCCCGAGTGCTTCCGCTTGATTTCGCTGCGGGAGCCATATGGCTTACAGCCCCCCTACCGAGACCGTTGGCGCAAGCTCGCGAATCCGGCTTCACACACTCCGCACGGGTGATCTGGTAAGCAGCGACGATCTCTTCCGCCGACCAGTGGTTTAACGCGCAGACGGCAACGAGCAGCAGCTTTCGGTCTAACACGTGTTGCGCCTCCTGTTCCCGGGTAAGCCGCCGCAATACCGGCAGAGCGGCGGCGGCCTCCTCCCGGAAACTGGTAGCCAATACTGGCCTTCCCTTTGGGCCAATTGAGTCGCCCATCAAGACCGGATAGGTTGGGAAGCGGGACATTTCGTGTCTTGAGGTGGCCAGGCTGCCTCATTCATTCACGGCATCGCGCAGCAGCTGTGTGACAACAATACGATCATCGAAGGCGTGATCAATGGAACTGGTGCAACGGGGACGTCGTCTTGGTAGGAGCGATTTCGAGGCGCCCACTTCGAGGCTCCGTGGGAAACGTATCGGCCTCGCTATCCTCTTTGCTATCGCTGCTGGCTCGGGGCATGCTGAATCGCCGGACGCGGGTGGATGGAAATTCGCGATCGCACCCTATCTCTGGTTACCCAACGTGAGCGGCGCTTTCAGCTTCTCCGGAAACTCCTCAACAGGAGGGGGTAGGCTCGACCTGGGAACCGGGCCGGACAGCTATCTCCAGAATCTGCAGTTTCTTCTGATGGTGCAGGCGGAAGCCAGCAAGGGGGACTGGGCGATCATCGCTGATGGGGCATACCTCGACTTCAGCCACCAACAAACCACCCTCAATACCGTCGGCGCTGGGAGCGGCGCCGTGGTTGGCATCCCTCGCGAATTGGCGACGAGTACAAGCAGTAGCCTGAGCGGTGGGCTGTTCGGACTTGCCGCTGCCTATACCGCGCTGCGATCGCAATGGGGAACGGTCGAGCCGCTCGGCGGGCTTAGATACCTGAACCTCAGCGCCAGCGCGAACTGGACGCTATCCGCCACGTTCACGCAGCAAGGCGCGACTCTGGCGACGCAGGGAAGCCTGTCGCAGACAGCGAATATCTGGGATGGAATTATTGGTGTTCGCGGCCGACTACGTCTCGGCAACCTTGATAGATGGTATGTGCCGTACTACGTCGACGTCGGGACCGGCTCTTCCAGATATACCGTGCAAGCGTCCGGTGGCGCGGCCTATGCGGCAAGCTGGGGAGACGTGCAATTGACCTATCGCTACTTGACGTATCAACTCCGTAGCGGCGACCTTGTTCAAAGGCTCACGCTGAAGGGCCCCATGTTAAGCGTGGCCTTTCGCTTCTAAATAGTCGTTTGCCATCAGCGTGGCTTGACGCCCCTCCTCGGGAACTGCCAATCAAGCAGTCCGGTGTTATCCCTGCGATGGCCGTTCAAACGATTCCATGTCTAATGACCGCCTAGGCGTCGGTAGTCGCCTGTGACACGCGTTGGTGGCTCGCTATCGGCCCCGGCGAGCCGAAATGTCCAAATTCGGAACGGCTCCGGCCAGCTTATCCAGAACGTCCGCCGTCTCATAAGGGTCGGTAGCCGCCTTCTGCATCATGAGGCCCTTGCCTGGATAGGCGGAGGGCGGAGACCGGCCAGTAGCAGTCAATCGCCCGGACGCCTAGGGCTGACATCGGCTCGTAAGCACACTTATCAGATCGTCAATTTGAGTCGTGATGATGTCACGTCGCCCTTGCGCATCAACCGCCATGCGTGCTGCCAACGCAGCCTCCGGTTCATCGCACAATCTTCGTGCTGAGAGCTTGACGATCGACTGGATTTTCTCTGGGGTGAGATATTGGCGTAAGACGTCCAGATTTTCAGGAAGCCAGCCTTCGAGGACCATTTCGGACAAATAGGGGCCTCCGCCGCCACGTTCAGGCGTCCACTTCTCAAGTATCGGATTTTCGCCTTTTATGTAGATCAAGCCTGACAAGTACGTCAGGGCTGAAACAGCCTTTCCCGGACTATCAATAGACCACCAGCGACTCCATAGCGACTCCATCAGCAGAACGCTTCCGCCAAGTTCGTTTAGCGCTCCTATCCAGGAGACAGAAGCCGGCGTTCCCTTGAAGCCTCTTTCCTGATCGAGCCTATCTAGCACGCTATCGACCAGAAACGCCCTTACGTCACGTCCCTGCTCTGGCGTCATCATGGTTTCAAAGACGTAAGGCCTCCGCAACGCACGGTACCAGTTGTCGACATTGACAAACTCGTTGTCGCTCATCAGCAATCGATGCCACTCCGCCAGACATATCGGAAATAGGTATCGGAACAACTCCGGTTGCAACGGCTCAACATATTCAAGGTTAAGAATGTAATAGCTGTTGAGACTGCCGGCCTCGATGTACCGCCAGTCTCTCCTGCCAAGCTCCTGAAGGGCGGCATCGTTGTTATCGAACTCTCCCTCCCATACACTTCCAGGTGGGGCTGGGTTTCCAAAAATGGCGCGACAACGTTCCCGAACCGTTTGGGTGTTGTGACTCATGGCAGTTCAGCCTGAAATGAAGGACGAGCGCAAAATCTGCGGCACAGTTCAGTAAAGCTAACACAGCGCGACATTCGTCTGCGAAATCAGCATGCAAGTGGCTGAGACGGGTCGATAGTCGTCTCTGGCATCCACATGGCCGAGGACAGAGGCCGGCTATCCCTCTGACCTCGCGACCTCAATCCAGTGGCAGTTGGATCCCTGCCTCTGCAAAGACCTCGCGTACGACGGACAATCCGTTCAGCGCCGCCGGGAATCCAGCATAGACCGCCATCTGCATCACAACTTCCACCACCTCCCCTGGTTTGCAGCCGACGTGCAATGCGGCATGTACATGCACACGAAGCTGGGGTAATGCATTTCCCAGCGCGCATAGTGCTGCGACTGTTGCCAGTTCCCGTTCGCGCAAGCCAAGCCCCTCCCGCGCGTAGATGTCGCCGAACGGGAACTCAACCACATAACGCGCAAAGTCCGGAAACGTCTTTGCCAGCGCCTCGACCACCTGAAGGCCGGCCACGCCATCCACGGCAGCCAGCATCCGTGAGCCGCGCTCATAACGTTCGACGCTCATTGTCCAGCTCCTTTGGGAACTCGCCGAGCAATATGGGCCAGGACAGCATGGTGAGCAAAGTTCATGAAGTTCTCCAGAAGTGTTGTGCGGCAACTGTAGAGCCGGTCTCGGACATGCGGAATGACCAAGTTCGTGATACCTTTTTGATATGCCTTATCGCCTCGACTCCCGATCCCTCTTGCTCTTCCTTGCCGTTGCGGATGCCCTGAGCTTCTGCCAGGCGGCCGAGACCCTGCATCTTTCTCAACCGCCATTGAGCCGGGCGATTCGAGAACTCGAGGAGCGATTGGGAACGCGGCTGTTTGACCGCAACACGAACGGCGTGACGCTCACCCCTGCTGGAGAGAAGTTGCTCCCTTATGCGCGCAGCGTCGCGAAGTTGCTTCGCGAGGCCGAGGCAGCGCTCACGCCCCAAGGCTTGCCGGCCAACCTTCGGCTTGGCCTGACCAGCGCCGTGGAACCGGCCTGGTTTCGCGGGTTGGTACAACGCGTGCAAGCAACTCATCCCGGGACGCTCGTGTCGACCTTCTCCGACACATCGCCGAGACTCATACGTCTGCTTCGTGCTGGCAAACTGGATGCGGCCTTCATAGCGCTGCCGACGGACGCGCATGGGCTGGATGTTCGGGAAGTCGACCGACTGCCGATGGTAGTCGCATTACCTTCAACCCATTATCTGGCGAAGCGCAGAGCAGTTGGTCTCGCGGACCTGGCACGTGAGAAAGTCCTGTGGTTTGAGCGAGCGCGACAGCCCGCGTTCTACGACCACTGTCAAACGATTTTCTCGCGTCATGGGTTCGCCCCCTCAAAACTGAGGGAGCCATCGGATCATCACGTTCTACTGGGTGACGTCGCGAATGGGCGGGGTATTGCCTTGCTGCCGAAATCGTTCACCGCGTTGAGGCGGACAGGCGTCGTCTACAGATCTCTGGTTGAGGGGGAAGAACTGTCGGTTGGCATCGGACTTGCCTCGCCCGCCGACAGGCCGGGCGTAAGGAAAGTACTGGCCGCAGCGGTAGAAGTGAATCAGCACCCCTAGCAGCCGCGGTGTCATTAACCGATCGGATTGCTTGACCAGGGCAAAGTCGCATGTTCGGTATCGACATCGTCAACTGCTAGTAATGGTGAGCGCACGGCTGACCGTTGTATGGTCCAGGCTGCCGCTTGTCTGATGCAATACTGAACGGCGGTTGTGGGTTGCGGATTACCTCTGGCACTCGGAAGTCCAGACCAGGGCGCGACGCCGGCAGCTACCAGTCGCGGATTCAACCGGTTTGCGACATTGCACGCTTGAGCGAAGGCGTTCGCTTCGCACACACAAACAGACCACCGGCGAAGTTGCAAGCAAGCAGGGGCCCATCGCTCCATCAACGCATGGCCTTTAACGCGATGGGAGCAACGCCGCCTCGCCTCCCTTGAGCCTGCGCAGGAACCATTGCCCTGCGGGCCCTGGTGGCGTGTCCTTTCGGTAGACCGCAAACATGGAAATTGGCGGCGTATGCGGTTGGAACTGCTCGATCTGCAATCTGACCAGGTGGCCTGTATCCAGGTCGTGCTGAACCATCTCTAACGGCATATGCCCCCACCCGAACCCCGCGCGTAGAAAGGCATGCTTGGCACCCAGATCGGCCAGGTGCCAGGTCTGCGGTGAAAACACGTCGAAGGTCATGCCGTCGGTCAGCGATGTCCGGTCGGTCAGCACCAGTTGCACATGCGCCTTCAGGTCTCGCGACCGTAGAACTCCCTTGCGGGCGGCCAGCGGATGTGACGGACTGGTCACTGTCACCATTGGCACATCGAGCAGCTTTTCCGCATCCATGACCTCCGGGACGGAAGGCATCGAGCCGCTGATTCCTAGCCGGCATTGCTGCGCCAGCACGGGTTGCAGGACGGCGCCAAGTGCCTCGACATAAAGCCGCAGCGGCGTGTGAGGAAACGCCTTCCGGAATGCGCCGACCGCGTCCGTGAGCGAAGCCATCGGGTACATCACGTCCACCACCACCGAAAGTTCAGGCTCCAGCCCTTCTGCGATAGCCCTTGCTGTCGACTTGAAGCCGTCCATCCCGCTCACAACCAGGCGAGCCTGCGCCAGCAGTGCCGTGCCCTGCTCCGTCAGCCGCGGATAGCGTCCGCTGCGATCGAACAGTTGCACATCGATCTGCCCCTCCAGATTGGCAAGCGTGTGGCTGACGACGGACTGCGCCCTCCGTAGTTTGCGGCCCGCCGCGGAGAAGCTGCCTTCGTCCACGGCGGCAATAAAGGTACGGAGCTGGTCCAGCGAGACGGCATCGAGCATCTATCTACTCCGTAGATGGAAAACATCTAGAAATATAGGCTACCGATATGGATTTCGCCCGCCTAACCTTCTTCAGCAACGGGGCACACCCCCCGCAAGCTTCCGATCCACGCAAACCGTCTTTCATCCCCTTCCTAAAGGATGCTCGTCATGAACAAGAATCTCGCAATTCCGCAAACGGTGATCCCGGCCATCGGCCGAATCCTCATC
This sequence comes from Cupriavidus sp. SHE, assembly GCF_000812445.1. NCBI lineage: Bacteria > Pseudomonadati > Pseudomonadota > Betaproteobacteria > Burkholderiales > Burkholderiaceae > Cupriavidus > Cupriavidus sp. SHE. Next base: position 237,557 of record NZ_JWMB01000025.1, on the reverse strand, counting down.
GCCGCCCTCTTCCTCGTCAGCGGTCTGGGCAAGCTAATGGCTCCGGGCGCAACGATGTCCTACATAGCGTCCCTGGGATTGCCCGCACCGCTGCTGGGCTATTTGGGCGCTCTGATCCTTGAACTGGCAGGCGCAGTGCTGCTGGTTGCTGGTTATCGCACGCGCATCGTCGCCTTGTTATTGGCGACCTATGCGGTGGTGACGGCGCTGATCTTCCACCACGCGCTGGCCGACCAGAATCAGATGTTCCACTTCCTGAAGAACTTCGCCATGGCTGGAGGACTGCTGCAGGTAGCAGCCTTCGGCAGCGGGTCGTTCGGTCTGGACGCGCGCCGCGCACCGGCCAGCCAGGCCGTCGCCTGACCAATGCACAGACAGGGGAAACCATCATGAGCATCGCCTCAGAGCTATTGCAGCTTCACCTCCGGTGGCTGGTCGACGACAACCAGCAGTGGCAAGGGCTAATTGCCGACGACGTTGTGTGGGAACTACCCTATGCGCCGAGCCTCGGGCATCCGCTGCGGCTCGAGGGGCGCGAAGCGGTGATCGAGCACGCGGCTTGGTTCATCGGTGCGGTCAAGGACTTCCGCTTTTTCGATGCCGTCGTCACTCCCACCGCGGACCCGCACCATGCGGTGGCACGAGTGCGTGCCGAAGGGTTGATTCCGTCAACCGGACGTACTTACCGCCAGGAGTATGTCGTCTTCCTGACCGCTCGTGACGGGCGCATAACTCATCTGCGCGAGTATTTCGACCCCGTTCAGGCCGCACTGGCGCTCGACGCCCCCATTGCAGGCATTCCTTCAAGGAGCATCCGATGAAAGCCATACGAGTTGCCGCCTACGGCGGTCTTGACGCAATGACCTTGGCAAAGCTGGACGACCCCGTACCCGGCGATGACGAAGTCCTGATCGATGTCGCCGCCGCAGCGGTCAATCCGATCGACTGGAAGATCGTCAGTGGCGCAATGAAAGCGTTCATTCCTCTTCCCTTGCCATTCACCCCAGGCGTCGACGCCGCCGGCACGGTGCTAGCGGTCGGACGCAACGTGAGCACGCTGGCGCCGGGCGACGAGGTGATGGGCTTCATCGGCATCGTGGGGGCCTACGCAAGCCGCATCGTCGTGGACCCGGCGCGTCTGGCTCGCAAGCCGGCACGGCTGAGCTTTACAGACGCGGCGGCGACTCCGGCCGCCACGTTGACCGCGTGGCAGGCGCTGCATGAGCATGGTGAGCTACGCAAAGGCCAAAGCGTTCTGATTCACGCGGCAGCCGGTGGTGTAGGCAGTGCAGCGGTACAACTCGCGAAGCTTGCGGGGGCGCACGTCATCGGCACGGCTTCGGCCGGCAATCGCGAGTACGTGCAGAGCCTCGGCGCCGCAGAAGTCATCGACTACCATGCGACGGACTTCGCGAAGCGGGTCTCTGATGTCGATCTGGTGCTCGACCTCGTTGGCGGCACGACGCAGGCGCGGTCATGGTCCGTGCTGAAGCGCGGCGGCATTCTGGTTTCCACCGTGAGCAAGCCAGACACCCAGCGCGGCAATGAAGCGCAGGCAACCGGCAAACACTTTGCGACCCGCTCAGATGGACCGCAGCTTGCCGCATTGGGCGCGCTCCATGCATCGGGCGATCTGCGCATCCACATCGATTCGGTCTTCTCCCTTCCAGAGGCAAGGCACGCCCTGGCAAGGAGCATGAGCGGCCATGTACGGGGGAAGGTGGTTCTAGATATGGCTGCGTAGCGAGTGACTAGGTGCTGAAACGAACCGTCGGCGAGAGCAGGAACGACTCGCGCAAAACACTAAACTTCGATACACCGGCTGAACGATTCCATCAAGCTGTTGCGTTGACCGGTTGAATCCGCAGTCGGTTAGAGACGACCGCCTTGCACGACGACATCAGCCTGAGTTGGATTGGGCGATGTGCCAAGTGCTAACGGCGCTTGGGACCTCCAAGCTGGTAGCTACCAGCTATTGCCTTCTAACGGCAACTCAGACAGATGATGCGCCGATGCTGGCCGTAGCCGCTTAGCGCGGCGCGGCCGTCGAACCACGCACGACGAGTTCGGGCGTCAGCGAGACGGATACCACTGGCGCCTCCGGCTTGCCGATCTTCTTGAGCAGCAGCGAAGCGGCCTGCTCGCCCATCTCGTGCACGGCAATGCGGATCGTCGTCAGCGGTGGGGTCAGCGCATCCACGAACGGCATGTCGTTGTGCCCGACAACCGATACGTCATCGGGACAGCGGATGCCGTGCTCGCGCAAATAGTCGTAGCAGCCCATCGCAACGAGGTCGTTACCGGCCGCAATCGCGGTCAGGCCCGGTAGTGACTGAAACAGTTCAGCGCAGGCTTCGCGTCCGGCCTCGCGGGAATAGCTGGCGGCCTCCACCACCGCGTAGTCGTCGCGGCGCAAGCGATGGCGCTTGACCGCCTGCAGGAAACCTTCGCGGCGCTGCTGGCCAGTGGACGTGGTCTCCGGCCCGGCGATATGGCCGATGCGGCGATGACCAAGCTTCACCAGGTGATCGACAGTCAGCCGCATCGCCAGCAAGCCATCGCTGACCACGCACGATGCGCACCCCGTCGGCTCGCCCCGGTTGACCATCACCACCGGGATGGAAAGCTTCAGGCAGTAGTCGAGGATCGGGTCGTCGCGCTCGGCCGTGGCCAGCACCAGCCCTTCCACCTGCCGCCCCATCAACTGGTCGATAACGAACCGCTGGCGCGACTTGTCGGCGCCGGCATTGACGACGATCGGCACATAGCCGTCACGCGCCAGCACCGATTCGATACCAGCAAGGATCGGCGGGAACACCGGGTTGGCAATATCCGGCAGCACCACGCCGACCAGTCCGGAACGCTGCGTGCGCAGGCCGGCCGCGATCCGGTTCGGCCGGAAGCCGCGCTGCTCGGCCAACTGCAGGATGCGTGCGGCCACCTCGTCGGCCACCAGATGCCGCGTGGCCGGATTCATCACGCGCGAGACGGTGGAGTAATGGACGTCAATCTCGGCAGCCAGGTCTTTGAGAGTCAGGCGTTTGCGCTCGGGCATGTTGGCAGCGGGCGGTGCGATTACGGGTTGGCGATGCGCCATTCTAGCGCCTGCGATCAGCACGCCCGTGCCCGCTTGCTGCCAGATGGCGGCCCCGGCTACTGCCCCGCCGTCACCCCCGACTGCCGCACCACTGGCGCGAGCTTGCCGATCTCCACCTGGATATAGCTGGCGAACGCCTGCGGTGTGCTGCGGCGGGGCTCGGCACCCTGTGCAGCCATCCGCTCGCGCACGTCTGGCGAAGCCAGCACCTTGCCGATCTCCGCGTTTAGCGCATCGACGATTTCCTTCGGGGTACCCGCCGGCGCCAGCACGCCGAACCAGGAATCGAAGGCGTAGCCCGGCAGTCCGGCCTCCGCTACCGTCGGGATATCGGGCAGCACGCTCGTGCGCGCGGGCGTGGTTACTGCCAGCGCGCGCAGCTTGCCTTGCTTGACAAACGGCATGGCGGAAAGCGTCGGCGCGAACATCATGTCACCGCGCCCGGCCATGACATCGGTCAGAGCCTCGCCAGTGCCCTTGTACGGAATATGCACAATGTCGATCCCGGCCTGCATCTTGAACAACTCGCCGCTCAGGTGCGTGGAACTGCCCGATCCCGCCGAGTCGAAGTTCATCGCGCCCGGCTTGGCCTTCGCCGCCGTCACCAGGTCACGCACCGACTTGTACGGACTCGCCGCGTTCACCACCAACACGTTCGGCACCGATGCCACCAGCGAGACCGGCGCGAAATCCTTGACCGTGTCATAGCCAAGCTTCGGATAGAGCGTCGCATTGATGGCGTGGCCCACCGAGACCAGAATAAGGGTGTACCCATCCGGCGCCGACCGGGCTACCGTGGTGGCGCCAAGCGTGCCGCCCGCGCCGGGCCGGTTGTCGACGACGATCTGATACGTGCCGCCTTCGCCCATCTTTGTGCTGATGATGCGCGCCAGTATGTCGGTGGCGCTGCCGGCCGAGAACGGCACGACCAGCCGGATCGGCTTGCTGGGATAGTGCGACGGCGCAGCCGTCGCCATGGTCGATGCCATTACAAGGGAAAGCATGGCGCCAAGCGCCTTGAAACGTCGAAGCATGATATGTCTCCTCGCGATGCGGGTGCGGGTGCGTATGCGGGTATTCGAACGTCAGAAGAAGTGACGCATGCCGAGCGCCACTGTTTGCGGGTCGGCGCCAGCCTTGATGCCGAGCTGGTTGATTGCGAAGTCGTAGACCGCGTTCTTCTTGTTGTTGATGCGGCTGTAGTACGCGAACAGCGCAGTGCGCTTCGACAGCGGATAGTCGTAGCCAACCGTGAACTGGATAGCTCCCGTCTCGGCGCCACTGCGGAAGTAGCCAATCGTGCTGGTCGACGACCCTGTCCCGTTCGCGGCATATGCAACGCCAGCGCGCACACTGCCGGTACCTACCTGCTGCACCAGCGACGCGTAATAGGCGTTGCGTTGCAGGTCACCCGTATCGGTGCGGTAGTGCAGGTGCTCGTAGATCGCCGCAAGGCGCGTCCCCTGGAACAACTGGTAAGCGATGCCGAATTTCAGCGCATCGTCGTTGCGGCCCGCTGCCTGATAGTGCTGGTGAATTTCGTAGGCGACGGTGGCGTTCAGCGGGCCACGTTCGTAGACGGCAGCCATCGAGTACAGCGCCGGATTGCGCGGCACGGTGAGCTTTTCCTCTGGCAGCCCCCAGCCGAGCGAGACACTGACGCCGGCCAGTGACGGCGAACGGTACTGCACGATGTTCTTCTGACGCCGGTCGAACGAACTGGTGTCCTGCACGTTGTCGGAGCTCGAGGTCGATCCGTTGCCGATCAGCGCCATGTAGCCGGCGGTGGTCGGGTAGTACGGGTCGTAACCCATCGTTGCCTCGGTGTAGGGCGTGGTCCAATGCCCCATGAAAAACAGGCCATAGTCGCCCTGCAGACCGATGCGCGAATTGCGTCCCGCGATCTGTCCCTGCCCGGTATCGATCGACAGGTTGCTTTCGATCTGCCACACCGCCTTCAGCGATCCTCCCAGATCTTCCTCACCGCGGAAGCCGAACACCGAACGGTTGTTGGTCTGGCGCACCACGCTGCCAAGCGACGTGCCATTCGTCGAGGTACTGGCGCTCGAATATTCGATGGCCGTGTTGAGCCGGCCATAGATCGTCACGTTGGTTTCCGCGCTGGCGTCGGCGACAAAGCCGGTCGCCATGACGACCAGTGGCATGACGTGGCGTCGGCGCAGGTGCAGTATCGGGGGCATCTTTTTGTCTCCAGGTTTTTTTATGTTCTTCTGATGCCCGCCTCGGGCCGCATAACGAGCAAACGTTTGCATCCCGGGGCGGACGAGGGCGTCAAGGGTCAACTGCTTAGGGTTATGGATTGACGGCTTTCGGATAAGGCATGGCCAGGAGCAACATCGCTGGTCGATTGCCAGGGTTGGACACCTGACGGCTTTCTCCCGGCGCCAGCCGCACCGAATCGAACTGGCCCAGCGTGACGCTCTCCCCGGGCGTCCGGATGCATACCTCGCCTTCCAGCACCACGTAGTGCTTTTCCACGGGCGAGGCATCCATGGACGTGTGGCCGCCCGGGAGGATCACGGACACGCCCATCCACAACGCCTCGGACGGCCCAGCTTCGTGCCCCTGTAAGCGCAGGCAGTGCATACCTTCGTGATTCGCCGGGTAATAGGTCGGCGCCTGTGCGAACCGGGTGGTGTTCATGGCTTGAGCACCACGCGCTCGCTCGCGCCCTGCAGTACCGCGCGATACGCCTCCCGGGCATCCGCAAGTGCATACGTGTAGTCGTCGAGTACCGGGAATGGCTTCAACGCACCGGAGGCGAACATCGGGGCGAGCGCATCCAGGATGTTGGCGCACGCCTGGCTGTCCAGTGCGAGCGTATCGACGCCGACATACGTGTGTTGGCCGCGATAGAACGCGAAGATGTCGAACGGCACGGGCTTCTCGATCGTCGAGATGAAGATCTGCGTGGCACCAATCGCCATGGCCAGATTCGCTTGTTCGAAGTACGGGCTGCCCACGGTGTTGTAGACGATGTCCGCGCCATGGCCGCCGGTCTCGGCCCGGACCACCTCGGCAATGCTCTCGCGGCTGGCATCGATCATGCGTACCGGTCCGCTTGCGTGGCCGCGATACGGCTCGGCGCCACGCTCGACGGCGAAGACACGCGCGCCGAGCGCCGTGGCGATCTGGATCGTGGCCTGCCCCACCTTGCCGTTTCCACCGCCGACCAGCACCACGCTGCCTGCCTTTGGCATGCCCGCGCGTCGCAAGCCTTCGTACGCGGTGATGAACGGCACACCCACCGCACCCGCTTCCAGCAGCGACAGCGTAGCCGGCTTGGCGCGCACCGATTGCGCGTTGACGCGCAGGTACTTGCCATGGGTGCCGTCGCGGCGGATACCAAGCTCGCCGCCGCTGCCCCATACCTGCTGGCCCATGAGCGCAGCCGGTCCATCTATAACGACGCCTGCGTAGTCTCGCCCCGGTGTGCGCGGCCAGACCGCGTGGGGCATCAGGCCGAGCGTCGCCTTCACGTCGCTCGGGTTCACCCCGGCGCTGGTCACTTCGATCACGCATTCGCCATCGGCAGCCTCGGGGCGTGGCACCCCCAACAGGGTGAGATCGAGTTCGTCGATGTTCGCGGCTTTTCGTTTGACCTGGATAGTGTTCATGATGATTGGGATGCAGTAGAGAGGGAATCAGACTTCGCGCAGTCCGAGCGTGCGGCGCGCATCGGCGGATGAAGCGATGTCGCCACCGAGCGACTTCACGATGTCGCGCGCCTTGGCGACCAACGCGGCGTTGCTCGGCGCCAGCACGCCTTTTTCGAGATAGATGTTGTCTTCCAGGCCGACTCGGACGTGGCCACCCGCCAGCCAGGCCTGCGCGACGATCGGGAACTCCGCGCGGCCGATGCCGAACGCCGACCAGTGCGCGCCCGGTGGCAGCATGTTGCGGGCGTAGAAGATCGTTTCCGGCGTGGGTGCGAAGCCATACTTCACGCCCAGCACGAAAGTCCACAGCCCCGGGCCTTCAAGCACGCCATCACGCATGAAGTCGAGCGCCATGTTCAGATCGCCTGAATCGAAGATCTCGAGCTCCGGCATCACGCCTGCGGCGCGAATCACCTCGGCCATCTTGCGGACGTTGCCCGGCGTGTTGATCACCACGTCGGTGCCCGAGTTCATCGTGTTGAGGTCGAGTGAGCACACGTCGGGACGCAATGCGGCGATGTGCTCGACGCGCTTGAGCGGATGCAGCAGCGTGGTACCCGCCGCAGCCACGCGCGGCTCGTCCTCGTCGGGCACAAAGCGCCCGCCGGGGCCCGTGGTCAGGTTGATGATCAGCGCACGGTTGCGCGCGCGGATGCGGTCGATCACGTCGGCGTAGTAATCGAGACGCATCGACGGCTTGCCCGTTTCCGGATCGCGTACATGGATGTGCGCGACGGCGGCGCCAGCCTCGGCCGCTTCGAGCGAGGCGTTGGCGATCTGTTCCGGTGTGATGGGCAGACCGGGATGCTGGTCTGGCTTGACGATATTGCCGGTCACCGCGCAGGTGATGATGGTCTTGCGTGCGTGCATGGATACGTTGAACTGAGAGGAAAAGGAATCAGCCGAGCTGGCGCCCGCCATCGACGACGATGGTGGTGCCCGTGGCAAAGCGAAGCGATGTGGCGCACGCGACGATGGCGTCAGCCACGTCCTGCGCCTGGCCGATCCGCCGCAGCGGTGTGGTCTTGGCCGCGCGTTCATTGAAGCTGCTATCGCGGCCCGGTACGAAGCCGGTATCCACTACGCCGGGCGAAACATTGAGCACGCGGATTGCAGGAGCGAGTGCACGGCCCAGCGACATTGCCATGACGTCGAGGCCCGCCTTGACCGCGCAGTACGCAACGTTGCTGCCTTGCCCGGTACGCCCCGCGATCGAGCCGACGTTGACGATCAGGCCGTCACCGTTCGCGCGCAGCAGTGGTGCGAACGCGCGAATCGCGGCGAACTGGCCGCGCCAGTTGACGGCAAACATTTCGTCGATCAACGCATCGTCGAGCGCATCGAGATCGGCATGCGGAATCGCACGTGTGAAGCCCGACGTGTTGACGAGGATGTCGACACGTCCGTAGTGATGCTGGACGTCGTCCGCAAGCAGCCGCAGCGTGGCGCTGTCGCCGACTTCGGCATGAGCAGCCAGATGATTGCCGGCCGGCAGCGTGGCGACGGCGCTCGCGGTGCGATCGGCATCGCGGCCGGTCAGCACCACGCTGGTGCCGATCTCTGCCAGCGCATGGCCTGTGGCGAGGCCAATGCCGCCGGTGCCACCGATGATCACGGCGACTCTGCCGGATAGGGAATTTATAGGCATGTTCGGTTGGATGAATGGAAGGTCGTGATAAACGTTGCGACGGTGGAGCGACGGGTTCGTCGGTCCATCAATCGATCGGCGGACGCGGGAACGTCTGAACGCCCGGTTCCAGCGTGAAATCAAATGCGAGCGTGTAGAACGGCGCGGGTATGTCGCCCCACGGGCTGCGTCCCGCTTCCACCTGCTGAAAGCGGCCAACGAGCTGGCGATGCACGCCGAACGTGACATCGGTTTCGAGAATGTCCGAGTCGTCGGCAAACACCTGCGTCACCAGCGTGCGATAGCCCGGCGCGGCGACGATGAAATGGATATGCGCTGGGCGATACGGATGGCGGAACTGTGCGGCCAGCAGTTCGCCGACCGGGCCGTTGGTGGGTACCGGATAGCCGGCCGGACGCACGGTGCGGAAGTGATAGCCGCCTTCGGCATCGGTCTGGAACAGTCCGCGCAGATTGCGGTCCGGCTGGTTTGGGTCCTGATTGTCATAGAGCCCAACCGGCGACGCCTGCCAGACTTCGACGGTCGCGCCGCGCAATGGCGTGCCGTCGGTCGCACGCACGGTGCCGCTGACAAACAGTGGCAGACCCGGTGCGTCGTCCTGCACCACGCAATCGCCGCACTGGTAACGCGGCGCATTGGCGCGATAGAACGGCCCCAGCAGCGCGCCCGGGGTACGGCCACCCGCCGTGCTGTTGTTCATGGTGGTCACCAGTGTCGACAGGCCCAGCACGTCGGCGGCGAGCACCACCTCATTGTTGGTGGCGTGCGTGGCGTGGCCGAGCGCGGCGATGAACTCGAGCCCTAACTCAAACTCCTCGTCGGTCGGACGCACTTCGCGCAGGAATTCGTGCAGATGCCGCACCAGCGCCGCCATCACGGTGCGCAGGCGCGGATTCTCCGTTCCCTCCATTGCACGCCTGACAACGTCGGTCACCGACCATTCGTCGTCGATCAGGGCCAGGTCTTCAATGGATTGCGGCGTCGATCGAGATTGCATCGTCTCCATGGTTTCTTCCTTCTTCTCATGTTTTTGCAAACGTTTGCATTATGGACATCGAATCGTGAAGATCAAGCAGATTTTTTCGTCCGCAGGAACCCGGAACGTCACAGCGACCCGGAAAATCCAATCAAATCAACGGATACGGTGCGTGTCAGGCAAAACCCGTAGTTGACCGATGGGAGGCCGCCTAAACTGTCAGCGCCCTCACTTGAACAGCCAGCGCGCCACAAGCCGGGTATAGCGTGGCATCACCACGTAGACCATCAGGAACACGATTGCCGCCGAAACGACGGCCTTGTCGGCAAACGAGTCGCGGGCGAAGCCGAGACGGGCGAGCATTGGCACCACCCCCAGCGGAACAACAATGCTGAGCGGCAAGATCGCGCTCCACGTGACAAGCCACTGCTTCCACGCGGTCGGCACTTTGACCGGTGCGTGCTTCGGCGTGAACCAGAAATCGAGACCTGTTCGGATCTCGTATCGATCGCCCTGCTGCAACGACGACTGCATCCGCGCAATATGCTGCCGGCGCTCATCGGATTCCATCCAGGCATTCAGGCTTTTGAAGTCAGCGAAACGGACGATCGTCGCGTATTCACGGCTCTTGCCGACCGGGCGGATCACGTCGGTGCTCAGGTAGCCGGGAAACCTGGAGCAGGCGACACGGATGTCGGCGAGCCACGTCTCATACTGCCCGGCGGCGCCGGGCTCGACCTCGTGAACAATGATGCTGGTCACGATGTCCTGAGGGTTGAGGGTTGTCGTGTTCATCTCGCTCCCAATGGATAGAACGCAGTCGCTTTTGAAATGCGAGAGCGCGTCAGGGCTTCAGGACCGCGCATGGCATGCGGTCCGACTTCGCGCCCATGATTTCACCGCCCAATTCCAGAGATCAAAAAATTTGAACAACACTTACAATCCAGATCGGATGTTTGTGCGCTCGCCATCGCTATAGTTCTGCACATGGACAGCGCAACAACGCAACGAAGCGAAAGCGGCGCTGCCAGACCAATAACTCAAATTCCTTGAATAAAACTTAGTGGAGAGCACCATGTCGAACGCCAAACTGGAAGTCCTGACCCCGCGCAACAGCCAGCTGATCATCATTGACCACCAGCCGCAAATGGCCTTCGGCGTCCAGTCGATGGACCGCCAGACCATGAAGAACAACGTTGTGGGCCTGGCCAAGGCTGCGAAGGTCTTCGACGTGCCGACCACCATCACCACCGTAGAAAGCGAGTCGTTCTCGGGCTACACCTACCCGGAACTGCTCGACGTGTTCCCCGGCAAGCAAACCCTGGAACGCTCCTCGATGAACTCCTGGGACGACCAGAAAGTACGCGACGCGCTGGCCGCCAATGGCCGCAAGAAGGTAATCGTGGCCGGCCTGTGGACCGAGGTCTGCAACACCACTTTCGCGCTCTCCGCCATGCTTGAAGGCGACTACGAAATCTACATGGTGGCCGACGCCTCGGGCGGCACCACCAAGGAAGCGCATGACTACGCCATGCAGCGCATGATCCAGGCCGGCGTGGTACCGGTGACGTGGCAACAGGTTCTGCTGGAATGGCAACGCGACTGGAAGAACCGCGAAACGTACGACGCGGTGATGGCCGTGGCCAAGGAACACTCAGGCGCCTACGGCATGGGCATCGACTACGCCTACACGATGGTGCACAAGGCCGCGCAACGCACGGCGACCCCGCACGCATCGATCGCGCCCGTGCACGCACCGGTGATCGAGCGCTGATGCATGCCCGCAGCCAGTCATCCCACGGAGCACACAAGATGAAATCAGATCGAAGCGTGGTCAACGGCGCCCTCCTGCTGGGATGCTGGCTGGCAGTCAGCACGTCAAGCGTGGCGGCCGCAACGCTGGTCGCCCGGACGCTGATCGCCTGAGCATGTCAATCGCGCGGGGGAACCCTCTCCCGCGCGCAACGTCCTGACAATCGGTCAGCGATCGGCCCTGCAGATACCGAGCTGCTGCGCCAGCAATACCAGATCAGCAAACGTGCGCGCCCGCATCTTGCGCATCGCCTGCCCGCGGTGAATCTTGACGGTAACCTCGCTGATGCCGATCTCGCCCGCAATCTGCTTGTTCAGCAGTCCTGTCACGGCCAGTCCCATGACTTCGGATTCGCGTGGCGTGAGTGTGGCGTAGTTCGCCCGAATCTCATCAACCTTGCCAACCGCCTGGCGGCGCAAACGGTCTTTCTCCAGCGCGGCGGATACGGCGTCCAGCAAATCCTGGTCGCGAAACGGCTTGGCCATGAAGTCTTCGGCACCGGTCTTCATGGCTGCGACGCTCATGGCGATGTCTCCGTACCCAGTCATGAAGATGATCGGAATATGAATGCCCATCTGCCCCAGCCTGGCCTGCAGATCCAGTCCGCTCTGGCCACGCAGCCGCAGATGGCGTTCGGCATTCAGTCCATCGATCGTCAGACGCTGAAGAACAATGTGGTCGGCCTTGCCAAGGCCGCCAAGATCTTCAATATCCCGACCACCATCAGCACCGTGGAAAGCGAGTCGTTCTCGGGCTACACGTTCCCAGAGCTCCTTGACGTGTTCCCGAACGCGAAAACACTCGAGCGATCATCGATGAACTCCTGGGACGACCAGAAGGTGCGCGATGCGCTGAAGGCGGCCGGCCGCAAGAAGATCGTGGCTGCCGGGCTGTGGACCGAGGTGTGCATTACCACCTTCGCCCTGTGCGCCATGCAGGACGCCGGCTATGAGTTCTACGTGGTTGCGGATGCCTGTGGTGGCAATACCCGGGAAGCCCATGACTACGCGATGCAACGCATGATCCAGGCCGGCGTGGTGCCGGTGACATGGCAGCAGGTACTGCTCGAATGGCAGCGCGACTGGGCGCATCGCGACACCTACGATGCCGTGATGCAGCTCGTGAAGGAGCACTCCGGCGCCTACGGCATGGGTGTGGACTACGCCTACACGATGGTCCATAAAGCCGCGCAACGGACCGCCACGCCGCACGAATCGCTCGCACCCGTACCGGCACGCTGAAGGTGGACTGACACACGGCTGCCCTGTCGGCGGCCGTGCCTTGCATCGAACGCAACGCTGGGTTGCGCGGCGTCCCTATTCAGGAATCCGGACGCGTGCCTTACCTTTGTGTCATCGCCATTTCGTTACAGGACTGGAGCGCTCCATGACACCGATAGACATCGTCATCACTTACGACTTCATTTGCCCCTGGTGCTGGATCGGGCATCAATCGCTGAAGGCCGGCATCGAGCAGGCTGGCATGGCTGGCCGATTCCGCTCGCAATACCAGCCTTACGAGCTCAACCCGGACATGCCGAAACCCAGCTCGGATCGCAAGGCATATCGCAGCCGCAAGTTCGGCAGCTGGGAGCGGTCCCAGGTGCTGGATGCGGAGGTTGCGGCGGCTGGGAAGCGCGTGGGTCTTGCATTCAACTACGACCGGATACTGGTCACGCCGAATACACGCCTGGCACACCGCCTTATGCGCTACGTACAGGACCAGGACGCCGCACGCGCGGATGACTTGTTCAGCGCAGTGATGGAAGCCTATTTCACACGCGGACAGGACATTGGTTCTCTGGACGTGCTGGTAGACATCGCGGTTTCGATCGGCTTCGACGCAGCCGGCGTGCGCGAGTATCTGAACGGCTCGGCCGGGGAAGCGAGCGTCGTGGCCCAGGAACTACAGGCCCAGTTCGATGGCGTCCGTTCGGTGCCCACATACCGGGTCGGCAACCAGCGCATCACCGGCGGTCAACCGCCCCAACATTTCGCCCGCGTCTTGCAGGCTGCTGCCGGCGAAGTGGAGAACATGTAGCCCCGGGGGCGAGGCTGGCCTGCGGTTGACACAGACGGCGCGCTTCCCGGCCGCCTATGAATCCCTGCCGCCCTGCCCCAGAAGATAGCTCTCGATTCGCGAATCGGGCAGAAACCAGAATGCAGCCATCGCAATCAGAATGAGTGTTGCCGCGATGCTGCTGAAGAAACTCACCACGATCGCCAATGCGTACACGACGAGCGATACCCTGCCCTTCCGATCCTTGCCGATGGCACCTGCGAGCATGGAGCCCTGTCCCTCCGATGCCATGATGACGCGCTGCAGAATCCAATAGGATATGGCGCACATGAAGAGCACAAAGGCGTACAGCGCGGTTGGAATCTCCGAGAATTCCGACTTGCCAGTCCAGGTGGTGGTGATAGGAATCATCGTCAGCCAGAACAACAGATTGAGGTTCGCCCACATGACCTTCCCGTTGATACCACGCACCATCTGGAACAGGTGATGGTGATTGTTCCAGTAGATGCCGACATAGATGAAGCTGAGCACGTATCCAAAGAAATGGGGCGCCTCTGCGCGTACGCCAGTCCAGTTGAACTCCGCAGGAAGCTGAATCTGATAGAGCATCAGCGTCAAGCTCACGGACATCACCCCATCGCTGAATGATTCCAGCCGACTCTTGTTGATGGTCATGGCCGTGCTCAAATGAACTGCTTGCGGAACGCAAGACTGGCCAGATACAAGATCGCCAGCGTGAAAGGCAGCACACTCCAGAAGCCGATGCGCATGTAAAGCACCGCGCCAAGGAACGCGCCCGCGACGAACCCGACGACGATGCTTCCGCTTTTCAGCACGGCGACCCCGTGTTCGCGGCTAAACGTGCGCACGAAGTTGGATAGATCGATGCCAAACTGCGTGGTGTTCCCCGTCATCATCGTGCTGGGGCTGATGTGCTTGATCAAGGTCTTGCTCGCCGTGTTGCGGATTGCCAGAGCCATCAGGCCAAGGCCACCCGTCAGTGCCAGTTCACCCGCGCCAGGATCAAGGAGCGGATCGAAGTACAGTCCCACCAGCATGAAGGCGGACAGGAACACCGCCTCCGCCACGAACAGCCAGCCCAGGGTCTTGTGGGACTGGCTGCAGCGGTCGATCCACATCTTGGCCAGCATGACCGTGACGATGAATAGCGGAATGGCGCCCAGTTTCACCCACAGTCCCGTGCCCCCTTTCACAAGGGCCGCGCCTGCCAGCACCAGGTTGCCAGTCACATGGGCGGTGAAGAAACCGAGCAAGGCGATGAAGCCGATGGTGTCGATGGCGCCACCCACGATGGTGAGCAGCACTGCCGTGCGGCATTGCGCCCACAGGCTGGCTGCCGGGTTGTCGTGGGATTGCGAATCGCTGATGGCCGTCATATCCGTTACGTCCTCCGAAGAGCATTGAGCGCCTGCGTCACGGACGCTCACGCCGGTTTGATCATGTCACGCGCATACGCCAGACCCGTGCCGTACCCACCACCATGCTCCACCACAATCGCGCGAGCCTTCTCATAGGTTTCGTGGCGGGTCCAATCCCGCTGGAATTCGAGCAGGAGCTGAAGCCAGGAGGTCATGACTGCGCCAGCTGCCGCCATCCGTCGCAACGCGAGTTCATGGCTTGTCGGGCTCAATCCACCACAGGCATCGGCCACGACGTAGACCTGATACCCCTCTGATAACGCGGAAAGAACCGGGAAGCTCACGCAGGCCTCCGTCAGCAAGCCCGCAATGATCAGCGTACGCTTTCCGGTCGCCGTGATCGCATTGCGCACCGCATCGTCTTCCCACAGATTCATGTTGCGCCGTTCGATCGGGGTGACGTCCTTCAGCACTTCCCGGAACGCTGGCATCAATGGGCCGCTGTACACCTTCGAGGCCGAGGTCGAAACCACAACCGGCAAGTCGAAGGCGACCGCCGTCTTGGCAACCGCAAGCCCGTTGCTGCGCAGAATCTGCGGGTCTTGAGACCCTGCAGCAAACGCAAGGCCCGCCTGCTCATCAACGAGGATCAGGGCGCAATCGGCAGGGTCAAGCAATGGTAGTTTGGTCATGTGGATTCTCCTGTGTGTCTGGGACTGCAATCTCGTTGCAATCCTGGGGATGCGCAGCAAGTCTATTCAACTAAATTCAGCAATTGAACTGGCGTTGCGTGGTTGCACTGTTTGGCGGCGTTTTTGGCTTGTTTCTGCGCCATGCGGGGAACTATAGCGGCGGACTCCTGACTTGAATCCCCGGATTAACGCACAAATCAATCAAATTTTTTGAATTTCTGATTTCATCCAGCGACGCGCTCCAAGGGCGGCGCGACTGCACACCCGACCATCAGACGAACCGTGGAATCGGCCCTCGCTGCGGCGTCTGGTCCGGAAGCGTGACTTCCTCCCGATCGACGTAGCACCACCCCCATCCCTCAGGAGGGTCGTATCCCTCGATGATTGGATGTCCGGTTTTCTCGTAATGCGCACGGGCGTGCCTGAGGGGAGAGTTGTCGCAGCAACCAACGTGACCGCACGCCCGGCACAACCGAAGATGCACCCACGTGCTGCCCACGTTCAGACATTCTTCGCAACCCCGGGCGCTTGGTACGACGTCGCGGATCGTATCCGTATGGTCACAAGTTTTCACGCCGCCTCCTTGGCCTGCTTGCTGAGGTAATTGTGGATCTGTGAAATGGCGGCAGCCCCATCACCGACTGCGGCGGCCACTCGCTTAGTCGAGCCCGCTCGGACGTCGCCGATGGCAAAGACTCCGGGCATGCTGGTCTCGAGCGAAGATGTCGATCCACCAGTCAAGATGAAGCCCTTGTCGTCCATCGCTAATGAACCGTTGAGCCAGCAGGTATGCGGTGTCGCGCCAATGAACAGGAAGAGATGGCAGATTTCGTACTGCGTCAACGCCGCGCTGGCGCGATCGCGAACTGTGGCGCTGGCGAGCGTCTCGCCATGGGGCGCGAGTCCAATCAGATCCGTGCCGACATGAATGTCGACGTTGGGCAACGCAGAAATGCGATCGATGAGGTAGCGTGACATCGTCTCCGACAGCTCTCGCCGCACGAATACGTGAAGCCGCTTCACGTGCGGAGCAAGAAACACGATCGCCTGGCCCGCCGAATTGCCGCCGCCGACAAGGGCGATTTCCTTGCCTGCACACAAGCGCGCTTCGATCGGGGATGCCCAATAGGAGACCCCAGCGCCTTCGAAATGCCTGAGGCCGGCGATGTCTGGTTGCCGATAGGCAGCACCTGAAGCGATCACGACAGTACGCGCTGCCACTGTCGAGTCATCGGAGAGCCCCAGCATCAGCCGATCCCCATCGCGATCCAGCCGCCCCACACTCACGGGGATGGCCACCTCGGCCCCGAACTTCAGGGCCTGGGTGAATGCGCGGCCTGCGAGCGCCTGCCCCGAGATGCCGGTCGGAAAGCCAAGATAGTTTTCGATTCGCGCCGACGCTCCGGCCTGCCCGCCCATGGTGCGCTCGTCAAGAACGATCACCGAGAGGCCCTCCGAAGCGCCATAGACCGCAGCCGCCAACCCGGCCGGACCCGCACCCACAACGGCAACGTCGTAGATTTTCCGCTGCTCGATCTTTGGGAGAATGCCGAGGCAGCCCGCCAGTTCACGCTCGTCCGGCCGCTTCAATACTGCGCCACCGGGGCAGACCACCAGCGGCATATCGGTAGGAAGAAGCGCCATCCGCTCGACGAAGCTACGCCCATCGCCGTCGATCCGAGGGTCCATGATGTGATTGGGGTAGCCGCCACGGGTCAGGAATCCCTGCAGGCGCAGAAGGTGCGAATCATCTGACGCACCAATCAAAATCGTACCCGAGCCACCATGCTCGATCAGGCTGACGCGCCGCAAGATCAATGCGCGCATGACGATTTCGCCAACCTCCGCCGATCCGATCATCAGCGCGCGCAAGTGCGGTGGATCGAATGGCAGCAGCGTGGCGCCGTCCGGACCCGCCTGCGCCAGCGCAAGCGACGCACGGCCATCGATCTGGCTGACCTCTCCGGTAAACTGCCCCGCGCGATGGGTAGTGATGGGCGCGCTCTCGTCCAGGCCATTGCGGCGCAGAACATCAATGGAACCATCCAGCACGAGCCAAACCGGTACGTTCCTGTCCCCCGTGGCAAAGACAGTTTCACCCGATGCGAACACGCGCGGCGGACCGCTTGCGAATCGGCTAGCCGCCTCAACCTGAATCGGCGTCAGAACTGGAAACATCTGATGTCTGCGCGACCCGACTCCGCCTGTATTCTGCTGGATCATATGAGCGCTCTCCTCTTCCGCCCAGCGTCCGGCGGGTTCGTTGCCAGCCAGTGTGGGAATGCTTGAAAGCGGCCGACCTGAAACGCGCCGGCATTAAGCCAGGCGCGTGTCGATCGGCAACCCGGACCGCAGCGTCTTCGTGACGGGCGTACGCTCGGCAATTTCCGCCATGCGCAGTCTCTGGCTCTCTTCCAAGCCCTTCATGACAAGCGTCCGCTCGATACGGAGCGCGTCCGACCCGACAAGCCGCATGGAGACCTCCAGCGACTCCAAATGCCAGCCCTTGCGCTCGGCATACATCCTGAGCGTGATGGCAGTACACGCTCCCAAGCTTGCCAGCAATAGATCATAGGGTGCCGGGCCAACCCCTTGCCCGCCGAGCGCACGAGGCTCATCGGCCGTGATGGCGTGGCCCGATACCATGATGCTCGTGCGATAGCGCGACGTCGATCCAATCTGTGCGGTGCCAAATGTCATGGCTCCTGTCTCCACTCCACCATGGGGATGCGGGATGAACTAACTTTGGCTGAGTATTCGTGCAAACCGGCCGATAGATCAATCAACCTTTCGTATTGCTAGACCGGCGCGGCGGCAGTTGCCGCGACTCAATCATTGGGGCGACGGAGACAGCGCGCCGCAATGCAGCAAGTATCCATGCACGTCATGACGGGGGAACTGGAGATGGCCGAGCAAGCCCGATCCAGGGAATTGGCAGGATCGAACTGTTACTGATGCGCGCACCGGATCGTTCCGCCCACGACCGCACGGAGATCGCGCCGCGTCCGTTCGAATATGGTCGCCCACTGGACTACCCGAACTGCAGGGACGAAGAGGCAACTTCTTTCACTTTCGGCGTGGCGACAAAGCCCCGCCCCCAAGGTCGCTGTACGCCCGCTTCCCCCTCTCCGCCGTCCGGCGTGATCGCCCCAAGCGGCCCAACCAAGAGCCATTCATGTGAATCGATTCGGACCCGCATCGTATAGCGATTGATGGCTTCCGGGAGTGCCGGGCCCGCCGCAACACTTACCTGGCCAGACGACGGCAATAGGCCCTCTCCAGATACGTTGCCCTCCACATCGCCTTCATCAGCCATCTCAGGCATCTCAGCCATCGTCGACACTTGGTAGCGCTGCCCCCTCACCCCGGCGGGCACGCCCCACATCACCGCCGACCGGGCCAAATTCTGACGCAAACTAGGGGATGCCTTATTCGTGCGCTGGGTTGTGCTGCCTAAAATCAGACTTGTCCAGCGGCAGGCGGCGGCTTCCGATCCAGATGCGAACACGATCCGCCAATCACCGGATCCGGCCCGTCCTCTCTTTCAGACTTTTTTGACTATTCCACGTGCCGTTCCTGAACGCTAGACGACAAATTCAATCGGCATTCACCGCAAGCTTGTTTGCCGCGAGCTTGATTGCGTCACTGAGCGCGCACGCCTCAGTCACGATTGATGGCACATCAGTGATTTATAACGCGCAAGGACGCGAGCCTGGAAGCCCGAATCCGACCCCCTACCACGTTTTAATTCCCGTACTCGAAGTAACCAGTGCTGGTATGACTGCGAAGTTTGTGGGAAGCGGCATGGTAGGTCCCGGTGAAACCAGGCTGTTCCCGCTCAAGGGCGAGCTGAGCCTGGCACCGGATATCAAAGTCCACGACCAGACCATCAATGGCTACGGCTTGGCCACCGATGGTGAAGCCGTTCCGGCTTATTGACTAACTGCCAGTGCCACCACCCAGCGGAGAATTGACGGTGGCGGCTCGGAAACAAGCTGCCTCCATTCCAAGTGGCAGTGCGGACGATTCTAGAAAAAATATGCTAAAAACAATTGTTGCATTACATCGGACTTATTTCGACAATCCGAAATCTCGATGCATTAAAGGAATTGTTGCTTTTCTCTTTGGGACTTGCATCTTCTTCTCCTCTTTTGCACCCGCCTGGGCTACCTGCAGTTTTATGTCCGGATTTAGTACGCTGAATATAACAATTCCGATAACTAAAACTGTCGTTGCGCCTCGGGATCTCCCAGTTGGAGCCGAACTCACCAGATTTACCTGGTCACCGTCTCCTGGCGAATTCTACGCCACTTGTAGTGGAAACGGAGCCCGTTATTGGAATTTGTCACAAGTCCCCGAGTCCGATAATATTTTTCCCACGAATGTTCCTGGCGTGGGCGTCAAAATCACGAACCAGAACACCCCCTTTCCCACCTCGGCAAGCTACTCAGGCAGCTCTATCACTTTCTATTGGGGTGCGCAAAATCTGAACTACGTATTTGTGAAAACCGGACCAGTCTCTTATGGTACGGTAGATGGCGCCAGTCTTCCGACGGTTGAGTATAACTTTGATAGTTCGCTTGTGGTCTACAGGGCGGGCGCTGTTGGCAGCATCACATTTTCGCCGGCGTCATGTCAGACTCCCGATGTCACGGTTCCAATGCAGAACCATCGAACTTCTGAGTTCTCGGGAATAGGCAGCTTTACATCGTCCACGGGATTCAATATTGCCCTGAACAACTGCCCGGGGGGGATGACGACTATTATGTATCAAGTCGACGCGGTGACTACTATTCTCAGCAGTGCAAACTCGGTTGTGGCGCTCGATGGCTCATCGGGCGCTACCGGGATAGGTGTCCAGCTGCTGGATAATTCTGGCAACCCGTTCCCGCTGGGTAGCCCGCAGACGTTCAATGGATACAACTCAAGCACCGGAGGGGCTTACGCTATTCCCCTCAAGGCCCGCTACTACCAAACCGGCAGCTCGATAGGGCCCGGGCTCGCGAATACTGTGATGACTTTCCTAATGAATTATCAGTAGTTTGCGGGTACACCTACACCCTCTGGGGAAGGAGCTTCAAGTAGGCGATGAGCCGCCACTTTCACGATGAGCGATCAATAGGGCCACGACGACACGGAATGACCCGCACGGAGAATGATTAAACTGCCCCATAAAGTTGGACAGCCCAGCGGCCATCCCATGTCTATCAATCAACAGTCCAAACTGGCCGAACTCAGCAGTCGGGCCAACCCCTGACTTATCGCCGCCCCAGCCACCTCAGCTCTCGCAGCCCGCAATTCGGCGGAAAGCCTCAAAATATGCCGGAGCAACCAAATACAAGGTGGCCGCGCTGATTGTCACAAGGCACAATAGTCCACATGCCGGATGTTGGCGCGCAATCGTTCGCTGACCTCAGCTTGCATTTTTGCCATCGAGTTCAGAACCTTGCCAATCTCGCGCCTGGCGTGTGCGATGGCCAGATCCAGCACGCTGGGCGGGTTATGGCGAATTCGGAGCCGACGGCACATTGCAGACGCGGGCGCTTGCCAGATGTAGTGCATGCGCAGGACGCCCCGGTCAAATGGCATCAGCCGACGCCAGGCGCGCTCCACCTGCTCAGCATCAGCCTCATCGATCAGCATGCGCGCGACGTTGGCTTGCGGGGGCGCCGCTCGGTAACGACCTTCAGCTGAGCCGATCGCCCGACCGCTGCATCCGCCCAGACACTGTGCCCTTCCCTTCCTTCCTGTATTTGTCGCACTGCCGACCGTAGTCGCGCAGCGGAAACCTCCATTCTCTTGCCGGCTGGCCGTCCAGGCCGACGAACAGCGACCGATTCGCACAGTCGCCGCACGCTTTGTCCGCCCGGGCCTGCCGCTCCTGGTAGCGGATGGCTATTTCCTCTGGCTTCAGCCGGTACAAGTAGCTCAGGTGGATCACGGCAGCAACTCCACCGTCGGCACGTGCTCAAGTAGCAGCACCTATGTTTCCCTGATCAATTCCACCTCCTCGAACCCGCAATACTTGTCAAACCCCTTTGTGCCCAGCCCGTGCAGCCCCGTGGCGCCGCGGTGAACCGCGCCCGACAACCTTGGAGATAAGGGCCAGCGTGACCCGCATGTACGCCGGCACCACGTCGCGTGCCTCGATGCCCCGGTCACTCATCACGATCGGCCTTGCCAACTAGCCGCCGGCCGTACAGCCGCGTCGAGACGGCCAAGAACTCCTCAGGCGACCGATGCACTTCGTCAGCAACCTTGTGAAGCTCCGAATCTTCCCGGCAATCAATCTCGCCGTCTGCGGTGAACTCGCGGAACCGGTTGAACAAAGTGCCAATCTCGCCCAGCAACTCCTGCTGTTTGTCAGACAGCTCATCGCGCCCCCCCTGCAACTCGAGCTTCGGCAGCGGCACGAATACGCCATCGCATTGGCGCGCGACAGCTTCAGCGAAATGCGTGGTGCCGGACAGCCGACGTGGGTGGCAAAACAGATGGGGCACGCTGACTGGACGATGATCGCCCGCGTGTAGTGCGGCTGGATGCCGTCGGCTGACGCCGAGGCGGGGAATCGGGCCGTGAAGATGTTCGCCCGAAATTCTGGCAAAAGCTGGCTGAATTCTCGCCAGCATCAACGGCATATGTTGTTGATTTATAAGGAAATATTGGTGCGAGGGAGGGGACTCGAACCCCTACACCATTGCTGGCGTCAGGACCTAAACCTGGTGCGTCTACCAATTTCGCCACCCTCGCGGTCCTTGGACGGTGGTCAACAAAGCAAAAAAGGCGGCTGGAACTGCCCGCCTTTTCTTGCTTGCGGCGACTAGGCGCCGGGACACCGTCCGTGCCGCCGGCGTAACTTCTGCCTGCGACGCAATAAGGAAGCGGATTGTAACGCAAGGCGGCAGGGGAATCCAGTCCCCTGCCGCCTTGCGGGCATCCTGCGCCGTGATCAGTGGCGGGCGCGGATGAAAGCGATCACGAGTACCGTCGCGCAGGCTTCCAGTGCGGCCACAAAGTACAGGCCGCCGGCCAGTTGGCCGGTGCTGGTCTTGAACCAGCCAATCATGTACGGCGCCACGAAGCCGGCCAGGTTGCCGATCGAGTTGATCAGCGCGATGCCGCCTGCGGCTGCGGTGCCGGCAAGGAATGCCGACGGCAGCGACCAGAACACCGGGAAGGCGGCCAGGATGCCGATGGAGGCGATCGTCAGCGCGATCAGGGCCAGCACTGCGCTGTGAAGCAGGAAGCCGGTCAGCGTCAGGCCCACGGCTGCCACCAGCGTTGCCATCGCGCAGTGCATGCGGCGTTCGCCGGTGCGGTCCGAGTGAATACCGTTGAGGACCATGGCGATGGTGCCGGCCACGAACGGGATTGCGGAGACCAGACCGATTTGCAGGTTGCCCTGTACGCCGAGCTCCTTGATGATCGACGGCGACCAGAATGCGATGGTGGCGTTGCCGCTGACGACGCAGAAGTAAATCGCCGCGCAGATCCACACACGTGCATTGGCGAAGGCGTCCTTGAGGGACGAGTGCTTGTTGGGATCACGCGCCTCGGCTTCCACGTCGCGCGTGACGATGGTCTGCTCCTGCTGCGTCAGCCACTTCGCGTTGACCGGTTTCTCCGGCAGGTACATCAGCACCGCGATACCGGCCAGCACCGAAGGAATCCCTTCGATCACGAACAGCCATTGCCAGTTGGCCAGGCCATCCACACCGTCCATTGCGCTCATGATGAAGCCGGCCAGCGGGCCGCCCACCACGCCGGCTATTGCGAACGACGTCATGAACAGGCCATTGATACGTGCGCGACGCGCGGCCGGGAACCAGTACGTCAGGTACAGCACCACGCCCGGGAAGAAGCCCGCCTCGAAGACACCGAGCACGAAGCGCAGCGTATAGAACTGCATCGGCGTCTTCACGAAGATCATCGCCATCGACGCCAGGCCCCAGAGGATCGTGATGCGCGCCAGCGTCTTGCGGGCGCCGATCTTCTCGAGCAGCAGGTTGCTCGGCACCTCGAACAGAAAGTAGCCGATGAAGAAAATTCCCGCGCCCAGCCCGTACACGGCCTCGCTGAACTGCAAGTCCTGCAGCATCTGCAGCTTGGCAAAACCGACGTTGACGCGGTCGATCCAGGCCAGGATGAACAGGAAGACCAGGAAAGGGATCAGGCGCACGGTAATCTTGCGATACGCCTCGTTGCGTTGCTGAGCCAGTTCCGCGGCAGGCAGGCTCTCCGGGGCGCCAGGGGCGCCGCTCATCACGATGGACATCTGTGACTACTCCTTGGGTGTGGTGGGCGGGGCCGCGCTGCGTCGGCGCGGCCCTCTCGGTCTTGCGTTGTGCTAGCCGTGGGATCCGGCGGAAAGGACGATCAGCGCATCAATCGAAGGCGCGTTCGATGGCCGCGGCCACCTGTAACACGCGCGCGTCACTGCCATGCAGGCCGCACACGCCGAGGCCAATGCCTTCGCCGGCTGGCAGCGTCGCCGCGCAGCCATCGAGGAAATTGATCACGCTTGCATTGCGAAGCACCAGGCCGTTGACCGCGAAGAAGTCTTCATCGCGGTCGAGGGCATCGAGACGCGGCGGGCGTACGGCCACGGTTGGCATCAGCCATGCATCGGCGTCGCGCAGCAAGAAGGCGGCACGCTGCTGCATCGCGCATCGCGCTGCCAGCAGGTCGATGTAATCCGCCGCCGACTGCTTCTCGCCCCGGCGAATGCGCTGTGCCACTCGCTGGTCGTACTGGTCACCCTTGGCCGCCAGCAATGTGCGATGCCAGGCCCACGACTCGGCCGCGGTCAGGCCTCCACCGCCATTGATCTCCGGCAGGCGGCGCAGTTCGGGGAAGTCGAACGGGACGATCGTCGCGCCCTGGGCCGACAGCCTTGCCAGTGCGGCTTCGAACGCCTGCGCCACTTCCAGGTCGAGACCATCGCAGACGAAATCGCGCGTCACGTAGAAGCGCAGTCCACGCAGGTCCGCCGCGCGGGTATCCAGCGTCTCGCCGCTCAGCACCGCATCCATTGCCACGCAACAGGCAACCGAGCGCGCCAGCGGGCCGGCGGAGTCGAGCGACGTCGACAACGGCACTGCGCCGTCCAGCGGCACGCGACGCGCCGTCGGCTTGAAACCAGTCAAGCCGCAGAATGCCGACGGAATGCGGATCGAGCCGCCGGTATCGGTACCGAGCGCAGCGACAGCCATGTCCTCGGCCACGCTCACCGCGCCACCCGATGTCGATCCACCGGCAACACGCTCGGGGTCGAGCGGCGTGCGCGGCGTGCCGTAGTGCGGATTCAGCCCCAGGCCCGAGAACGCGAACTCGCTCATATTGGTACGGCCGATCAGCACCGCGCCAGCGGCACGTAGTCGCGCCACGGCGGGCGAGTCAGCCTGCGCCGGCGCACCGCCGTCGAGGGCCTTCGATCCGGCACGCGTGACCTGACCGCGAACGTCGAACAGGTCCTTGATCGAGATCGGCAGCCCGGCCAGCGGCGAGGCCACAAGGCCCGCGCTGCGCGCCTGATCGACCGCACGTGCCTGGGCCAGCGCGCCCTCTGCATCGACCATCATGAAGGCCGATCCGCCCGCCTGCTGATGCCGGGCGATATTAGCCAGCGCGGCCTCGGTCAGCGCCACGCTCGTGGTGCGGCCTGCAGCCAGCGCTGCGGCCAGTTGGGCAATGGTCGGCGCGCTCATTCGGCCACCGCCAGTGATTCCACGCGATATGCATGGCGCAGCGTGCGGTTGCTCACGGGGTCGTGCAGTTCCACTTCAAACGCTTCGCCATGGCCCAGATCGCCGATCACCGCCTGCGTGCCGCAGAACATTGCGGTGCCCACGGGCAATTGCGCCTCGCCGGTCAGGCGCTGGATCAGGTCGCGCGGGTCCAGCAGGCGCGTCACCTTGCCTTCCTGATACAGCGAGCGCTGACCATCGCGCACGCGCCAGCAACGCATTTCCAGCACGTCCCAGTGGTCGGCCACCTCGTCAAAACGCCAGACTTCGTGGCCCATCGGCTTGGCGCACATCTGCTTTGACACCGTCACGTCATAGGCCTCGACCTTGCGATCGGTGTGATCGGAACCGATGCCGATATAGAGTCCGTCTGCGCCCTGCAGCAGCACGAACTCGGTTTCGCCCGAGGAATCGTCGCGCGGCACTTCGAGCACGTCGTCGGTGGTCAGCAGCGAGGCGGCCAGCGGATAGAACGTCGGCACGGTTGCGGGCGGCTTGACGCCGAGCGCCTTGAGTTCGTCGATATGGTGCTGGACGGCGTCCATGTCGCGGCCGGTCCAGCCAGCGATGATCAATCGTTCGATGTCGAGGGCGAGCGCGCCCCCGCCGGCTACCTGAAGATGCAGTGTCGGCATTGCGTACTACCTTGTTACGAGGGGAAAAGGGTCGGTCAGAGTGTCCGGATGATGTTCTTCCGGAATTCGTCGATATGTTCGCGGATGGCCTCGCGCACCGCCGGCACGTCGCGCCGCTCCAGGGCGTTGACGATCTCCAGATGCTCCTGGTAGACGTTCTCCAGGTGCTGCGGATCCGAAAGCGAGAGGAACCAGAAACGTGCCTGCTTCTCATGCAGGCCGCGCAGCAGATCGGCCAGCACGCGGTTGCGCGAGGCGGCCGACATCGCCGTGTGGAACTTCAGGTCCAGAGCGGCCAGCGCCGGGATATCGCGCCTGGCGATCAGTTCGGGCGAGCGGTCGACGATGTCGCGCATCGCCTTGAAATCGCTGTCGTGCCCACGCTCGCATGCCAGGGTGGCGCACAGCACCTCATTGGTCGCGCGCACTTCGATCATATCGAGCACTTCATTGAGCGACAGCGGCGTCACCAGCACGCCCTTGCGCGGCAGGATCGATACCAGCCCTTCCACTTCCAGGCGATGCAGCGCCTGATGCACGGGAGTACGACCAAGACCGAGCAACGCGGCCACCTGGGCCTCGTTCAGCGGCTCGCCGGGCCGGAACTCGCACGAGATGATGCGACGCTTGATCTCGGTGTATGCGTGTTCACGCATGGCCGCCCCGCTCTGGGCGGGGGTCGGGATTGTGGGTTCGGCGTCGGCTGCGCCGACCAGTCGGATGGGATTCGCCACGGCAGGTCGGAATCTGTTTGATATTGCAGTGATACTAGTGTGATATTTCACTGAGCACAACCCGAGAAATTGTAGGGGTAAACACCAAGCAGCTTCGCAAATGGGCCGGCTCACGTATCATGGGCAATCGATCTGAAATCGATAATCGATTCAACCGCATCTTGGTGCAATACATCTACATCGTGGTGCAGCGGGTCACGCCGATGGTGCCAACTTCAGGTCCAAGACCATGACCAGCGACGACAAAGAACGCCCCGACCCGCTGTTCAACCAGTCCCTTGAAAAGGGCCTCGACGTGCTGCGTGCATTCAGCGCCGTGCATCGCACGCTGACGTTGGCCGAGCTGGCGGCACTGACAGGCATGACCAAGAGCTCCGCCCAGCGCACGATCCACACGCTGGAGCGGCTCGGGTACGTCGACAAGCATCCCCAGACAAGGCGTTTCCGGCTGACGCCCAGGGTGATGGAGATCGGCTACAACTACCTTGCCGCGGACGCGCTGATTCCGATCGCCAGCCCCTACCTCTCGCAACTGGCCAATGCCAGCGGCGAGACCGCCAACCTGACCGAGCCTGTCGGCCTGGAGATGGTCTACATGGCGCAGCTCGTGACCGCCAAGCACATGCCAGTGCTGACGCCGGTGGGCATGCGGATTCCGATGTACTGCACAAGCTCGGGACGCGCTTACCTGAGCACGCTGCCGGACGAACGCGTGCGAGCGATGCTCGAAGCGTCTGCGCGCACGCCACGCACACCGGTCACGCTGACCGACGTCGAAACCATCTTCGAGCGCGTCGTGGCGTGCCGCACGGTCGGTTACGCGTGCAACGAGGAGGAACTGTTCCTGGGCGACATGGGAATCGCCGCGCCGGTGGTGAACAGCCGTGGCGAGGCAGTGGGGGCGGTCCATGTTTCGCCACCAGCCAGCCGCTGGACCATGGCCGACGCGCAGAAGAAGCTTGGCCCGCTGGTGGTCGAATGCGCGTGGGCGATCTCGCGATCGATCGCCCACTGAGCCGGCAGGCGCTTATCGCGCGTGCTCCAGCATGGCTCGCAGCAGGACGTTGGCGCCGGCCTCGATATGCTCGGGCAGCGCATCCTCCAGCTCGTTATGGCTGATGCCGTCCTTGCACGGCACGAAGATCATGCCAGTGGGTGCGCGCTGTGCCACGTACACCGCATCATGTCCGGCGCCACTGACCACATCCATATGCGGCAGATCCAACCCAGCCGCCGCGCGGCGAACGCTATCGACGCACGCCGGTGCGAACAGGCAGGGTTCGAACTTGACCACCTGCCGAATCTCCACGTCCACGGCCGCCGCATCGGCAATACCGGCGAACGCCCCACGCATCGCTGCGTCCATCCGGTCAAGGCCATCTTGCGAGAGATGGCGAACATCCACCGAGAAATCCACGCGCCCCGGTATCACGTTGCGCGAGTTTGGTGTGACCTCCAGAAAGCCCACCGTGCCGCGGCCATGCGGGGCTTCGTCGCGCGCGATGCGATTCACCGCCTCGATCATGCGTGCCGAAGCCAGCAGCGCGTCGTGACGCAAGGCCAGCGGCGTCGGGCCTGCATGCGCATCCTGGCCGGTGACGGTCACGTCGTACCATTGCTGCCCAAGTGCCCCGGATACCACGCCAATCGGTAGGCCAGCCGCCTCCAGGACTGGCCCTTGCTCGATATGCGCCTCGAAGTAGGCCGAATACATGCCACCGGGCACTTCACCCGCACGCTGCGTGCCGCGATAGCCGATAGCTGCGAGCGCATCGCCAACGCTCACACCGTCACGGTCTTGCTGCCGCCTGGCGAACTCGGCATCGAATACGCCTGCGAATACGCCCGAGCCCATCATCACGGGCGTAAAGCGCGTGCCTTCCTCGTTGGTCCAGATCGCCACCTCCAGCGGTGCACGTGTGGCAATGCCCAGATCGTTGAGCGTGCGCATCACTTCCAGACCCGCCAGCACGCCGAAATTACCGTCGAACTTGCCGCCGGACGGTTGGGTATCGATATGGCTTCCCGTGGCCACCGCTGGTGCGGTGGGGTCTGTGCCGGCACGTCGTGCGAACACATTGCCGATCTCGTCCACGCGCACGTCGAGCCCAGCCTCGCGGCACCAGCTCGCCACGAGGTCGCGGCCCTTTCGGTCGTCTTCGGTCAGCGCAATGCGGCACACGCCACCCTTAGGCGTGGCGCCGAGCGCGCCCAGATCCATCAGCGATTGCCACAGGCGTGCGCCATTGATACGAGGAGTGAATTGCGAATCCATGTCTGTGTTGTCTGCAGTGAGTGAACATCGACCTGGGTACGAGCAAGAAGCAGACCACTGACAGGTGCGGACAGTCTCGGCCATGACCACCCATCGATGGTGCATGGCCACTGGCACATCAATTGCTTGACGGAGCAATGTCCATCCACAGCCCATTCCGTTTCAGGAGCCCCGTCCGTGACCCACTCCACGTCCTCCCATTCGAAAGGCCTTTCCGCCGCGATTCGCACTGTCTCCGCCGCCGTCACGTTGTCGCTGCTGGCCCTGCCCGGCGCCGCGATGGCCGAGAAGGTGCTCCGCATCGGCATGACGGCCGCTGACATCCCGCGTACGCTCGGCCAGCCCGACCAGGGTTTCGAAGGCAACCGGTTCACCGGCATCCCGATGTATGACGCACTCACCCAATGGGACCTGTCGAAGAGCAACGGCCCAAGCCTGCTGATTCCCGACCTGGCAACCGAATGGAAGGTCGACGACAAGAACAAGACCGAATGGACGTTCAAGCTGCGCCCAGGCGTGAAGTTTCACGACGGCTCGCCGTTCAACGCCGATGCCGTGGTCTGGAACGTCAACAAGGTGCTCGACAAGACCGCGAAGCAGTTCGACCCCAGCCAGGTTGGCGTCACCGCTTCGCGCATGCCCACGTTGCGTAGCGCGAAGAAGATCGATGACATGACCGTGCAACTCGTCACGTCAGAGCCGGATTCGTTCCTGCCGTACAACGTGTCGAACCTGTTCATGGCGTCGCCGACCCAGTGGGAGAAGAAGTACGCGGCGGTCCCTGCCTCCGTGATCGACCCGGCGGAGCGCAGCAAGCAGGCATGGGTGGCCTTTGCGGCAGACGCATCGGGCACGGGCCCATTCAAGATGACCCGTTTCGTCCCGCGCGAACGCCTGGAGCTTGCCAAGAACCCCGCCTACTGGGACAACAAGCGGGTGCCGAAGATCGACAAGGTCGTGATGCTGCCGATGCCCGAGGCCAATGCACGCACCGCGGCACTGCTGTCAGGCCAGGTGGACTGGATCGAGGCCCCGGCACCCGATGCCATCGCGCAAATCAAGAGCCGTGGCTTCGATGTGTACGCCAACGCGCAGCCGCACATGTGGCCATGGCAATTGTCATTCGCGCCGAATTCCCCGTGGCTCGACAAGCGCGTGCGCCAGGCCGCGAACCTTTGCGTGAATCGCGCCGGCCTGAAGACACTGCTCGGCGGCTACATGGCCGAGGCCAAGGGCATTGTCGAAGCCGGAAACCCGTGGTGGGGCAATCCGGCATTCACCATCAAGTACGACCCCGCGGCCGCGCGCAAGCTGATGACAGAGGCCGGATACTCCGCCGCCAAGCCGGTGAAGGTAAAGGTCCAGGTATCCGCATCGGGCTCCGGCCAGATGCAGCCGCTGCCGATGAACGAGTACGTACAGCAAAACCTCAAGGAGTGCTTCTTCGACGTGGACTTTGACGTCGTCGAATGGAACACGCTGTTCACGAACTGGCGCATTGGTGCGAAGGACGCGAGCGCGCATGGCGCCAACGCGATCAATGTGAGCTTTGCGGCGATGGACCCTTTCTTTGCCATGGTCCGCTTCGTCAGCACGAAGACGCAGCCGCCGGTTTCGAACAACTGGGGCTACTTCGGCAACGCGGAGTTTGACAAGCTGATCGAGACCGCGCGCACCTCATTTGGCGAAAAGGAACGAGATGCCGCGCTGGCAAAACTCCACGCGCGCATCGTCGAAGAAGCGCCATTCGTGCTGATCGCCCACGATGTGGGCCCGCGAGCGATCTCCCGGAAGGTCAAGGGGGTGGTGCAGCCGCAGAGCTGGTTCATCGATATCGCGACGATGTCGATCGACTGACGGACTCGCCGCAGTGCCCTCCTCCGCGGAAGGGGGCACTTTCCCGCGCCAACGTATTTGCCTATTCCGCAAGCCGGCCATAGACCATGACTTACCTGCTTCGCCGCATCGCATATGCCCTGCCGATCCTGCTTGGGGTCGCCCTGCTCTGCTTCTCGCTGGTCCACATTGCCCCCGGCGATCCCCTTGTGTCGGTGCTGCCACCCGATGCATCCGAGGATCTGCGGCGACAACTGACCGCGCTGTACGGGTTCGACAAGCCGTTTCTCGAGCAATTCCTCCATTGGCTGCTGCGCGCGCTGCATGGGGACCTCGGTACGTCGATCGCCACGAACCGGCCCGTGATGAGCGAGGTGTCGGTAGCCGTCGTCAACTCCGTGCGCCTGGCCGCCGTCGCCACGCTGATCGGCTTCACGTTCGGCTGCCTGTTCGGCTTCGTGGCCGGCTACCTGCGCGATTCGGTACCCGATCGTGTGGCGTCGTTCCTGTCGGTACTGGGCGTCAGCATTCCGCATTACTGGCTCGGCATGGTGCTGGTGATTGCGTTCTCCGTGCTGCTGGGATGGTTGCCGGCCACCGGCGCCGGCCCCAACGGATCGGGCGACTGGCGTTGGGACTGGGAACACATCCAGTACATGTTGTTGCCTGCGGTCACGATGTCGGTGATTCCGATGGGCATCGTGGCGCGCACCATCCGCGCACTGGTGGCCGAGATCCTGTCCAACGAGTTCATTGTCGGCCTGCGTGCGCGCGGATTGTCGGACCTTGCCGTATTCCGTCACGTGGTCAAGAACGTTACGCCGACGGCGCTCTCGGTCATGGGCCTGCAACTGGGCTATCTGCTCGGCGGCTCGATCCTGATCGAAACGGTGTTCTCCTGGCCAGGCACCGGCTTCCTGCTGAACTCCGCCATTTTCCAGCGCGATTTCCCGTTGTTGCAGGGCACGATTCTCGTCCTGGCCGTGTTCTTTGTGATGCTGAACCTGCTGGTCGACGCGTTGCAGACGTTGTTCGACCCCCGTATCCAACGCAACTGAGGACGCCACGATGGAAATGACACTGAACAAGGCCGTGGCACCGCTGCCCGTGGAGCGCTCGCCCGGATACTGGACCACGGTCTGCCGGCGGCTGCTACGCAACAAACTCGCAATGCTGGCCGCGCTGATCCTGATCGTACTTGTCCTGACGGCGATCTTCGCGCCGGCGCTGATGCCTGCCGACCCCTATGCGTCGTCGATTCTCAAGCGATTGAAGCCGATCGGCTTCGACGGTCACCTGCTTGGCACCGACGAACTGGGCCGCGACATGCTGTCGCGCCTGATGCTTGGCGGGCGGCTGTCGCTGTTCATGGGTATCACGCCGGTACTGCTCGCCTTCCTGATCGGCAGCACGATTGGCATCGTCGCCGGTTATGCGGGCGGCTGGACGAACACCGTCATCATGCGGCTCACCGACATCCTCTATGCGTTTCCGTCGGTACTGCTGGCCATTGCGCTATCCGGCACACTGGGCGCGGGGGTTGGCAACGCATTGTTATCGTTGACCATCGTGTTCGTGCCGCAGATCGTGCGCGTCGCCGAAAGCGTGACCACGCAGGTACGCAACCGGGAATTCGTCGATGCCGCCCGCGCCTCGGGCGCATCGTCGCTGACCATCGTGCGCGTGCACGTCCTCAACAACGTGCTCGGCCCAATCTTCGTTTATGCCACGAGCCTGATCTCGGTCTCGATGATCCTGGCTTCCGGGCTGTCGTTCCTGGGGCTTGGCGTCAAGCCACCGGAGCCCGAGTGGGGCCTGATGCTGAACACCCTGCGCACCGCCATCTATACCCAGCCATGGGTGGCCGCGTTGCCCGGCGCGATGATCTTCCTGACCTCGATCTCGTTCAACCTGCTGGCCGATGGCATTCGCTCGGCCATGGAAATCAAGGAGTGAGCATGGTTGAAACGCATGCACCCCTGCCTACCGCCCCTACAGATGTCGGCGGCCGGGCGCAGCCGCTGCTCATCGCACGCCAGCTGGTCAAGCACTTTCCGTTGAAGTCCCCAGTCCCGCTGCGCAAGGGCGGTGTCGTGCGTGCCGTGGACGGCGTGAGCTTCGACGTCCTCAAGGGCGAAACACTTGGCGTGGTCGGGGAATCGGGCTGCGGCAAGTCCACCACGGCACGCCTGCTGATGCAACTCACGCCGCAGGACAGCGGCGAACTGATCTTCGATGCGCAGGGCGTTGATTCCCGGCAATTGCCGATGAAGGCGTTCCGCAGTCAGGTGCAGATGGTATTCCAGGACAGCTACTCGTCGCTCAACCCACGACTGACTATCGAGGAATCGATCGCGTTCACGCCACGTGTCCACGGCGTTTCCGCACGGGAAGCCACGGAACGCGCCCGATACCTGCTGGAGCGCGTCGGGCTGGAGCCGAAGCGATTCGCCGGCCGCTATCCGCACGAACTGTCGGGCGGACAGCGCCAGCGCGTGAACATTGCGCGTGCGCTGGCGCCACGGCCCCGCCTTGTCATTCTTGACGAAGCCGTGTCCGCCCTCGACAAGTCCGTGGAAGCCCAGGTACTGAACCTGCTGATGGACCTCAAGGCCGAATTCAACCTGACCTACGTATTCATCAGCCACGACCTCAATGTGATCCGCTACCTTTGCGACCGCGTCATGGTCATGTATCTGGGCAAGGTCGTGGAGATCGGCGCAACCGAATCCGTCTATGCCAACCCGGCCCATCCCTATACGCGGGCGCTGCTGACATCGATGCCTTCGATGGACCCCGACCAGCGCACGCTGGCCGCGCCGTTGGCCGGCGATCCGCCCAACCCGATCAATCCGCCATCGGGCTGCAGCTTCCATCCGCGCTGCGCGCGTGCCGAGCCCATTTGCGAGCGGCGCGAGCCTGTGCTCACCGACGCGCTCACCGGCCATCCGGTGTCATGCCTGATGGCCATGCCAGACGGCGGCCATTCGCTGCCGCTGCGCCGGCTGACGACGAACCTGCATGCCGCCACGCCCTGAACTCGCGGAGACACCGATGTCCACCGACCCCCTCCATTCCCAACCACCCGCAGTCTCCGTGCGAGATCTGCGTGTGTCCTTCGCAAGCGGCGGCAAGACGATCCAGGCCGTCAACGGTGTATCGCTGGAAGTAGCGCCGGGCGAAGCCGTGGCGCTGATCGGCGAGTCGGGCTCTGGCAAGAGCGTCACGCTACGCGCCTTGATGCGCTTGCACCCGCCACGGCGCACGACGATATCCGGCGAGATTCAAGTCGACGGTCAGTCCGTGCTGGATCTCGACAAACGCGCGTTGGCCCGCCTGCGCGGCGGTACCGTCGCCATGGTGTTTCAGGAGCCACTCCTGGCGCTGGACCCCGTCTACACGGTTGGGCAACAGATTGTCGAATGCATCCGCACACACCGTGGGGTATCGACATCGGAAGCGCGTGCGCTGGCACTCAAGGCGCTGGAATCCGTGCGCATTCCCAGCCCGGAGCAACGCCTGGCCGCCTATCCGCATGAGATGTCGGGCGGCATGCGTCAGCGCGCGATGATCGCGCTGGCGCTGTCCGCGCAGCCCAGGATTCTGCTGGCCGACGAGCCCACGACGGCACTCGATGCCACGGTGCAGATCCAGGTATTGATACTGCTGCGCGAACTGCAGCGCGAGCTCGGCCTGTCGATCATCTTTGTCACCCACGATATCGGCGCCGCGGTGGAAATCGCCGACCGTGTCGCCGTGATGTATGGCGGACGCATTGTCGAGGAGGGCCCCATCCGCACGCTGATGCGTGACGCGCGCCATCCCTACACGATCGCGTTGCTGCAAAGCCGACAGCATGGCATGGGCCGTGGCGAACGCCTCGCGACGATCGGTGGCGCACCGCCTGACCTCGCAGCGCTGCCGCCCGGCTGCACGTTCGCACCACGTTGCCCACAGGCCAGTGCGGCCTGCCTGTCGGAGGTCCCGAAAGCCGTATCGCTCGGCAATGAGCATCGCGTCAGCTGTGTGCGGGTTACCGCGCCCGCTGCCAGCGAATGCGTCGCCTGAAACCGTTTGATCGATTCCAAGGAAATCGCACCCATGAGCCTGGCCACCCATCCCTCGCGCGCCTTTCTGCCCTACCCCGATGCCCCCGTGCCAAACGCGACCGATGGCCCGCTTCGCGGCCTGACGTTCGCCGTCAAGGACCTCTTCGACGTCTCCGGCTACCCCACGGGCGGCGGGAATCCGCATGTGCTGGCACGCTCTGGCATCAAGACAATCACAGCGCCCACCGTCCAGAAACTGCTCGATGCAGGCGCGGCGTTCGTCGGCAAGGTCCATACGGACGAGCTCGCGTTCTCGATGAACGGGCAGAACCATCACTACGGCGGCCCGTACAACGGCGCGGCGCCCGATCGCATTACGGGCGGCTCGTCGTCGGGCTCGGCGTCCGCAGTGTCGAACAAGCTGTGCGACTTCGCGCTCGGCACCGACACCGGTGGCTCGGTCCGCGCACCAGCCAGCCACTGCGGCCTGTTCGGCATCCGTCCCTCGCATGGCCGGATATCACTGACTCACTGCATGCCACTGTGCGAAACACTGGATACGTGCGGCTTCTTCGCGCGGGATATCGCCACCTTCGCGCGCGTGGCCGATGTCCTGCTAGGTGCGGATGCCAATCCGCTGCCCAGCCGGCCCCGGCTGTTGCTGGCAGCCGACCTCTTCGAACTGCCAACGCCCGAGGCGCGCAAGGCGCTTGCACCCGCCGCAGCACGCATCGAGGCCGTGCTCGGTAAAGCCTCGCCCATTGACGTGGCCGATCGTCCGCTGTCGGATCTGTACTGGGCCTTCCGTTACGTGCAGGGCTGGGAGGCGTGGCGGGCGGATGGCGCGCTGATCGAGAACTATGGACTGCAGCTGGGGCCCGATGTCGCCGGCCGATTCGCATTCAGCAAGGGGGTAACGGCGGCGCAGTTCGAGAAATCGAGCGCCGTGCGCCGGGAGTTCACGGCTCACCTGGGCCGTCTGCTGGGTCAAGACGGCATCCTGTTGCTACCGACCATGCCGGACATCGCGCCACTGCGTACGACACCGATGGAAGCACTCGAAGACTACCGGACCACCGCGGCGCATACGCTATGCCTG
Source organism: Cupriavidus sp. SHE (assembly GCF_000812445.1). NCBI lineage: Bacteria > Pseudomonadati > Pseudomonadota > Betaproteobacteria > Burkholderiales > Burkholderiaceae > Cupriavidus > Cupriavidus sp. SHE. The sequence goes on along the minus strand of NZ_JWMB01000025.1, from coordinate 201,879 downwards.
ACCCCGCTGACCGGATTCCCTCAACTCAGCCTGCCGCTATCCGGGCGCGACGGCTCGCCACTGGGAGTATCCCTGATTGGCCCCATGGGGAGCGACCGCAGCCTGATTGCCGTGGCCGAAACATTGATGACGGCGATCGCCTGAACTAAGCTGGTGCCAGACCGCTCCCCGATCCTCGTCGGTGAAGCGGATGGCGCCAACCGCTCCCATCACGGCAATTACATCATGACCCGACTCCGCATCTCCGCCGCCGGCTACACCTTTTTCGCCGATACCAACCCCGATGCGCCGCAGACCGTTGCCGCGTTCCTGAAACTGCTGCCCTATCGGCAGAAGCTGATCCACGTACGCTGGAGTGGCGAGGGCTGCTGGATTCCGCTGGGCGAATTCAGGCTCGGTGTCGACTTCGAGAACCACACGAGCCATCCGTCCGTGGGGGACATCCTGTTCTACCCAGGCGGCTACAGCGAGACGGAGATCATCCTGGCCTACGGGAGCTGCTGCTTCGCCAGCAAGCTGGGGCAATTGGCGGGCAACCACTTCCTGACCATCGTCGAGGGCAAGGAAAACCTGCGCGCCCTGGGCACCAAGGTGCTATGGGAAGGCGCCCAGGACGTCGTATTCGAACTGGCCTGACGGGTTCAGGCGGCGCCGGTGGACAGCGCCAGCGTACGGAGCGCCGCCACCGGCTCGGGCGCATCTCGGCGGGAGAGCAGTACCACACGTGTCATCGCGCCCGCATCGGACAGTGGCACAAACCGGACGCCATCGGGCCCGTACCACTGCATCGATTCCGGCACCACGGCTACGCCAAAGCCCGCCGCCACAAGCGATAGCTGCGAAAGCTTGCGGGAAATCGCACCGGCCGCCGTGGGATAGAAGCCGCTCGCCTGGCAAAGCTGCGCCACGCGGTAGCTGAGCCCGCCCCGCTCTGGGTGCGGCAGCGAGACAAACGGCATCTCTCGCAAGGCACTCAGCGTCAGCGATTCCCGTCGCGACATTGGATGGTCGGCGCAGACAGCCACGACCAGCCGCTCTCCGGCCATCGGATCGATCTGGATGTTCGGGTAACGACGTAGCACCGGATCACGCGCCAGCCCGAGGTCGGCACGGCCCTCCTCGATGTCGACCGATTGCTGCTCCGACGATGCCTGGGCAACTTCAAAGCGGGCGGCGGGATGGTCGGACTGCCAGCGATGCAACCAGCCGCACCGCTGCGGCGTCAGCACGACCGAACTCGAATGGAGCAGGCGTATCGCATCGGCCCCGCCACGCTGCACTTGGCGGGCCTGCACGGCTGCGCCGGCGAGGTCGGACAGAATGCGGCGCGCCGATTCGTAGAACGCCTGCCCCGCCGCCGTCGGCTCCACGTGCCGAGGCTTGCGCACCAGCAGTTCCACCTGCAGCGTCGCTTCCATGTCACGGATCTGCCGGCTCAACGCCGACTGGGCGATAAACAGCCGTTCGGCCGCCAGGCTGAAATTGCCGGCGTCCACAATCTCGACGAAATAGCGCAGCTGCTTCAGGGAGGGCGTCATAAGCATAAGTGTGCCACGCGCTTCATGGACTTTGCCTGCCATGCCGATTTGCGATGGCAGCGCGCGGCATTTGCGATCGATCGGCACGTCGCCCGGCGCTACGCTGAATCCTCTCCCAATCCCCGCCTCGCCGATGGACCTGTCCGCCCTGCTTCCCGACGTTTCCCTGCCCGGCTACGCCACCATGAGCGCCGCGTTGGCCGCGGCATACGTCATCTTCGGCATCGCCGGATTCGGCACGGCGCTGGTGGCAGCACCTGTGCTGGCCTATGTAATGCCCGTCGCGCAGATCGTTCCACTGCTGGCGTTAATGGACTGCTCGGCGGCACTTCTCAATCTGGCGCGCGACGGACACGCCGCCGATCGTACCGAGTTGCGGCGGCTGGTGCCGTGCCTGCTCATCGGCAGCCTGATCGGCGCGGCACTGCTGCTGCGGATACGCGCCGACGTGCTGCCCGCCGTGCTGGGTGTCTTCGTCACGGCGTATGCGATCTGGTCGTTGCTCGGCAAGCGGCCGGCCACGCGACTTTCCTCATCCGCCGCCGTGCCGTTCGGGTTGGTCGGTGGCATCTGCTCCGCAATGTTCGGTAGCGGTGGCTTTCTGTACGCGATCTATCTGTCGAGCCGGCTCGACAAAGACGCCATGCGTGTCACCCAATCGACCTTGATTGGTTTGTCCACACTGACGCGGTTGGTGCTGTTCCTGCTGGCGGGCGTTTATGCGGGCGCGGAACTGCTGAAGCTTGCGGTGGCACTGGCGCCGGCGATGATCGTTGGGCTGTGGGCCGGGCGCCAGATTACGCTGCGTATGTCGCGCGAGCAGTTCCTTCGCGTGGTGAATGTGATCGTATTGCTTTCAGGCAGCGCACTGGTCATTCGCACCTGGCTGGCCTGATCGGGCTCCTCGTGCATTAACGCCTCGCGCCCTATCTCCTCGCGCGCTAACATGCCGGCATCGCGGACCCACTGTCGGGCCCGCCCAAGCTAGAGATGCTCCCCGTATGTACATGATCTACTGGACCGAGGCCACCGCCGACGGTCTGGCGCCGCACGCGCAATCGTTCCCCGGCGATGCACTCAAGGATGCGCTGCAGTTCGCGGAGGCGCTGCGCCGTCGCCAGTTTGCAGGCGAGCCGGTCAGCTTCGTCACGCTCTGCTCGGAAAATCCGAACTCGGTCGGCAAGCCGGGCGCGGCTGACCCGCCGCCCGACTACGAATGGAAAAAGCGCAGGCCGTAGCGGCCTGCAGCTACCCCCCAATCCTCAGCTCGTCATCACCCCTTGCCCGCCTTCCGGCGGCCGGACGCGAAACCACGCCGCGTACAGCGCAGGCAGGAACAACAGCGTCAGCACCGTGGCGACGATCAGGCCACCCATGATCGCGGCGGCCATCGGCCCCCAGAAGGTCGAGCGCGACAGGGGAATCATCGCCAGCACCGCCGCTGCGGCGGTCAGCATGATCGGGCGGGCCCGACGCACCGCTGACTCGACGATGGCCTGCCACGGCGGAATGCCCGCCTTGATGTCCTGCTCGATCTGATCAACCAGAATCACCGAATTGCGGATGATCATGCCGAGCAGTGCGGTAATGCCCAACTGGGCGACAAACCCCATCGGCGCGTGCAGGAGCAACAGCGTCGCCGCCGCGCCAATCAGGCCCAGCGGGCCGGTCAGGAACACCATCACCGAACGCGAGAAACTGTGCAACTGCAGCATCAGCAGCGTGAAGATCAGGAAGATGCACAGCGGCAGTTGCGCGGCGATCGACGCGCCGGCCTTGCCGCTTTCCTCCTGCGCGCCCGCGATCGTGATGCGGTAGCCGGGCGGCAGGCTGGCGCGGATCGCGTCGAGCTTCGGATCGATCTGCGCGGTCACGGTCGGGCCCTGGATGCCATCGACGATGTCGGACTGCACGGTAACGCCGAAGTCGCGATTCTCGCGCCAGAGCACGCCGGGCTCTGATTTCAGCGTCACGCGCGCCACCTGCGTCAGCGGCACGGCGCGGCCCGTGCTGGTCGGCACAAGGATGTTGTTCAGGTCCGACATCGTGTCGCGCTCGCTTTTCGGCGTGCGCATAACGATATCGATCAGCTTGTCCGCGTCGCGATACTGGCCAACCGGCACGCCGGTCAGCACCGCCTGCGTGGCGCGGGCAATCGCGTTGGTGGTCACACCGAGCGCACGTGCCTTGTCCTGGTCAAGCTCGAGACGCAGCATCTTCACGTTCTCGTTCCAGTTGTCATTGACGCCGACCGTGTTCGGATTGGCTGCCATGATGGCCCGCACCTGATCCGCCGCCTTGCGCACCCCGGCGGCATCCGGACCAATCACCCGGAACTGCACCGGGTAGGCAACGGGCGGCCCGTTTGGCAGCAGCTTCACGCGGCCCCGGAGTTGTGGGAACTCCGCGGCCAGCACCTGCTCGATGCGCTTGCGCAGCACGTCGCGTTGCTCCGCGTCCGCCGGCATCACGATCAGCTGCGCGACGTTCGACTGCGGCAGGATCTGGTCCAGCGGCAGGTAGAAGCGCGGCGCGCCGGTACCAATGAACGTGGTCAGGCTGCCCACAGCCTTGTCGCGCCGCATCGCCACTTCGAAGCGCTTGGCTTCGGCCTCGGTCTGCACAAAGCTCGTGCCTTCCGGCATCCAGAGTTCAACCATCAACTCGGGGCGGCTCGAATCGGGAAAGAACTGCTTCTCGACGAACTTGAACGCGAACAGCCCCAGCGCGAACGCCGCCAGCGTGACCACAATCACGGTCTTGCGCCACGTGACGCACCAGTTCACCAGCGCACGGAAGCGCGCGTAGAACGGCGTATCGAACACCTCGTGATGGCCGCCGTCGCTCGGACGCGTCTTGAGCAGCAGATAGCCCAGGTACGGTGTGAAGTAGACCGCCGCCAGCCAGGACAACACTAACGCCAGCGCCGTCACCGCGAAGATCGCGAACGTGTACTCGCCAACGGTCGAGCGCGCCAGCCCCACGGGCAGGAAGCCCGCCGCCGTAATCAGCGTGCCGGTCAGCATCGGCATTGCCGTGGACGTGTAGGCAAACGTGGCGGCCTCCATCTTGGAGAATCCTTCCTCCAGCTTGCGCACCATCATTTCGACCGCGATGATCGCGTCGTCCACCAGCAGGCCCAGCGCGATGATCAGCGCGCCAAGCGATATCTTGTGGAGCCCGATGCCGAATATGTTCATGAACAGGAACGTCACGGCCAGCACCAGCGGAATCGTCAGCGCCACCACGAGTCCGGGACGTACGTCGAGCCGTAACGGCCGCGTATGGAGCCCGAGCGAGACGAAGCTCACACCCAGCACGATCACAACGGCCTCGATCAGCACCCGCACGAACTCGCCCACGGAGTGCTTCACGGCCTGCGGCTGATCCTGGACCTGATCCATCTCGATGCCGACCGGCAACTGGTTGCGCAGGCCATCGACCACGCGGCGCAGTTCCTTGCCCAGCGCGATGATGTCCCCGCCCTTCTCCATCGAAATACCCAGGCCGATCACATCCTTGCCGTTGAAACGCATCCGGCTCACCGGGGGATCGACATACCCGCGATAGACGTGCGCGATGTCGCCCAGCCGAATATTGGCGATGCCGTTCGGCCCCCGCAGGACCAGGTTCTTCAGGTCTGCCACCCCGCCAAGCTGCCCGGTGATGCGGATCTGCAGGTTGTCGGTCGGCGTCACGAGGACACCGCTACCCGTGGGATTGTTCTGTTCGGCGATCTGGTTGGCGATCGCGTTGATGTCCAGCCCAAGCTGCGCGAAGCGTGCCTGATTGAACTCGACATAGAGCTTCTCGTCCTGCAGCCCCAGCAGGGACACCTTGGCCACGGCGGGGATGCGCAGCATCTCCTGCCGCACGAGATCCGCGTACTCGCGCAGTTCCTTGTAAGTGAAGCCGTCGGCCGAGAGCGCATAGATCGAGCCGTACACATCGCCGAACTCATCATTGAAGAACGGCCCACGCACGCCCTGTGGCAGCGTCGGCTGGATGTCGCCAATCTTCTTGCGCACCGTGTACCAGATCTGCGCAGTGTCCTTGGCCGGCGCGTTGTCGGCCAGCTGGAAGATCACCGTGGTCTCGCCCGGCTTCGAGAAGCTGCGGATCTTGTCCGCGTATGGCACTTCCTGTAGCTGCCGTTCGATCTTGTCGGTCACCTGCACGGCGATCTGCTCGGCGGTAGCGCCGGGCCAGAGCGCCTGCACGACCATCACGCGGAACGTGAACGGCGGATCTTCGTCCTGCCCGAGCTGGAAGAAGGCCAACAGGCCGCCCAGCAGCAGCACGACGAGCAGGTAGCGGGTCAGCGGCTGGTGCTCAAGCGCCCAGCGCGACAGGTTGAAGCGGGAATGGTCCATGCGCCGCCCTCAGCCCAGGCGCCTATCCAGCGCGGCCAGCGGCGCGCCAGGATTCGAGGCCGGCTGTGCCGGAGCGATGCTCTGCATCGGCCTGACCTTCTGCCCCGGCCTGAGCAGGTGCACACCCGCCGTGACGATGACCTGACCCGGCTTCAGACCACTTCGCACTTCAATCAGGTTGCCGTCGGCGTTGCCAAGCATCACCGGCACCGGGTTGACCGTGCCACCCGTGCCCTTGCCGCCGGAATCCGGTTGATAGATCCAGACCTGATTGCTGCCGTTGTTCTGCAGCAGGGCCGTCAGCGGAATGCGAATCGCGGCACTGTCGCCAGAGCGGACAAAGGTCACCACGGCGGTCATGCCGATGCGCAGGTCAGCCGGCGGATTCGGCACGCTGACACGCGTCGGGTACGTCCGCGTCACCGTATCGGCAGCTGCGGAAATCTCGCGAACCCGTCCCGGCAGCACGCGATCCGGTTCCGACCAGGTGCGAATCGTGACTTCGGTAATGCCACGCAGCATGTCGACCTGATCTTCCGGCAGGCCGATCGCCACTTCCTTTTCGGCCGTCTGCGCCACACGGATCACCGGCTGGCCCGGTGTCACGACCTGCCCCACCTCGGTGTCGATCGCGGTCACCACGCCATCGGCGTCGGCGGTCAGCACCGCATAGCCGGTCTGGTTCGCCTGATTGCGCAGATTGGCCTGGGCCTGCTCCAGCTTCGAAGCAGCCGAATCGTAAGTGGCCTGGCGGCGGTGCTGCTCGGCGGCACTGATAAATCCCTTGGCCGCGAGTTCGTTGTAGCGCTTGAGATCGGAGGCCGCGAGATCGCGGTCAGTCTTGGCCGCGTCGTACTGGGCACGCGCGCCGGCTTCCGCCAGCCCCAGGTCGGTCGGATCAAGCCGGGCCAGCGGCTGACCCTTGCGCACAGTGGCACCCACGTCCACCAGACGGGCGGCGATCTTTCCGCCCACGCGGAATCCCAGGCGCGACTCCACGCGCGGGCGCACCTCGCCGGAGAATTCAAAGGCCGTCTTGCCCGTTGCCGGGTTCAGTTGCAGCAACCGCACCGGCCGCACGTATTCGACCGATTCCGCCTGCTTGCCGCAGCCAGCCAGCATCAAGGCAGTCGAAAGCGCAAGCACGGCCAGGCCCGCTGCGATAGGCCGGGCGGCACGGCGTCCGCGCCGACGTTCCGGCAGCGGCGCGAGAGAACGAACTTCAGCGTCTACGGCCGCAACTTCCGGCCCGGCGTAATGCACTGGCATGGACAAGCGATATCTGGTCGGTGGAACGGGTGCAGCCGGTGGCCCTCGCCTGACGGCGAGCGACTCTCTGGAATGCGTCTTTGGGATAACTTTCAGGTATCTGCGCGGATGCCTGGGGCCAAGGGAAGAAATTAATAACTGGCCGGTCAGTAATATACTGATCACCCTCGAGTGCGTCAAACGGCGGATGACGAACAGGCGTATCGTGCGACGAAAGGTCCGCAGGCGAGCGTCAGCGGGCGCCTGAAGGCGCCGGCGGCTTCGCCCGGTGCTACAATCCGCGCCTTTGGCGCCGCCCCCGCCGCCCCACATTCAAAGAGATTGGCGTGACGCCCGATCAGTATTGCCAGGACAAGGCCGCCCAGAGCGGCTCCAGCTTCTACTACAGTAGCCTGCTTCTCCCCTCCGACCGCCGCAACGCCCTGACCGCGCTGCAAGCCTGGCGCCAGGAACTCGATGCCATCGTCAACGAGAACCATGACGCCGGCGTAGCCCATCAGCGCCTGGACTGGTGGCGCGCGGAATTGCGCCGCCTGTACGACGGGGGGGCAGCCCACCCGGTCAGCCAGGCGCTGCAGCCGCATCTGGATGCGCTGCCGCAGGCCGAAATGGCGGAGATGCTCGCCGCCACCGAGATGGATCTGGCGCAATCGCGCTATCTGGACGAGATCGGCCTGCTTCGATACTGCCGCGCCTCTGGCGGCACATTCGGCAAGCTGATGGCTCGCGTGCTTGGCCACTCCGACCCACGCACGCTCGACGCCGCGGAACAGCTTGGGCTGTCCTTGCAGCGGGTGCGCATCGTGAAGGATATCGGTGGCGATGCGCGCCATGGCCGCATCTATATTCCCGTCGATACGCTGCAACGCTTCGAAGTGCCCGCCGCGGACATCCTCCAGTCGCGCCATTCGGACCGCTTCGTCGCGCTGATGCGGGAACAGGCCACGCAAGCCCGCGCGCTGTACAGCGAGGCACTGGCTGCACTGCCACGCGCCGATCGTCGGTCTCAGCGTGCCCAGCTGGCTTTCGCGGCCATTCAGCACGCTCTTCTGGACGAAATCGAAGCCAGCGACTTCCAGGTCCTGAACCAGCACATCGATCTGACGCCGATGCGCAAGCTCTGGATTGCCTGGAAAACCTGGCTGAAGAATGGCTAACCCCCGGCTTCGTTCTGCTTTTCTGCCTTTCTGCTTTCCGCCCTACTGTCGTTGACGCCATGACCATCGCCACCCCTTCCCTCGGCCAGTCGATCCTCGAACGCGCCGAAGCCCTTGCCCGCTTCTCGGATATGGAGGACGGCCTGACCTGCGCCTATCTGACGCCCGCCCACCGCCAGGCACAAGCGCAGTTGGCACGGTGGATGGAGGATGCCGGCATGACGGTACGGATCGACGCGATCGGCAACGTGATTGGCCGTTACGCGGCCGATTCGGCCACGGCCAATCCGAAGGTGCTGATGACGGGCTCGCACTTCGACACGGTGCGCAATGGCGGCCGCTATGACGGCAGGCTCGGCATCCTGCTGCCAATTGCCGTCGTTGGCGCGCTGCGCGATGCCGGCATCCACCTGCCCTATCACTTCGAAGTGGTTGGATTTGCCGAGGAAGAAGGCCTGCGTTTCAAGACCAGCTTTCTGGCCAGTAGCGTGCTGGCGGGGCGCTTCGACCCCGCGCTGCTCGACCGCGCTGACGTGGATGGCGTGACGATGCGCGAGGCGCTGGCCGACTCCGGCCTGCCCGGCGCCGGCGACATCGACGCCTTGCGCGCTGCGGCGGTCGATCCGTCGACACTGGCTGGCTTTGTCGAAGTCCATATCGAACAGGGCCCGGTGCTGCTCAATCGCGGATTGCCGCTCGGCATCGTGACCCAGATTGCCGGAAGCAGCCGCTTCCAGGTACGTGTAGAGGGTCTGGCCAGCCATGCAGGCACCACGCCGATGGATATGCGCCGTGATGCCGCGACGGGTGCCGCCGAGATGATCCTGCTTGTAGAGTCGCGCTGCGCCCAGGTGCCGACGCTGGTGGGCACGGTGGGCCAGCTTCAGGTGCCGAACGGGTCAAGCAACGTGATTCCGGCTGCGTGCGTGTTCTCGATGGACATTCGCGCCGGCGAAGACGGCATCCGCGAGGCCGCCATCGCCGATATCGTCGCCGGGATCGAGCGGATTGCCGCAAAGCGCGGCCTGAAGGCCAGCGTGGAGCGCGTGACGCCGGTCAACAATGCACCCTGCGCGCGATGGCTGATGGATCAATTCGGCGCGGTGCTGAAAAAGCGTGGCCATGAAGTGTTCGAACTGCCTTCAGGCGCAGGCCACGATGCGATGATGATGCACCGCATCATCGATGTGGCGATGCTGTTCGTCCGATGCGGCAATGGCGGTATCAGCCACAACCCGCTCGAGACGATCACCGAGGAAGACGCGCAACAGGCAGCCGAAGTCTTCGTGGACTTCCTGCGGCATTTCCGGGTGAAAGACTGAGCGGACTGAGCGGACTGGGCTTCGGGGGGGCGCGGTACGGCAAGGCCGCGCAACGACGCCAGGATCACCCTGAAGCGGTTGCTCAGCCGCCTTGGTACATCTCGCGGCTGAGATCGTAGAGATTCTTGCGTAACGTCTTGCGCTCGTCGGGCGACAGGCGGGGATTGCCACCGCGCTGACCCTGCCGCGTGGCGCGGTCGGCCATGTCCCGTTCGGACTCGGCCTTGTCGGACCGCCGGCCGGACGGGCGACCCCGCTCCGATGCCTGGCCGTTGCCGCCCTGGGCGCTGGATGAGGACTGGCTTTTCGATGTATGAAGCAGATGTGCCATACCCGCCGACTGGGCCAGCGCCACGCCGGATGCAGCCGTAATCAGCAGGGTCAGGCCAGCCAGACATGCTGCTCGCGCGTACGTCGCGCGCCGCAGGGTATGCCCAGGCCGGATTCGCTTCACTTTCATTGGATAATGGCGGTTTCGACGGCACCCCGACCGCCTGCCATCCAGCATCAACTGGGGGGAGGCTGCGTGGCCCCTGCCGTCGACAAGGGGCGCGGGATGCCCGTGGTGGCCGTTCCTGAAATTGGACCGAAAATCGGCATCAGGAATACGGTTTGCGGAGTGTAAATGCACAAAAGGTGCACGCCGCCATACCACAGGGTAAAGTATGTAACGTTTTGTTAAGCCATTTTGAGCGAAAGCGATAGTCGCTAAGATACCGCCATGGAAAATACCAGCCACAAGATTCTCGTCGTGGACGACGACCCGCGCCTGCGCGATCTTCTACGCCGCTATCTCGGCGAGCAGGGCTTCACGGTCCTCGTGGCGGAAAACGCCACGGCCATGAATAAGCTCTGGCTGCGCGAGCGTTTCGACCTGCTGGTGCTGGACCTGATGATGCCGGGCGAGGACGGCCTTTCCATCTGCCGCCGCCTGCGAGGCGCCAACGACCAGACCCCGATCATCATGCTCACCGCCAAGGGCGAAGACGTGGACCGTATCGTCGGCCTGGAAATGGGCGCGGACGACTACCTGCCCAAGCCCTTCAACCCGCGCGAACTGATCGCGCGGATTCATGCCGTGCTGCGCCGCAAGGGTCCCGCCGAAGTGCCTGGCGCCCCGTCGGAAACCCCGGAAACGTTCGCTTTCGGCGATTTCGTGCTGAACCTGGCCACGCGCACGCTGACCAAGAACGACGAGGAAATCACGCTCACCACGGGCGAGTTCTCGGTGCTCAAGGTTTTCGCGCGCCACCCGCGCCAGCCGCTCTCGCGCGAAAAGCTCATGGAAATGGCACGCGGCCGCGAGTACGAAGTCTTCGACCGCAGCCTGGACGTGCAGATTTCTCGCCTGCGCAAGCTGATCGAGCCGGATCCGGGTAACCCGCGCTTCATCCAGACGGTCTGGGGCCTGGGTTATGTCTTTATCCCCGATGGCGTGAAGTAATTCCGGTCGCACCTCACAGCTTCATCGTGGCGACCGCTCTCGGCCGTACCGCAACGCGGTTCTTTGGTTCGCTCTTCTGGCGAACCTTCATGCTGATCGCCCTGTTGCTGGCGATCTCGCTGGGTATCTGGTTCCAGAGCTACCGGCTCTTCGAACGCGCGCCGCGTGCCCAGCAGATCGCCATGCAGGTAGTCAGCGTGGTCAAGCTCACCCGCGCGGCCCTGCTCTACTCGGACCCGGCTCGTCGCCGGTTCCTTCTGCTCGACCTCGTCCAGAACGAGGGCATCAAGGTCTATCCGCGCGAGAAGGACGATGACTTCGCCGCGCCCACGGCCAACCCGTTCCTGACACAACTCGTACAACAGGAGATTCGCGGCCGCCTGGGCGAAGACACGGTCATCGCGACCACGGTCAACGACATCCCCGGCGTGTGGGTCAGCTTCGAAATCGAAGGCGACGACTACTGGGTCGCCATCAGCCCAGAACGATTCGAGCGCGTGCCAGGCATCCAGTGGCTCTGGTGGAGTATCGCGGCGCTGATGCTGTCGATCATCGGCGCGGCATTCATCACCGCGCGCGTCAACTATCCGCTCAAACGACTGGCCAACGCCGCCCGCCAGATCGGGTCCGGTGGCGATCCGCCGCCGCTGCGCGAACAGGGCGCAAGCGAAGTGGCGCAGGCCAACCGCAGCTTCAACCAGATGGTGCATGACCTGCGTCAGCTCGATGACGACCGTGTGGTGATGCTGGCAGGTATCTCGCACGATCTGCGCACGCCGCTCACCCGCCTGCGGCTGGAAACCGAAATGTCCCCCGTGGACAACGTCACCCGCGACGCGATGATCGCCGACATCGAACAGATGGACGCGATCATCGGCCAGTTCCTGAACTATGCCCGGCCAGGGCAGGAAGTCGTGGAACCGGTCGATCTGTCGACGCTCGTGCAGGAGTCCGTTGGCGTCTATGCCGCGCATGACGACGTGCGCATCCACGTGCGATCGAACGGCCCGGTGATGGCCATGGCCAACCGCATGGAAATCCAGCGCATTCTCGACAACCTCGTGGAGAACGCGCGGCGCTACGCCAAGGACGAAGAGACCGGCATGGCCGAAGTGGAGATCTCCACGCGCGTCGAGGACAAGGATGCGGTGCTGGTCGTGGCGGACAACGGCATGGGCGTGCCAGACGAAGAGCTGTCGCTGCTGACGCGCCCGTTCTACCGGCTCGACGCCGCCCGCAGCGAGGCCAAGGGGGCCGGCCTGGGCATGTCCATCGTCAACCGCATCCTGCAGCGCAACGGCGGCAGGCTGGTCCTTGCCAACCGCCCGGCCCCCAAGTCCGGGCTGGTGGTCAGCGCAATCTTCCGGCGCGCCTGAGCGCCATCTCGAGAAAATCGCCGCGAATGTATTCGATGCGGCGCATTGACAGGTTTTCGACAGCAAACGATAGGGTTTTGTAAGCTTGTTGACAGGCGATTGACAGCGATTCGGCGCAAACTTCCGCCCATCGACAGGTCCGATGCATACCGTTGCATCCCTAGCCATGGCACCGCCTGCCGCAACCCCAAACGCCCTGGCTGCCCACACCGAAAACATACTGCCGGCCAACCGGCGGTGATCGAGAGACAGCCATGTCCAGCACTACCCAGTCACAACACGGATTCCGCACCGTGTTCCGCGTTGTCAGCGGCAACTTCCTGGAAATGTACGACTTCATGGTCTATGGCTTTTACGCCGCAGCCATCGCTCATACGTTCTTTCCTTCAGATAATGAATTCGCATCGCTGATGCTCTCGCTGGCCACGTTCGGCGCGGGCTTCCTGATGCGACCTTTGGGCGCCATCATCCTGGGCGCCTATATCGATCACCACGGCCGTCGCAAGGGCCTGATCCTCACACTGATCCTGATGGCGGCCGGCACGCTGCTCATTGCCGTGGTGCCAGGGTACGCGACGATCGGCGTGGCCGCACCGCTGCTGGTCCTGTTCGGACGTTTGCTGCAGGGCTTCTCCGCTGGCGTGGAACTGGGCGGAGTTTCGGTGTATCTGTCCGAGATCGCCAAGCCTGGCAAGAAAGGCTTTTACGTGGCATGGCAATCGGCCAGCCAGCAGGTAGCCGTGATCTTCGCGGGCCTGCTCGGCGTGATCCTGCACGCCACGCTGGCGCCGGCGCAGATGGATAGCTGGGGCTGGCGTGTGCCGTTCCTGATCGGCTGCCTGATCGTGCCGTTCCTGTTCATCATCCGCCGCTCGCTCGAGGAGACCGAGGAGTTCCGCACGCGCAAGCATCGCCCGAGCGTGAACGAGATCTATCGTTCGATGCTCGACAACTGGGGCATCATCATCGCCGGCTGCATGATGGTGGTGATGACCACGGTGTCGTTCTACATGATCACGGCCTACACGCCGACCTTCGGCAAGACCGTGCTCAAGCTCGACGACGTGGACAACCTGATCGTCACGATGTGCGTCGGCCTGTCGAACTTCATCTGGCTGCCGCTGATGGGCGCAGTGTCCGACCGCATTGGCCGCAAGCCGCTGCTGGTGTTCTTCACGATCGCCACGCTGGTGACCGCCTACCCCGCCGTATCGTGGCTGGTGGCCGCCCCGTCGTTCGAACGCCTGCTGATGGTGGAACTGTGGCTCTCGTTCCTGTACGGCAGCTATAACGGCGCAATGGTCGTCACGCTGACCGAAGTCATGCCGCCCGCCGTGCGCACCGCTGGCTTCTCGCTGGCATACAGCCTGGCCACGGCACTGTTCGGTGGTTTCACGCCGGCGATCTCGACCTACCTGATCCACGCCACGGGCAACAAGGCCGCGCCGGGCCTGTGGCTGATGTTCGCCGCCGCATGCGGTCTGGTCGCCACGATCATCATCTTCCGCACACGTCGCGAGCAGTCCGCGCTGAGCGCCGCATAACATCACGCGGCACGTGTCGCGCGTCACCTGACGCCACACGCCGCCTTCACATTCCTGCCATCTCGCATAGCAGGCAAGCGTGAAGGCGGCGTGACCCGTTTCAGATCCCTCTGAATTTCTACGGTGTCCCCGTCAGGCGCGTCCGCGCATGGCATACTCCCCCGTGCTTCGTCTCTCCCCCTAGGCGCTGCCTATCGGGCTGTTTGAGAATATCAATTGGCCGCAGCGCCTCCGACGACGCATAATCCCCTTTTGTTGCACTCGCACAAGTGACATTTCCATTGCATTAGGGAACTCGCCATGCGAATGCGCGCCTCATTCTGTTCAACCGTATCAGGAGAAGTGTATGAAGACCGTTGGTGACAAGCTCGAAGCCTTCCACGTCGTTGGCGTCAAGCCCGGTTTCAACAACCACGAAGAGAACGGCCAGTCGGCGTTTGAAGACATCACCGAAAAGTCGTTCGAAGGCAAGTGGAAGGTCATCTACTTCTACCCGAAGGACTTCACGTTCGTGTGCCCGACCGAAATCGTGGCCTTCGCCAAGCTGAACGGCGACTTCGCCGATCGTGACGCGATCGTGCTGGGTGGCTCGACCGACAACGAGTTCGTGAAGCTGGCATGGCGTCGCGAACACAAGGACCTGAACAAGCTGAACCAGTGGCAATTCGCCGACGTGACCGGTTCGCTGGTGGATCAACTGGGCGTGCGCGACCAGGCCGCCGGTGTTGCGCTGCGCGCCACGTTCATCGTCGACCCGGACAACACGATCCAGCACGTTTCGGTGAACAACCTGAACGTCGGCCGTAACCCGGAAGAAGTCCTGCGTATCCTGGACGGTCTGCAAACGGACGAACTCTGCCCGTGCAACCGTGCAGTTGGCGGCGCCACGCTGTAATCGGCCTGCCTGCCAGTCGCCTCGAGCAAACTGGCGCATCAAGCGTGGAAGGGCCAGCGCCCTTTCACGTCGAAACCCGCCCCGCGCGGGTTTTTTGAGCCCTCGACGATAGGAGAAATAAATGGAATTCCTCAGCACGATCAAGAATTTGATCCCTGACTATGCAAAGGACATCCGTCTGAATGTGGACGGCACGATTGCACGCTCGTCGCTGGAAGGCAACGACGCGGTTGGCGTGGCGCTTGCGGCCGCTTTTGCCGCCAAGAGCAAGGTCCTGGTCGATGCCATCCGCAATGCGAACGTGCTGTCGCCGGAAGAAGTCAACGGCGCGCTGACGGCCGCCGCGCTGATGGGGATGAACAACCTCTGGTATCCCTACGTCGAGATGGCCGAGGACCCCGATCTGGCCAGCCAGCCCGCCGGCCTGCGCATGAACGCCTACGCCACCCATGGTGGCGTGGACAAGCGGCGCTTCGAGATGTACGCGCTGGCCGCATCGGTCATCGGCAAGTGCCATTTCTGCATCAAGTCGCACTACCAACTGCTGAAGACCGAGCAAGGCATGACTGCTCAGCAACTGCGCGACGTGGGCCGCATCGCCGCGGTGATCGGCGCTGCCGCGAATGTGATCGCTGCCGAGTAATCTGGAAGGTACGCGGGTAAATCACCTGCGTGACGGATGCAAGCCGGCGCGCACCCTCACGGGTGCCGCCGGCTTTTCCATTGCTGCGCGGCGAACGTGAACACGCACGCATCGTGGAAGTGTCACACATCAGACATCGTTGTACCGATGCATTTGTGCACTGGACGGCCTACAATCCACCCAAGGCCACGTCACCGTTACCGCCATGAGCACCCTGCCTCCGCAAAATTCACCTCGCTTCCGGTTTCGCCTGGCGGCGACCTACGACTGGGGCGACATCGCCGCCGTCACGCAACATGCCTACGGGCAATATGAGCTCGAAATCATGGAAGATTGTCGCGCGTCGTTCCAGCGCGGCATGCAGTCCGTGCTGGCCGCCAAGGACAATCCGGACATGGAGTGGTGGGTCGCGGAGACCGACCACGGCATCAGCGGCGCGGTGCTCTTCTGCCACCCCGACGCAACTGTGCCGGCCCTCGACGGCAGCATGATCACGCTCACGCAGCCCGAAGCGCGGCTGCTATCGGTCAGCCCGCAGGCGCGGGGACTTGGACTTGGGCACCGCCTGATGCAGATCTGCATCCAGCGTGCGCGCGACATCGGGTCGAAGACGCTGGTCTGCCGCACCATGCCGGAAATGGATTCCGCCAACCGTCTGTGCCAGCAGATGGGATTCGAGAAACGCACGGAGGCCGGTGCGCGTCACGGCGCGATGGCGCGGCTGATCGACTACGTCTATCCGATCACCACCGAAACGGCGCAAGCTACAGCGCCGAAGGCCTGACGGCCAACGGCGCGATTTCAGACTTCAGGCGACAAGCTCAGTCCTGGGCGTCGCCGTTGCGGCGGTAGATCAGTACCGCCGCCTGCGCCACGATCCCCTCCTCCTTTCCTTCGAAGCCCAGTTTCTCGTTGGTCTTCGCCTTCACGTTGCAGCGCGTGACGGGCAGGCCGAGATCTTCCGCGAGATTGGCCACCATGCCGCCGATATGCGGCGCCAGCTTGGGCTTCTGCGCGATGACCGTGGCGTCGACGTTGCCGATCTCGTAACCCGCTTCGCGAACACGACGGGCCGCCTCACGCAGCAGTACCCGGCTGTCGGCGCCAGCGAAATTCGGATCGGTATCGGGAAAGTGACGACCAATATCGCCCAGTGCCGCGGCACCGAACAACGCGTCTGTCACGGCATGCAGCAGCGCGTCGGCATCGGAATGACCGAGCAGTCCGCGGTCGTGCGGAATGTCCACGCCACCGAGGATCAGCTTGCGGCCCGGCACCAGGGCGTGCACGTCATAGCCTTGGCCAATGCGGATATCGAACGGGTTCAATGCGGCTCCTTTGTCTGGATGGATCACGTTTGTCACGTGTTGGAAGTCGGTGTGCCAGTGCGCAACAGTACGTCCGCCAGCGCGAAATCCTCGGGGTACGTCACCTTGAAGTTGCGCAGCGAACCATTGACCAGGCGCGGATGCAGTCCAAGCCGCTCGATCGCGCTCGCCTCGTCGGTCACCACCGCGCCCGCGGCCAGCGCATCCTCCAGCGCATGGCGCAGCACGCCGATTCGGAACATCTGCGGTGTCTGGGCTTGCCACAGTCCTTCGCGCGGCACGGTGGCGCCGATGCGGGCAGCGGCGTCGGCACGCTTGAGCGTGTCCGGCACCGGCACGGCAAGAATGCCGCCGATCGGCTCGCTGGCGGCATCGTCGGACTCGACAGCGCGCACAAGTGTGTCGATCATCGCGGGCGTCAGGCCGGGCCGGGCCGCATCGTGCACGAGCACCCAGTCGGTATCCACTGCGCCCATGGTCCCAAGATGATGGAGACCGGCGAGTACCGAGGCATGGCGGGAATCGCCGCCTACGAACGCTGTATCGAAGCGGAGCCCGGCAAATGCGGCGGCGCCGAAACGGGACTCGAGCGGTATGTCGTCTGGGGCCAGCACCAGCGCGGTGGCGCTGATGGCGTCGCAAGCGGAAAAGGCGGCCAGCGCATACCAAAGCATCGGCCGTCCGGCCACGGTCTGGTACTGCTTCTGGATGGGGCCTCCGGCACGACTGCCGGTACCGGCACAGGGAATCAGGGCGAAGCGGCGATCTGACACGGATTTGCGGGAGATGGAATATCGGAAACCGGCCGGCAAACCGGCCGGGGTGCATTCTATAATACGGCCCTCGCCCGCCGCCATCTGGCGCTGCCGATGCAGTGGGCATGAACCATGATCCTCGCCCGTGAACAGCCCGGGCCCAGCCCGTCACAGGGCAACAACGGGCCCTCGCAAACGCCGGCGGGGTGTTGTCGTTTCAAGCGCCTCTGCTGCCAATGCCTGACAACCACGCCGCTTTTCCGTTCGCCAGCTTCCCCTTGATCAAACCGGGTCTGCGTCATGCCGTCAACGGCCTGACCGGTTCCGCCGACGCGCTCGCGGTCGCCGCCTATGCGCGGCAACATCGCCGCAGCGCGCCGATGGTGGCCGTCGTCTGCGCCCATGCCGTCGATGCGCAGCGTCTGGCCGAAGAGATCCCCTGGTTCGCCCCGGAACTGCGCGTGCGTCTGCTGCCCGACTGGGAAACCCTGCCGTACGACAGCTTCTCGCCGCACCAGGACCTGGTCTCCGAGCGTCTGGCGACCCTGCACGACATCCAGGGTGGTCAGTGCGACGTGATGCTCGTGCCGGCGTCAACCGCCCTCTATCGGCTGGCGCCACCCGCGTTCCTGGCGGCCTACACGTTCTTCTTCAAGCAGGGGGCCAAGCTCGACGAAGCGGCCTTGAAGGCGCAATTCACGCTGGCCGGCTATGAGCACGTGAGCGCCGTGATGCGCCCCGGCGAATACAGCGTGCGCGGCGGCCTGATTGACCTGTATCCGATGGGGTCGGCCCTGCCGTACCGGATCGACCTGTTCGGCGACGAGATCGAAACCATCCGGGCATTCGATCCCGACTCGCAACGCAGCCTTTATCCGGTCAAGGAAGTCCGCCTGCTGCCCGGCCGCGAGTTCCCGCTCGATGAAACCGCGCGCACCGCCTTCCGGGGCCGCTGGCGCGAACTATTCGAGGGCGACCCGACCAAATCGCCGATTTACAAGGACATCGGCAATGGCGTGCCGTCGGCCGGTATCGAGTACTACCTGCCGTTGTTCTTCGAGCAAAGCGCGACGCTGTTCGACTATCTGCCCGAGGGCACCCAGCTTGCCTTCTCGGGTAATGTGGACGAGGCCATTCGCCGCTTCTGGGCCGACACCACCCAGCGCTACAACTTCATGCGTCATGACCGCGAGCGGCCGCTACTGCCGCCAGCGGACCTGTTCCTGTCGGAAGAACAGTTCTTCGTCGGCGCAAAGCCGCTGGCGCGACTGGTACTGCAGCGGGATGCCGCGCCTGCCGACGCGCCCGCCTTCGCCGGACACCTGCCCGATGTATCGGTCAATCGACGCGCTGAAGATCCGCTGGTCAACCTGGAATCGCTGCTGCTCAACAAGGCCACGCGTGTGCTGATGTGCGCCGACTCGGCTGGCCGCCGCGAGACGCTGTTGCAGTTGTTCGCGGAAAGTGGCCTGCGTCCGATGATCGTCGACGACTTCGCCGCCTTCCTGGCGGGCGATTCGCATTTCTCGATCGCGGTGGCACCGCTGCAGACCGGCTTCGCACTGCCGTCGGCGCAGATGGCATTCGTGACCGAGGCCGAACTCTACGCCGGCACGGCACGCCGCTCGGGCCGGCGCAAGCAGGAACAGGCGAGTACCGTCGATGCGATGGTGCGCGACTTGGCCGAACTCAAGATCGGCGACCCCGTCGTGCATAGCGAGCATGGCATTGGCCGCTACCAGGGTCTGGTCACGCTGGACATGGGCCAGGGCGACGAGGAATTCCTGCACCTGGACTACGACAAAGGCAGCAAGCTCTATGTGCCCGTGCATCAGTTGCATGTGATTTCACGCTATTCGGGCGCCGATCCGGAGACAGCCCCGCTGCATTCGCTGGGAACTGGCCAGTGGGACAAGGCCAAGCGCCGCGCCGCGCAGCAGATCCGCGATACGGCCGCCGAACTGCTGAACCTGTACGCGCGCCGCGCCCTGCGCGAGGGCTTTGCCTTCCCGCTGCAGCCCAGGGACTACGAGGCGTTTGCCGAGAGCTTCGGCTTCGAGGAAACGCCTGACCAGGCCGCGGCCATCGCCGCCGTGATCGCCGACATGACGTCGGGCAAGCCGATGGACCGGCTGGTCTGCGGCGACGTCGGCTTCGGCAAGACCGAGGTCGCGCTGCGCGCGGCGTTCGTGGCGGTGCTGGGTGGCAAGCAGGTCGCCATGCTCGCGCCAACCACGCTGCTGGCCGAGCAGCATTTCCAGACCCTGTCCGACCGTTTTGCCGAGTGGCCGGTGCGTATCGTCGAGTTGTCGCGTTTCAAGACGAAGAAGGAAATCGACGCCGCGATCAAGCAGATCAACGAAGGCACCGTCGATATCGTGATTGGCACGCACAAGCTGCTGTCCGACGAGGTGAAGTTCCAGCGCCTGGGGCTCGTGATCATCGACGAGGAACACCGCTTTGGCGTGCGTCAGAAGGAAGCGCTGAAGACACTGCGCGCCGAGGTCGACGTGCTGACGCTGACCGCCACGCCGATCCCGCGCACGCTGGGCATGGCACTGGAAGGTCTGCGCGATTTTTCCGTGATCGCCACCGCGCCGCAGAAGCGACTGGCCATCAAGACCTTCGTCCGACGCGAGGAAGACGGCGTGATCCGCGAAGCCATCCTGCGCGAGCTGAAGCGCGGTGGTCAGGTCTACTTCCTGCACAATGAAGTGGAGACGATCGAGAACAAGCGCGCCAAGCTGGCCGAGCTGGTGCCAGAGGCCCGTATCGCCGTGGCCCATGGCCAGATGCACGAGCGCGAACTCGAACGCGTGATGCGGGACTTCGTCTCGCGCCGCGACAACATCCTGCTCTGCACGACGATTATCGAAACCGGCATCGACGTGCCGACAGCCAACACCATCCTGATCCATCGCTCCGACAAGTTCGGTCTGGCGCAGCTTCATCAGTTGCGCGGCCGTGTGGGCCGTTCGCACCACCAGGCCTACGCATATCTGCTCGTGCATGATGTCGAGGGGCTGACGCGCCAGGCGCAACGCCGGCTGGAGGCCATCCAGCAGATGGAGGAACTGGGTTCCGGCTTCTATCTGGCCATGCACGATCTGGAAATCCGTGGCGCCGGCGAGGTGCTGGGCGACAAGCAGTCAGGCGAAATCCACGAAATCGGATTCCAGCTTTACACGGACATGCTCAATGCCGCCGTGAAATCGCTGAAGGCTGGCAAGGAGCCGGACCTGATGGCACCGCTGGCCGCCACCACCGAGATCAACCTCGGCACGCCTGCCCTGCTGCCGAACGATTACTGCGCGGATGTCCACGAACGCCTGTCGATCTACAAGCGCCTGGCCAACTGCGAGGCCAGCGAGCGCGTCGACGACATCCAGGAGGAGCTGATCGACCGCTTTGGCCGGCTGCCCTCGCAGGCGCAGGCATTGATCGAGACGCACCGGCTGCGTATCGCCGCGGCGCCGCTGGGCGTGCGCAAGATCGACGCGGGCGAAGCCACGGTCAGCATGCAGTTCGTGCCGAATCCGCCGATCGATGCCATCCGCATCATTGACCTCGTGCAGAAGAATCGGCATATCAAGCTGGCCGGCCAGGACAAGTTGCGTATCGAGGCAAAGATGCCCGACGTGGCTGCCCGCGCGCAAACCATCAAGCACACGCTGCGCCAGTTGGCCTGATGCCGGGCCAGGTGTACGATCAAACCCCCAATGAATCAGACGTTCCAACGCCCCATGCCAGCCCAACCCGACAACCGATCCGCCGCCACCAATGCCCCCGCGCGTGGCAGCGCGCTCGAATGGACCGAGCGCCTGGTATCGATGGATACCACTTCCCGCCATTCGAATCTGGGCCTGATCGAGTCCGTGCGCGACCACTTCCTGGCCAAGGGCCTGCGCCCGCATCTGAGCTACAACCCGCAGGGTGACAAGGCCAACCTGTTCGTGACGATTCCGGCAGCCGATGGCGCCACCAATGGTGGCATCGTGCTGTCCGGGCACACGGACGTGGTGCCCGTCGACGGGCAGAACTGGACCACCGACCCGTTCAAGCCGGTGGTGCGCGACGGCAAGCTCTACGGTCGCGGCACCTGTGACATGAAGGGGTTCATCGGCACGAGTCTGGCGCTGCTGCCGACCATCCTTGATGCCAGGCTGCGCGAGCCGGTGCACTACGCGCTGTCGTTCGACGAAGAGATCGGCTGCATGGGCGCGCCGTACCTGCTGGCCGAACTGCGCGACCGTGGCATACGCCCGGCGGGCTGCATCGTCGGCGAGCCGACCAGCATGCGCGTGATCGTGGCGCACAAGGGCATCAATGCCTACCGGTGCTGCGTAAAGGGCCAGGCGGCGCACTCGTCGCTGACCCCGAAGGGCGTCAATGCGATTGAGTACGCCGCGCGCCTGATCTGTTTCATTCGCGATATTGCCGACGAGTTCAAGGCCAATGGCCCCTACGACCGGGCCTTCGACGTGCCGTTTACGACCGCTTCGACCGGCACGATCCAGGGCGGCATCGCGCTGAACACCATTCCAGCCGAGTGCGAATTCGTCTTCGAGTTCCGGAATCTTCCTGGCGTGGATCCGGAAGCGATCCTGGCGCGCATCCAGGCCTACGCGAACGATGTGCTGTTGCCGAAGATGCGCAACGAGCATCCGGATGCCGGCATGGCCATCAGCAAGATCGCTGCCGCGCCTTCGCTCGATGCCGCCGAGACCGATGCCATCACCCAGCTCGTCCGCGCGCTGACCGCCGACCGCGATACCAACAAGGTGGCCTACGGCACCGAGGCTGGCCTGTTCCAGCGCGCGGGCATTCCGGCCGTGGTGTGCGGCCCCGGCGATATCCAGCAGGCGCACAAGCCCGACGAGTTCGTCTCGCTGGATCAGCTTGCCGCGTGCGAGACCTTCCTGCACAAGGTGGTGGATAGCCTGCGCGTCGCCTGATTCAGCCCCGTGAAAGCGGGGCCACGGACAGGGCAAAGACCAAGACCAAAAAACGGGGTCACAAACGCCGGCCCGCAAAAAGAAAAAACCCGCGGCACCGGGAGGTGCAGCGGGTTAAGTTTCCATTCCGGAAACGGGTAGACAAGTCATGAAGAGCGCCCCCGCATCTCCATGACGGTTTGAATAGTAGCCACCGAATCGCCCCCTCGGCTTGACGCAAGTCAAGCGCCAGACAATGGCGAAGCTGGTGTCACAGATTCGTACAATCCCCCTCCTTCCCGCCCGCTTCAAGGCCTGACGGTGTCGCCCAGCACCACACCCTCGCGCCGTGGATCGGTACCGCCTTCCAGCCGGTCGTCACCCCCTGTCCGGGGACGCAGTATCGTGTTCACGCCACTTGGCTGGGCCCGTAGCGAAATGCGATGGCCAAGTGCCCTGAGTCCCTGGACCAGCGAGTCGCTGGCGCCGTCGTTGGTCGTGTTGATATGTGGATGCTCGCCGCCGAGCGTCGTGACTGGGCTGTTACTGGCGCCGAAGTCGACCAGACCGGCCGACTGCTGCGCGTCGAGCCCCCAGTCGAGCACCCCGAGCAGCGTCTTTACCACGTACTGCGGTATCGCCCCGCCGCCCGGCGAACCGGTCGCCATCAGGAAATCTCCGATCGAGCCATCCGCGCCCTTGCGGAATACCAGCGTCGGCGCCATCGAGCTGCGCGGACGCTTGCCCGGCTCCACACGATTGGCGACGGGCTGGCCTCTGGCGTCCACCGGCGTCGCGCTAAAATCGGTCAACTGGTTGTTGAGCAGGAATCCGTGGGTCATATGAAACGACCCCATGCTGGCTTCGACCGATGTGGTGGCGCTGACCGCATTCCCCTGCGCGTCGACGATCGAAAAATGGTTCGTTCCATGTTCCGCCTGCGGCACAACGCCCAGCAGCGCGCCGCCCAGGTTACCGGCCACGGCGGTGCCCATGGAGCGATGCCGATCGATCAGCGCCGCTCGTCCACGCAGGTATCGTTTGCCCAGCAGCGCATCCGCGCTACCACCCGGCAGCGGCACGAAATCGGGATCGGCCACGTACTTGTCACGATCCGCATAGGCCAGCCGCTCGGCCTCGCTGACGAGGTGCACACTCTGTACGGATGGCTTGCCGCCCTCCCCGTCGACGGCGGTCGGTCCGAGTTCGGCCAGATCGAAGTTCTCCAGAATCCCCATCACGGATGCCACAGTGATACCGCCGGCGGGTGGCGGCGCACCGCAGATCCAGAACCTGCGGTAGGCCATGCAGACCGGTTCGTGCCGCTTCACCGTGTAAGCCGCCAGATCGGCCAACGTCGTCTTGCCTGGCGTGATGGGCCGGCCATCGGCGCCCGTCGTGGCCGCGATCGACGCCACGATGCCTTCCGCGATCGGCCCCGTATAGAACGCATCGGCACCCTGGCTCGCCAGGGCCTGCAGCGTCCGCGCGTAGGCGGGATTCCTGAGAACCGTACCGATTGCCTTCGGCTTGCCATCGGGATCGAGAAAATACGCGCGCGCCTCGGCATCGCGCTTGAGGCCATTGGCATTCGTGGCAATCGCCTGCGCCAGTCGCCCGCCGATTGGGAAGCCGTTCGTCGCCAGTGTCACGGCGTCGTCGAACAGCCCCGGCCAGGGCAGCTTGCCATGCTCCCGCTGTACGCGCTCGATCAGTCGGGGCACGCCGGGCGTGCCAATGGAGCGGCCGCTGGATCGAAGATCGGGCTTTGGCGAACGCCGGTCCCTGGCATCGTCGATGTGAAGCAGATAGTTCGCGCCAGCCGATGCCGGCGCAGTCTCCCGGCCGTCGTAGGCCTGCACGGTCCGCGTGGTGGCGTCGAAATAGAGCAGGAAGCCGCCTGAACCCAGTCCGGTGGCCTCCGGCACCGTGAGCCCCAGCACCGCCTGCACCGCCACAGCGGCGTCCGCGGCGGTGCCGCCCCGACTGAGCACCGCGCAACCCGCCGCACTGGCGTACGCGTTCGAGGTCGACACCATATACGACCGGGCATGGATCGGCTGCATTCCCTTGCGGTAGCCGCTGGCGGGCTCCGGCGCGGCAGGATCGCCCGGCAGGTTCGAGCCGACCACCACGGTGCCGCCATCATCGGCAAGCACCTGGCAGGCGCCTTCGGCGCGTATCGACGTAGGTGGCGTAGGTGGCGCCGATGGCGGCGCAACGCTAGAGCAGCCCCCGACGAGCAGCCCGCCTGCGAGAATCAGCCCGAAACGATGACGGGTTCGCACAGGATCGGAAAATTGACGGAATTGGCGATGTAGCACTTCTCGTGTGCCACGTGATGCAGGTGTTCAGCCTTGGCCGCGTCATCACCGGCGCGAATGGTGACCTGTGGGCGCAGCACGATCTCGGTGAATTTGGCCAGAGAGGTTCTGTCCGTCATCGTGCCTTCGGCCTGATCGACATAAGCCAGCACGGCGATGCCGGCGTCGGCGCACAGGTGCAGGTACCAGAGCTTGTGGCAGGCCGACACCGATGCCAGCAGCAGTTCCTCAGGATTCCAGCGGCTGGGGTCGCCCAGGAACGCTGGATCGGAGGAACCCGGAATCTCGGGCTTGTTGCCGGACCAGATCACGTGTTCGCGTCCGTAAGCGCGGTATCCCGACGTTCCGGTGCCGTGGTTGCCGGTCCATTCGACCGTCGTCTGGTACTTGTGCTCGCCGCGAGCCATGGGATTGCTCCTGAAGTGGGAGGAAAACTGCAAGGAGCCACCATTGTGGCGAAAAAAAGGGACCTCCGCAGAGGTCCCTTGATCAACCCGGCCAGACTACCCGGGCTGGAGATTGGCCGATGCAGCCGGCGCGTCTCAATGCACCATTCGCCCGAACGTGAACTCGCCGTCCACGTAGTCCACCGGCACGACATCCTTCGCGGCAAACCGGCCTTCCAGGATGGCCTTGGCCACCGGATTCTCGATCTGCTGCTGGATCGCGCGCTTGAGCGGCCGGGCTCCGAACACCGGGTCGTAGCCCGCGCTGGCGATCTTCTCCAGCGCGCGGTCGCTCACGTCCAGCGTCATGTCCATGCGGGCCAGACGGACCTGCAGGCGCTTGAGCTGGATCTTGGCGATCGACTCGATGTTCTTCTGGTCGAGCGCATGGAACACCACGACTTCGTCGATCCGGTTCAGGAACTCGGGCCGGAAATGCGTGCGCACCTCCTGCCATACCGCGCCCTTCACCGCCTCCTGCGGTTCGCCCGCCATCGACTGGATGATGTGCGAGCCCAGGTTCGACGTCATCACGATCACCGTGTTCTTGAAGTCGACGGTACGGCCCTGGCCGTCGGTCAGACGACCATCGTCCAGCACCTGCAGCAGCACGTTGAACACGTCCGGGTGCGCCTTCTCGACTTCGTCGAGCAGGATCACCGCGTACGGCTTGCGACGCACCGCCTCGGTCAGGTAACCGCCTTCGTCATAGCCCACGTAGCCCGGAGGCGCGCCGATCAGCCGGCTCACGCTGTGCTTCTCCATGAACTCGCTCATGTCGATGCGGATCAGGTGTTCCTCCGAATCGAACAGGAACTCGGACAGCGCCTTGCACAACTCGGTCTTGCCCACGCCCGTCGGCCCAAGGAACAGGAACGAGCCATACGGCTTGTTCTCGTCCGACAGACCGGCACGCGAACGGCGGATCGCATCGGACACCAGCCGCACGGCCTCGTCCTGACCCACCACACGCTGGTGCAGGCGATCTTCCATCTTGAGCAGTTTCTCGCGCTCGCCCTGCATCATCTTGGCCACCGGAATACCCGTGGCACGGCTGACGACCTCGGCGATTTCCTCGGCGCCGACCTGCGTGCGCAGCAGCTTGTTCTGCTGCTTCTGCTCGCTGGCCTCGGCCTTGGTTGCCGCCTGCAGCTTGCCCTCGAGTTCCGGCAGCTTGCCATACTGGAGTTCAGCCACCTTGTCGAGCTTGCCTTCGCGCTGCAGTCGGGTGATATCGAGCTTGATCTTCTCGATCTCCTCCTTCAGCGCGGCCGCACCCTGGGCGGCGCCCTTCTCGGCGCGCCAGATCTCATCCAGGTCAGCGTATTCCTTCTCGAGCCGGATGATTTCCTGCTCGATCAGTTCCAGACGCTTGCGCGATGCCTCGTCGGTTTCCTTCTTGACCGCCTCACGCTCGATCTTGAGCTGGATCGTGCGACGCTCAAGCTTGTCCATCGCCTCGGGCTTCGAGTCGATTTCCATCTTGATCCGCGCGGCAGCCTCGTCGATCAGGTCGATGGCCTTGTCCGGCAGGAACCGGTCGGTGATGTAGCGGTGCGACAGCTCGGCCGCGGCCACGATGGCCGGGTCGGTGATCTCCACCTTGTGGTGCAGTTCGTACTTCTCCTGCAGGCCACGCAGAATGGCGATCGTTGCCTCGACGCTGGGCTCATCCACAAGCACCTTCTGGAAGCGGCGCTCCAGCGCGGCATCCTTCTCGATGTACTTGCGGTATTCGTTCAGCGTGGTCGCGCCGATGCAATGCAGTTCGCCGCGCGCCAGCGCCGGCTTGAGCATGTTGCCCGCGTCGATCGCACCTTCGGCCTTGCCCGCGCCCACCATCGTGTGAATCTCGTCGATGAAGACGATGGTCTGGCCTTCGTCCTTGGCCACGTCGTTGAGCACGGCCTTCAGGCGTTCCTCGAACTCGCCGCGATACTTGGCGCCGGCCAGCAGCCCGGCCATGTCGAGCACGAGCACGCGCTTGTTCTTGAGCGTCTCCGGCACTTCGCCGTTGACGATGCGCTGTGCCAGCCCTTCGACAATGGCGGTCTTGCCCACGCCGGGCTCACCGATCAGC
Source organism: Cupriavidus sp. SHE (assembly GCF_000812445.1). Classification (NCBI taxonomy): domain Bacteria; kingdom Pseudomonadati; phylum Pseudomonadota; class Betaproteobacteria; order Burkholderiales; family Burkholderiaceae; genus Cupriavidus; species Cupriavidus sp. SHE. Next base: position 174,451 of record NZ_JWMB01000025.1, on the reverse strand, counting down.
ACGGGGTTGTTCTTGGTGCGGCGCTGCAGGATCTGGATCGCGCGGCGGATTTCGTCGTCGCGGCCAATCACGGGGTCCAGCTTGCCGGCACGCGCTCGCTCGGTCAGGTCGACCGTGTACTTCTTGAGCGCCTCGCGCTGCGACTCGGCGTCGGCGCTATTGACGGTATCACCGCCGCGCACGGCCGTGATCGCGGCCTCGAGCGACTTGCGCGACAAGCCGTTCTCGCGGGCGATCCGCCCCGTCTCGCCCTTGTCGTCAGACACGGCGAGCAGGAACAGTTCACTGGCGATGAACTGGTCGTTGCGCTTGATCGCTTCCTTTTCGGTGGCATTCAGCAGGTTGTTCAGGTCGCGGCCCACCTGGACCTCGTTCGTGCCCTGAACCTGCGGCAGGCGATGGATCGCCGCATCGAGCGCGCTCTGCAGGCCGCCCACGTTCACGCCAGCACGCGACAGCAGCGTGCGAGCCGCCCCATCGTCCTGCGCGAGCAATGCACGCAGCAGATGCTGGGGTTCGATGTATTGATTGTCATTACCCAGCGCCAGACTTTGCGCTTCTGCCAGCGCTTCCTGGAACCGGGTGGTCAGTTTGTCAATTCGCATTAGGAGCCCTCTCTCTCTAGGAAAGTGTGTCCTGATGCGAGGCCCGCGGCGGCTTCGGCTGCCGCCACATATGCCCAGCCGGACACGTTACTTCCGAAAGATAGGGCTTGGGAATGACATTTCAAGACATCGGCGACACACCCGTCATACATCGACCAAATTTCGGCCAAGTGCATGACGGGTAACGCGTATCGCCGGGCCTGGCGGCCACGTCTCAGTTGGGCACGTCCACGGTCGAGCCGATGACCGTGATCGCGTCGCCGGCCGCGGGTGTGGCAGCGATCGGCGGCACGTTCGACGGCTGGATCCTGGGGCCGACCGTGTCGGTGTCGGCACCTCCGCGCGGCGTGGTGCGCACCACCTGCGACGGCGGCAGCGGCGTACCGTCGCGCAGGTTGGCGTAGACCGCGTCGAGCGCCCGGTTCACGTAGACGTGCATGGGGATATAGCGCTTGGCATACCCGGGAATCACGTCGATGAACCCGTCGAAATGCTGGCCGTTGGTCACCTCGATGTACGAGAGCCGGCTGCTGGCGCCCTCGACGTGCTTGTTCAGCCCGAGATATGGCCGCGACGTGTGGTTCACCGGCAGCAGGCCGTCGCTGCGGCCCTGCACGATGACCGACGGTCGGCCGCCAAGGTTGCCCGTGCGATAGGTCTGGCCGATACCGGTCATCAGCGCCGGGTTGCGGGTGTCCAGCAGGCCACGCAGGCAGAGCGCGCCGTCGACATTACCGTCCGCCAACTTGGTCGAGGGCGAAATCGACGCGAAGTCACGCATCGCCCCGGACGGGTTGGCATCGTTCATCAGCGTCACCGCCGTAGTCGGCGGAATGCCGTTGCCAGTCGAGAACAGCCCCGCCAGCGCGGCCGCCGGGGCCGTGACGGGATTGGCCTGCGGCGGGCTGCCCGGCGAGGAAAAGCTGTAGTGGCAGAGCCGGTCCGTCACGCTGGCGCGCGCATAGGCATTGGCATAGGTCACCGAAATGGAACTGCCGACCTCCAGCGCCGAAAGCGACGCAAACAGGTCATCCGACTCTGGCTCCCAGCCGGCACGGTGCAACGCATCCAGCGCGGAGGTTGCCTGGGCGGACGTGCTGCCTCCGGCAATCTTCTTCTTGGCGGCCAGTGACGCGCATCGGTTGAGCGCGGCCTGTCCGGCCGTTTTGGCGAATGGCGCATTGCCCAGTTTGGCATCCTGGCTGGCGCAGAGCTGGTACAGGTTGGCAATCGTCGTGTAGTCATAAAGATGCTTGCCCGACGCCGCCACCGGCACGCCGCCGCGCTTGACGACCACACCTGCCGTTGGTGGCAAGTTCACATTCGGCTCCCCGACGGCCACGCCGTCGATCAACCCGCCGGTGTCCTGTTCCGCCGCTGCAATGGCCGCCCCGCCGCCATTCGAGATGGCCGACGCGATCACCAGCACATTGGACGGCGTGAACGTCGCCTGCCGCGTGCCATCGGTATTGGTCCTGCCGAACTTGTCGTTGACCGCCCACAGCGTGAACTGGATCGCCTGCAAGGTGTTAGCGCCCCAGTTCGCCTCCGGATTCTGCTGCGAGTGCGCGTGCTTGAACGCAAGCCGGTGCGGGGTGTTGGCATTGAAGCCCGCCAGCGTTTGAGAGGCACCGGGCTGTGCCGCGAACTGGGCCTGCGTGCCGGCGCCGGCCCGGGTCTGCCGGGTGCCGTCGATCAGCGGCACGGTGTCGCTGCCCAGGTCATGTGGCGCCGCGCCGGTGCCCTTGTCCGTATAGGCCACCGCGCAGTTGTGCTTGAGCCCCCACTCGCCCACGGCGATTCCGCCATAGACACCACGCGAGCCGGACGAAGTGGCGGAAATGATGCAGGGATGCTTCACATCGAACCCATCCGGAACCTGGGCCATGACCGTCACGTTTTGCCGGCCCGAGCCGTCATCGGCAAATGCGATGTACTCGGTACCCGGGACCTTGCCCTGGCCGGTCGTCACATTCCCCTTGGCGTCGACGTTGGGGCCGTAGAGCGAACCATAGCCGCCTGCGGCCTGGACATCCACGATCGCGCGGTAGTTGGCCCAGATCGCGTTACGGCGCAATTCCACGGCCGTCGGCGCGTTCGGATTGGCAAACGCCGGCGCTGCGGCCGCCAGTCCGTCCTTGCCCAGCCCCGCCGTCAGCAGGTCATCCGTGTTGCCGTCGTAGGATTTGACCCCGACGGGGCCGGATATGAATGCCGGCTTGACGTTGGGACCGGCGTTCCCGCCGCTCCCATTTGTGCCGAACCCGCCGCACGCAGCAACGGCAAGCGTGGCAACGGCGATGGCGATCGTGTTTCGGCGGTGCGCACGCCGGGTGCCATGGCCGTGCGAATGGGCGGACTGCGAGAGGTGGCGCTGCTGCATGGGTATGTCTCCTTGTTTTTATCGGCGGGATGGCGCGAACGCCATCCCGTCCAGGACTCGGTGAGACAACTGCAAACTGCGAAACAGGGGGAATTGCGGAGTGGCGCGGACCATGGTGAGGCGCTGGGAGGCGCGGCTTCATGCGAAGCTGCGCGCACCCGGCGATCTGGCCCGGCAATGTTATACGGTCTTGCGCCGCAGGAGCACGGCCTTGCGGTACGTAGTGTTACCTAAGGTCTACCCCGAAGCGCCTGTACAGAGCCCAGGGGACACGGCCTCAGGCCAGCGCGCGGTACGACCAGATGCCGAACGCGGTCAGCAGGAGCGATCCACCCAGATGCATCGCGAGGTGGAGCATGGCCCAGCGATAGTCACCGGCCATCAGATTGGCGATGACTTCGCTCGAAAACGTCGAGAACGTGGTCAGGCCGCCGAGAAAGCCCGTGACGGCCAGCAGGCGCCACTCAGGCGGCAAAGATGGGTGAGTTTCGAAGAACGCGACGGCCAGTCCGATCAGGTAGCCCCCGACCAGGTTCGATGCCAGCGTGCCATACGGCAGTGCCGGATTGATGGCGTTCCACGTGACCGAGAAAAACCAGCGCAGCCAGGCGCCGACGGCGGCACCGACGCCGACCGCCACGAAACCCATCGGGCCCATCATTCTTCCTTGTTATTGGCGGGATCCGCGTTGAACGATTCGATACCCCAGCGGCGCAGCGCGGCATCGTCCGAGACCCGCGCGTCGACCCAGCGCGCGCCTTCCGGCGTGTCTTCCTTCTTCCAGAAAGGTGCCTCGGACTTCAGGTAGTCCATGATGAACTCGCACGCCGCAAACGCGGCGCCACGGTGGGCCGAGGACACGGCAACCAGCACGATCTGGTCCAGCGGCTGCAGCAGGCCCACGCGATGCACGATGGTCACGCCAAGCAGCGGCCAGCGTCCGCGCGCCGCCGCCTCGATCGTCTCCAGCGCCTTCTCGGTCATGCCGGGATAGTGCTCGAGCTCCATCGTACTGACGCGCGTGCCTTCGCTGACATCGCGCACCGTTCCGATGAAGCTGGCCACCGCCCCAACGCCCGGATTGCCGGCGCGCAGCGCCGCCACTTCCGCGCCGAGATCGAAATCCTCGTGCTGAACGCGCACCGCCATCTCAGCCTCCGGTCACGGGAGGGAAAAAGGCCACCTCGCAGCCGTCGGCCAGCGGGGTGTCGGCACGTGCCACGGCGTGGTCCACGGCCATGCGCAGCGCGCGGCCATCGGCCAAAGCCTCGGTCCAGGCGCCGCCGCGTCCGCGCAGCCATGCGCGCAGGTCGCCAACCGTGCGAACCTCGGCGGGCACCTCGGCGCGTTCGGCGCCCTGCCCAACCTGTTCGCGCACGCTGGCGAAGTATCGGAGTTCTAGTTGCATGATCAGGCCAGCAAACTGGCAAATGGAATGAACTGCACAACGTCGCCGCGCTGGATGGTCTGGTTCGGCGGATTGTCGATCAGGCCATCGCCCCACACGGTGGACGTCAGCACGCCCGAACTCTGGTTCGGAAACAAGTCGAGGCCGCCAGCATCGTTGATGCGCGCGCGCAGGAATTCGTTGCGGCGATCGCCGCGTGACAGATCGAAATCCGCACGCAGCGGCAGACGACGCGGCGTCACGTCCGCGACGCCCTGCAGACGCAGGATGAACGGGCGCACGAACAGCAGGAATGTGACGAAGCTCGACACGGGATTGCCCGGCAGGCCCAGGAAAAACGCGGGCAGCTCGGTGCCGTTGGCCACCTGCCCGAAGGCCAGCGGCTTGCCCGGCTTGATCGCGATCTGCCAGAGGTCCAGCCGACCTTCCGCCGTGACGGCCGGACGGATATGGTCTTCCTCGCCTACCGATACGCCGCCCGACGTGATGATCAGGTCGTTGCCCTCGGCAGCGCGGCGCAACGTATCGCGCGTGGCTGCCAGCGTGTCCGGGACGATTCCGAAGTCAGCCACTTCGCAGCCGAGGTTCTCCAGCAGACCGCGCAGCGTGAACCGGTTCGAGTTGTAGATCGCACCGGGCTTGAGCGGCTCGCCGGGCATCGCCAGTTCGTCGCCGGTAAAGAACACGGCCACGCGCACGCGGCGGACCACGTCGAGCTTCGCCTGCCCCACCGACGCGGCCAGGCCCAGCGCCTGCGGCGACAGGCGCGTACCGGCGGGCAGGATCTCGCTGCCGGCCTCGATATCCTCGCCGGCACGACGAATCCACTCGCCCGATGCCGGTACATGATTGACGATCACCGCGTCGCCATCGGCCTGGCACTGCTCCTGCATCACCACCGCATCGGCGCCGGGCGGAATCAGGCCGCCGGTGAAGATGCGCGCGGCGGTACCCGGGGCCAGTTCGGTACCCACGTGGCCCGCCGGTATCCGTTGCGAGACTGGCAACCGCGTGCCCGGCGCCGGCACATCGGCGGCACGCATCACGTAGCCGTCCATCGACGTGTTATCGGCCGGCGGCACGCGCAACGCGCTGGTGACCCCGGCCGCCAGCACCCGGCCGTTGGCCTGCAGCGTATCGACAGTTTCAGAATCGGTGATCGGGCGAACGCCGGCCATCAGGGCATCGAGCGCCTGGGCCATCGTCAGCATCGGAGGGCGCGCAGCAGTCTGGGTCATGGGATGCGTGTGGGATTCAGGTTGGCTCCAAATGAAACAGCCCCCGGGCCGGGAAGCCTGGGGGCCGTGGCAGCGGAGCCCGGCAAACCCGATTGTAGCGAGTTGGCGCCGGACCGGCCGATCCTGCTGTGATAAGGGCTATTCGCCCTTCGATCACAAACCGGTGTGCTGGGCGATATACGCCTTCACGCTGTCCGCGTCGGCCGGCATCACCTCGAAGCGTTGCGGCAGCTTCTCGATACCGTCGAACGCAGCCGGACGTTCCGGCTCATGGCCCAAAGCCTCGTGGATTGTGTCGGCGAACTTGGCCGGCAGCGCGGTTTCCAGCACCACCATCGGCACGCCCGGCTGCAGGTACTCACGCGCCACCTTCACGCCGTCGGCGGTATGGGTGTCGATCGTCACGCCATAGCGCTGGTTCACGTCGCGGATCGTCGCCAGACGGTCCTGGTGCGAGCTGCGGCCGGAAACAAAGCCAAACTGGCCGATGCGAGCGAATTCCGGCGTGCCCGCCAGATCGAAGCCACCCTTGGTGTCGACGTCGCGGAACAGCGCCACCAGCTTGTCGGCATCCTGGCCCAGCAGATCGAACACGAAACGCTCGAAGTTCGATGCCTTCGAGATGTCCATGCTCGGGCTCGACGTGTGGTACGTCTGGGCCGAGGTCCGCACGCGATACGTGCCGGTGCGGAAGAACTCGTCCAGCACGTCGTTTTCGTTGGTGGCCACCACGAGCTTGTCGATCGGCAGGCCCATCATGCGCGCGATGTGGCCGGCGCAGACGTTGCCGAAGTTGCCCGACGGCACGCAGAACGACACCTTCTGTCCCGGACCGCTGGTCGCCAACAGCCAGCCCTTGAAGTAGTAGACCACCTGGGCGACCACGCGGGCCCAGTTGATCGAGTTGACGGTGCCAATGCGCTGGCGCGCCTTGAACGCATGATCGTTCGAGACGGCCTTGACGATGTCCTGAGCATCGTCGAACACGCCTTCGATCGCGATATTGAAGATGTTCGGGTCCTGCAGGCTGAACATCTGGGCGGTCTGGAACGCGCTCATCTTGCGGTGCGGGCTCAGCATGAACACGCGAATGCCTTCCTTGCCGCGCATCGCGTACTCGGCTGCGCTGCCGGTATCGCCGGAAGTTGCGCCAAGGATGTTCAGCTTCAGGCCCGCGCGCTTGAGCGCGTACTCGAACAGGTTGCCCAGCAACTGCATCGCCATGTCCTTGAAGGCCAGCGTCGGGCCGTTGGACAGGCCCAGCAGTTGCAGCTTCGTGCCGCCTTCTTCGCCCAGTGTGCGCAACGGCGTAATGTCGGCGGTGTTGTCGCCGGCCCGCGCGTTGCAGTACACGTCTGCCGTGTAGGTCTTGCGCGTCAGCGCGCGCAGGTCCTCGGCGGGGATGTCGTCACAGAAGCGCGACAGCACCTCGAACGCCAGGTCGGCGTACGGGAGCTTGCGCCAGGCTTCGAGTTCCTCGGCCGTGATCTGCGGGTACTGCTTGGGCAGGTACAAGCCGCCATCTGGCGCCAGGCCACCGAGCAGGATCTCGGAGAACGATTGCGGCACGTCATGGCCGCGCGTCGACTGGTAATTCATGAGGCGAGTCAGGTCCGTCTGTCAGCTATCAGTTCAGTTCTTCCATGCGCAGGCGCGTGACCGGCGACAGCACGGTCTGGAGCGCTTCGATGCTGCGAATCGCGGCATTGACGTGCTTCTCGCGCGTCAGGTGCGTCAGGATGATGATGTCGGTCTGCGGCTCGCCTTCGCGCGATTCCTTCTGCAGCATCGCATCGATGCTGATGCCGGCTTCCGCCAGGATGCGCGTGATCTCTGCCAGCACGCCGGTTTCGTCCGACACACGCATGCGCAGGTAGTACGAACTGGTGACTTCGTCGATCGGCAGCACGGGCACGCTCGACAGCTCGTCCGGCTGGAATGCCAGGTGCGGTACGCGGTGGTTCGGATCGGCGGTGTGCAGACGGGTCACGTCGACCAGATCGGCAATCACGGCCGAGGCGGTCGGCTCGGCGCCGGCGCCCTTGCCGTAGTACAGCGTGGCGCCTACGGCATCGCCCTGCACCAGCACGGCGTTCATGGCGCCTTCCACGTTGGCGATCAGGCGCGAGGCCGGCACCAGCGTCGGGTGCACGCGCAGCTCCACGCCTTCCTCGCGGCGACGGGTGATACCGAGCAGCTTGATGCGATAACCCAGTTCCTCGGCGTATTTGATATCGATGGCCGACAGCTTGGTGATGCCTTCCACGTGAGCGCGGTCGAACTGCACCGGCATCCCGAATGCGATCGCGCTCATCAGCGTGACCTTGTGCGCGGCGTCGATGCCTTCGATATCGAAGGTCGGATCGGCCTCGGCATAGCCCAGTTGCTGCGCTTCCTTGAGCACGGTATCGAAATCCAGACCCTTGTCGCGCATCTCGGACAGGATGAAGTTCGTCGTGCCGTTGATGATGCCGGCGATCCACTGGATGCGGTTCGCGGTCAGGCCTTCGCGCAGCGCCTTGATGATGGGGATGCCACCCGCCACTGCCGCCTCGAAGGCGACGATCACGCCCTTCTTGCGCGCGGCTTCGAAAATCTCGTTGCCATGCACGGCCAGCAGCGCCTTGTTGGCGGTGACCACGTGCTTGCCGTTCTCGATCGCCTTGAGCACCAGCTCGCGGGCGATGCCGTAGCCGCCAATCAGCTCGATGACGATGTCGATGTCCGGACGCGTCACCACTTCGTTCGCATCGCTGACGACGTCCACCGCCCCACCGGTCAGCTCGCGGGCGCGCTCGGTGTTAAGGTCAGCCACCACCGCAATCTCGATGCCGCGGCCTGCACGGCGACGAATTTCCTCCTGATTGCGCTTGAGCACGTTGAACGTGCCGCTACCGACGGTACCGATGCCGAGAAGGCCGACTTTGATGGGATTCATGAATGTCTGACTCTGGTTTGCTTGATTCTGAAATAGGGGCGTCCGGCGGCTCAGGCCGTACCGTGACGTTTGCGATAGCTTTCAAGGAAGCGGCCGACGCGGGTGATGGCCTCGCGCAGGTCTTCCTCGTGTGGCAGGAACACAATCCGGAAATGGTCCGGCGCGCCCCAGTTGAAGCCAGTACCCTGCACCAGCAGCACCTTCGATTCCTGCAGCAGTTCGTAAATGAACTCCTGATCGTCCTGGATCGGGTACATGGACAGGTCGAGCTTCGGGAACAGGTACAGCGCCGCCTTGGGCTTGACGCATGTAACGCCCGGAATCTTGGTAATCAGCTCGTAGGCCAGATCGCGCTGGCGGCGCAGGCGGCCGCCTTCGGTCACGAGGTCATTGATGCTCTGATACCCGCCCAGCGCCGTCTGGATCGCCCACTGGCCCGGCACATTGGCGCACAGGCGCATCGACGAGAGCATGTTCAGCCCTTCGATATAGTCGAGCGCGGGGCGCTTGTCGCCCGACACCACCATCCAGCCCGCGCGGTAGCCGCACGAACGGTAGTTCTTCGACAGGCCGTTGAAGGTCACGGTCAGGACGTCCGTGGACAGCGAGCCGATCGACGTATGCGTATTGCCGTCGTACAGGACCTTGTCGTAGATCTCGTCGGCGAAGATGATCAGGCCGTGCTCGCGCGCGATGGCCACGATCTCCTTCAGCAGTTCGTCCGAATACAGCGCCCCGGTGGGGTTGTTCGGGTTGATGATGACGATGCCGCGCGTGTTCGGGGTGATCTTGCGGCGGATATCATCGAGATCCGGCATCCACTCGTTGGCCTCGTCGCACACATAGTGCACCGGCGTGCCGCCGGACAAGCTCACCGCGGCCGTCCACAGCGGGTAGTCGGGCGCCGGCACCAGCATTTCGTCGCCACTGTTGAGCAGCGCATTCATCGCCATCACGATCAGCTCGGACGCGCCGTTGCCCACATAGATGTCATCCAGCCCCACGCCCTGGATCTTCTTTTCCTGGGTGTAGTGCATGATCGCCTTGCGCGCGGCGAAGATGCCCTTGGAATCCGAGTAACCCGCCGAATTGGGCAGGTTGCGCATCATGTCCTGCTGGATCTCCTCCGGCGCGTCGAAGCCGAACACCGCCAGGTTGCCGATGTTCAGCTTGATAATCTTGTGCCCCTCTTCCTCCATTTGCTTGGCCTTTTCCAGCACCGGGCCGCGGATGTCATAGCAAACGTTCTGGAGCTTGTGCGATTTCTGGATGGGTTTCACGGCGGTGTTGGCGATGTCAGGGCAAGCTGCCGGTCTCTGGCGGCAGCGGAATCTGGGAATCTCTGGATTGTCCTGCGCGTCTGGCGGCGCGTCCGCAATGAGGCTCGCGAGGCGTGGCAGACCTGGAGGCAAAAGCTATAAGATATCGGATTATGACAGACTTCGGCACGGATTCTTGCATTGCGGCGAGCGTTTTGCCCTCCCGCGCGCACGATCCTGCCACCAACCCGTCGCCAGTCTCCTGCTACGGCCACCCTTCTGCACCGGGTGGCTCGCCGGACACATCCCGACGGCATGAGGCCCCACTTGAAACTCCACGCCGACCAACCCCAAAGCCTCAATACCGTGACCGGCTACGGTCCCGGCTATATAGAAATCAATGCGATCCGGCACGAAACGGCGGTGCTCGTGATGCCCGAAGGCAACGTCGAGCCATGGCCGGTCAGCCGTTTCGAGGACCTGGAACCCGCCCATTTCGAAGCCTTGCTGAAAAAATCGCCCGAAGTCGTGCTGCTGGGCACCGGCAGCAAGCTGCGCTTTCCCCACCCGCGCCTGACCGCCGCCCTCTCCCGCCTGCATATCGGCGTGGATGCAATGGACTTGCAGGCCGCATGCCGCACCTACAATATCCTCATGGCCGAGGGCCGCAAGGTTGCGGCGGTGCTGCTGGTGGAGCCGGCTGCCTGACTTGCCGGAGCTCGGCATCGGGCAACCTGATGTGCCAGCGCGTACCGCCGGGGCCGGGGCCGGGGCCGGGGATTCCCACCGGGTTCGGTTTACGCCACGCTTGAAGTCCGTAGAACTGCCCCAATCTGCACTCGCCATGGCCGCAAAGCCCGAGGCCGACATCGGGCTGCCGCCGTCACCGATGATGCACGCCATCCCAGGAGAGCCACCAGCATGACCGTCAGTCTCAACAAGGCCATTCCCGACTTCCAGGCCCCCGCCACCGGTGGGGACTTCCGTCTTGCCGACCAGCGCGGCAAGACCACGGTGCTGTACTTCTACCCGAAGGACAACACGCCGGGTTGCACCACGGAGGCGATGAACTTCCGCGATCAGTACGAAGATTTCGAGAAGGCTGGCGCCGCGGTTTACGGCATCTCTCGCGACAGCATGAAGTCGCACGAGAACTTCAAGGCCAAGCTGGAGTTGCCGTTCGAACTGATCTCGGACGCCGACGAGGCGATCTGCCAGCTCTTCGATGTCATCAAGATGAAAAAGATGTATGGCAAGGACGTGCGCGGCATCGAGCGCAGCACGTTCATCCTCGATGCCAAGGGTGTCCTGCGCCACGAAATGCGCGGCATCAAGGTACCGAATCACGTGGACGAAGTGCTGGAGATCGTCAAGGGGATGTGACCGGAGACATCCTCGCGACAGCGATGCAACAGTGACGCAACGATGCGTTTTCGCCTGATTGCCAAACCGGAATCGTTCGGGTAGATTGGGTCGTAATGCGTTCAGATCCCAGTTGCCACGCTGCCGTATCGGTCCAGCCCAGCAGGCTCAGTCCCCGGGCTGGTAGCGGACCTGCCGCGTCGCGGGTCCGCAAGCAAGCCGCCATCCCTGTCCACCAGGTCTGGCGGCTTTTTTGTTTGCCTACCCCCTCAACCTCACTCTACGGTTTTCCGGTTTTCTGCCGTTCGTTGGCGTTGATGCGCCAGCCATTCCGCCCCCGTCTGTTCCCCTGAAAGGAAAGCCAAGCATGCCGCTGCCTACCATGCCCGCCAAGCCTGCCCAACTGCTGGACCCGAGCGAATTCGCCCCGGTCACACTGCCCAAGGCCAAAGTCGCGCAGGGTAAGAAACCTGTGCCGGCCCTCGAGCGTGTGGCATTGCTCGAGACCGGCGACACCAATGCGCCTGCCACCGCGCGCGCTGGCAGCACCACCCGGGCCAAGACCACCGAAGCCCCGGCATCGACCAAGGCTCCGACCCCGACGCCAGCCGTCAGCCTGGTCCAGCCCGGCGCCAGCCCCACGCGCCGCGCGCGCAAGGCCACCGGCCCGAGCAAGCTGTTCGTCCTCGACACCAACGTGCTGATGCACGATCCGTCGTCGCTGTTCCGCTTCGAAGAGCATGACATCTATCTGCCGATGATGACGCTCGAGGAACTGGACAACCACAAGAAAGGCATGAGCGAAGTCGCGCGTAACGCGCGCACGGTCAGCCGGACGTTGGACCAGCTCGTGGGAGGTACCGACGGCGTGCTCGACGAAGGGCTGCCGCTGGCCAAGCTCGGCAATCGCGATGCCCAGGGCAAGCTGTTCTTCCAGACGCGCCTGAACGACATCAAGCTGCCGGAAGGCCTGCCGCAAGGCAAGGCGGACAACCAGATCCTTGCAGTGGTGAGCGCCCTGCAGCAGCAGTACCCGGACCGCCAGGTCGTGCTGGTGTCGAAAGACATCAACATGCGCATCAAGGCGCGCGCCCTGGGCCTGCCCGCCGAGGACTACTTCAACGACCAGGTCCTGGAAGACAAGGACCTGCTCTACTCGGGCGTGCTTCAGTTGCCCAACGATTTCTGGGCCAAGCACGGCAAGGGCGTGGAAAGCTGGCAGGATCCGAAATCCGGCACGATGTTCTATCGCCTGACCGGGCCGCTGGTGCCGTCGTTCCTGGTCAACCAGTTCGTCTACCTGGAGCCGATGGACGGCAGCCTGCCGCTCTACGCGCAGGTCAAGGAGATCAACGGCAAGACCGCCCTGCTGCAGACGCTGAAGGACTACACCCACAACAAGAACAATGTGTGGAGCGTGGTAGCCCGCAATCGCGAGCAGAACTTCGCGCTGAACTTGCTGATGAGCGCGGACGTGGACTTCGTCACGCTACTCGGCCAGGCTGGCACCGGCAAGACGCTGCTGGCGCTTGCAGCCGGCCTCGAGCAGGTGCTGGACCAGAAACTCTACAACGAGATCATCGTCACGCGCGCCACCGTGCCCGTGGGCGAGGATATCGGATTCCTGCCCGGCACCGAGGAAGAGAAGATGCAGCCCTGGATGGGCGCGTTCGACGACAACCTCGAGGTACTGCAGAAGAGCGACGACAGCGCAGGCGAGTGGGGCCGTGCCGCCACGCAGGAGTTGATCCGTTCGCGCATCAAGGTCAAGAGCATGAACTTCATGCGCGGCCGCACCTTCGTGAACAAGTTCGTGATCATCGACGAGGCGCAGAACCTGACGCCGAAGCAGATGAAAACACTGGTCACGCGGGCGGGCCCTGGCACGAAGATCGTCTGCCTGGGCAACATCGCGCAGATCGACACACCTTACCTTACCGAAGGTTCGTCCGGCCTGACGTACGTGGTGGACCGCTTCAAGGGCTGGAGCCACAGCGGTCATGTGACGCTGGCACGCGGGGAACGCTCGCGCCTGGCCGACCACGCCGCTGACGTACTGTAGGATCGGAGCTTGCAACGCCAAGCCCGCGGCTCTGGCCATCCAGACCGCGGGCGGCACGCTGCCGGGCGTGGCAACGCAAACGGCGTCGGTGTCTTGCTGACAGCCAGGACCACATGGCCCGGTTATGATTTCCGGGTACGCATGTTAATACGGAGGCGTCGATGGACAAGCAGGAAGCGTTCAATCGGTATCTCTCGAACAGCAGAACGCTGTTCTCGCGAACTGCCCGCGTAACGCGGCGCAGGCGCGTCATCGCTGCAACGCTGGTGGGCATGGCCGTGACGATTGGGGCCGCACTGTGTCCTGCATTTGCGGCCGACGAGATGGTGATTCGCACCATGGGCCCCGTCAGCTACGTCTGTGGCGGCATTGCCGCGGATGAACGCGCGAAACTGGCGGCTCAGGAAAAGAACTTCAACATGAGTATCCTGTTCACCCAGGCTGATGGCGAATACCTGTCCGACGTTGACGTAAAGATGACATTGGAAGGCCAGCCCGTGGCCAATTTCAAGGCCGGCGGCCCTCGCTGCCTCATACGTGCGCCCGAAGGCAGCTACAATATCGAGGCCAGTTACAAGGGTCAGACAAAGTCCATCAAGATCACCACCGGCACGCGTAACGCGCAAATGCGCTGGTAGGCAATCGTGGGAATGGACGCATGACCCGGCAACCGAATCAGAAGAAGGATGCCGCAGCGCCCGTTTCACTCACCCTCTCGCCGGCTTTCACTATCCGCACTGTGCGCAGCGGCACTACTGCTCGCCGCCTGCGCCGGCGGGCCGCCCGCACGTCAGGGCGCGTCACTGCCCCGCACACCGGGCAAGCCAATCGTCGATCCCAGCGCCGGACTCGAAGAAGTCTCGATCCAGGCAATGTCCCTCGTCGGCACACCATACCGCTACGGCGGAAACACGCCTGATTCCGGATTCGATTGCAGCGGCCTGGTCCGTTACGTGGTCCAGCGCGCCGCCAGCGTCAACCTGCCACGCACCACCGAGCAAATGGGACAACGTGGCACGGCACTCGATCGGCGCGATGTCGCATCGGGCGATCTTGTCTTCTTCAACACCACGGGACGCGCCAACTCCCATGTCGGCATCTATGTCGGGCAGAATCGCTTTGTCCACGCCCCGGCCACCGGTGGCACCGTCCGGCTGGAAGACATGACCAAGTCGTACTGGGCGTCGCGCTACAACGGCGCGCGGCGCGTCGTGGCCGCCGGCAGCCTCGATATGACCCCGGTTCCCAGCCCAGTCCCTTCAGCCCCAGTCACCCCAGTCACCCCACTCGCCCCACTCGCCCCGGACGACGACGATCCGATCGCCGCATTCGCGAACCGGTAAACGAACAAGCCAGGCACGAAGCCTGGCTTGTCATTGGGATTCCGCTCGCGCTTGCCAGCGTTACAGAATCTGCTTGCCGATCCACCAGGCAATGGCGGACATAAATGCCGAGGCCGGAATCGTCAGGACCCAGGCCCACACGATGTTGCCCGCCACGCCCCAGCGCACGGCCGACATCTTCTGAGCCGAGCCAACGCCGACGATCGCACCGGTGATCGTATGTGTGGTCGACACCGGCACACCCAGCGCGGAAGCAATGAACAGCGTGATCGCACCGCCTGTCTCCGCACAGAAGCCACCCACGGGCTTCAGCTTGGTGATCTTCTGACCCATCGTGCGCACAATCCGCCAACCGCCGAACAGCGTGCCCATGCCGATGGCCAGGTAGCAACTCACAATCACCCACATCGGCGGCGCGGCGCCACCCACTGCGACATGACCGCTGGCAATCAACAGCATCCAGATAATGCCGATGGTCTTCTGCGCGTCATTACCGCCATGACCCAGGCTGTAGAGCGACGCGGACACCAGTTGCAGGCGACGGAACCAGCGATCCACGCGCGACGGCGGCGTGCGGAAGAACGTCCAGCCGACGATCACCATCATGATCGAACCCAGGATGAAGCCGAGCAGCGGCGAGATCAGGATAAACGCGACGGTCTTGAGCAGGCCGTTGCCGACCAGCGCGCCCGTGCCTGCCTTGGCCACCGCGGCACCCACCAGCCCGCCGATCAGCGCGTGCGAGGACGACGAAGGGATGCCATACAGCCAGGTAATCACGTTCCAGGCAATCGCCCCAACTAAGGCACCGAAAATCACGTAGTGATCGACGATATTGACGTCGATGGTTCCGGTACCGACTGTGGCTGCCACCTTGAGGTGGAAAATAAAGATGGCGATCACGTTGCACATGGCCGCCATGGCCACGGCATGGTGCGGCTTGAGCACGCCCGTGGAAACCACCGTGGCGATCGAGTTGGCCGCGTCGTGGAAGCCGTTCATGAAGTCGAACAGCAGCGCAAGCGCGACCAACAGGCCGATCACCCACAAGCTCATTTGAACAGTATGCATGCGAGTACGCGCCTCAGGCGTTTTCCAGGACGATGCCTTCGATGATGTTGGCCACGTCCTCGCACTTGTCGGTAATGGACTCGAGCTGTTCGTAGATCGCCTTCAGCTTGATCAGACGCTTGACGTCGGTTTCCTCGCGGAACAGCTTCGACATCGCCGAGCGCATCACACGATCGGCCTCGGATTCGAGCTGGTCGATCTGCTGCGTGGTCTTCAGGATCGCACTGGCGTTGCCCATGTCTTCGAGCAGCGCAACGGCAATCTTCACCTGATCGCAGCACTGCACGCAGATCGCCGCCAGACGACGGGCCTCGTCGGTCAGGCTCGTCACGTCGTACAGCGAAATCGTCTCGGCCACATCCTCCATCAGGTCCAGGATGTCATCCATGGTCGTGATGAGCTTGTGGATCTCGTCGCGGTCCAGCGGGGTGATGAACGTCTTGTGCAGCAGGTCGATCGTGTCATGCGTGACGCGGTCCGCCTTCTTTTCGGTGGCCTGCACGCGCCGGGCATGGGCTTCGGCGTTGGGCAGGTCGTTGACCAGCGCCTCCAGCTCATGGGCGGCAGTCACCGCGCAATCGGCGTGCTGGTTGAAATATTCGAAGAACTTGCCCTCGGTGGGCATGAATCGACCGAACATGAAATGTCCTTGTGGCGCGCCTCAGGGCCGCGCTTGGTTGTTTTGCAAATGGGATGCAGGGCAAATTGCATGACAGCCGCGCGAGGGCGGCTGTCATCAAAGCGCAATATTTTACAGGTATGCGTCGCCCTGCGGGGTAATCACGGCGAATCAGGTGTCGTTGTCGAAGAACGCCGGACCACCGCTAAAGTTGTCAAATTTCGTGAATTGACCCAGGAACGTGAGCCTAACGGTACCGATTGGACCGTTACGCTGCTTGCCGATGATGATCTCGGCCGTGCCCTTGTCTTGCGAATCCGGGTTGTAAACTTCGTCGCGATAGATGAACAGAATCACGTCGGCATCCTGTTCGATGGCGCCCGACTCTCGCAAGTCGGACATCACGGGGCGCTTGTTCGGGCGCTGCTCCAGACTGCGGTTCAGCTGCGACAAGGCAATGACCGGGCAGTTGAGCTCCTTGGCCAACCCCTTCAGCGAACGCGAGATCTCCGAGATCTCGGTGGCACGGTTCTCGCCGCTACCCGAACCCGACATCAGCTGGAGGTAATCGATGATGATCAGGCCAAGCTGCCCGCATTGCCGCGCCAGACGGCGGGAACGGGCACGCAACTCCATGGGATTCAGCGCCGGCGTCTCATCGATGAACAACTGCGCGTCGTTCATGCGCTGAATCGAGTGCGTCAAGCGCGGCCAGTCCTCGTCGAGCAGTCGACCGGTACGCAGGCGATGCTGATCGAGGCGCCCCACCGAGCCCAGCATACGCATGGCCAACTGGACGCCCGCCATTTCCATCGAGAAGACCGCTACAGGCAGCCCCTGCTCGACGGCCACGTGCTCGCCAATATTCAGTGAGAATGCCGTCTTACCCATCGAGGGGCGCCCTGCCACGATGATCAGATCCCCCGCCTGCATACCACTGGTCATGCGGTCGAGGTCGATGAAACCGGTGGGTACGCCGGTCACATCGCTGGTGGAGTCACGGTGGTAAAGCTCGTCGATCCGCTCGACCACCTGCGTCAGCAGCGGCTGGATCTCCTGGAAGCCCTTCTGGCCACGCGCGCCCTCTTCGGCAATGGCGAATACTTTCGACTCGGCTTCGTCGAGCAGTTCACGCACCTCACGCCCCTTGGGCGCGAAGGCCGCCGACGCGATGTCATCGGCGACGGTCACGAGCTTGCGCAGCACCGCACGTTCGCGCACGATTTCCGCGTAACGACGGATATTGGCCGCACTCGGCGTGTTTTGCGCCAGCGAGTTCAGGTAAGCCAGCCCTCCGACCTCCTCGGCCTTGCCGGCTCCCTGGAGCATCTCGAAGACAGTGATCACGTCGGCCGGCTTGGTCGCCGAGATCAGGCGGGCAATGCTCTGAAAGATCAGCCGATGGTCGAAACGATAGAAATCGGCTTCGGAAATGAAGTCGGCAATCCGGTCCCAGGCGGCGTTATCCAGCAGCAACCCGCCAAGTACCGATTGCTCGGCCTCGATGGAATGCGGTGGAACCTTGAGACTGTCTAGTTGGGGATCTGCGGCGGGCGCGTTCATGGGGGGCAATTATAGCGGCGCTGAAGGCCGCGCAAACAAAAAAGGCAGGAGCGCAGCTCCTGCCTTTCTGTGCATCGCGTACGCCAAACCGAGCTGGCGCACTGCTTCGCGGGGTACGGCTTAGACGTGCTCGCCCAGAACGGCCACGGTCACATCCACCACCACGTCGGTGTGCAGAGCAACGCTGACCGGGTGGTCGCCAACAACCTTCAGCGGGCCGGACGGCATGCGAACCTGAGCCTTCTCCAGCTTGAAGCCTTGGCCAGCCAGGGCTTCAGCGATGTCGGCGTTGGTCACCGAACCGAACAGACGGCCGTCCACACCCGACTTCTGGGTGATCTGGACGGTCAGGCCGTTCAGCTTCTCGCCTTCGGCTTGAGCGGCAGCCAGCTTTTCGGCGGCGGCCTTTTCCAGCTCGGCGCGCTTCACTTCGAATTCGGCGATGGCGCTTTGCGTTGCGCGGCGCGCGCGCTTGGTCGGGATCAGGAAGTTACGAGCGTAACCGTCCTTCACGCGAACGATGTCACCCAGGCTACCCAGGTTGATGACTTTTTCCAGCAGAATGACTTGCATCGTGTATTTCTCCTTGCGGTCCTGGGACTATCAGTTCTTGTGCAGGTCGGTGTACGGCATCAGCGCCAGGAAGCGGGCGCGCTTGATGGCCGTATCCAGCTGACGCTGATAGTGAGCCTTGGTACCGGTCAGGCGAGCCGGCGTGATCTTGCCGTTGTCGCCGATGAAGTCCTTCAGCGTGTCCAGATCCTTGTAGTCGATCTGTTCGACGCCTGCCACGGTGAAGCGGCAGAAGCGCTTGCGCTTGAACAGCGGGTTCTGTTGCTGAAAGCGCTTCTTGTTCTTGTTGTCACGTTTGACGAATGCCATGATTCAATCCTTTTCGAATGCTTTACATCGAGTGATGTGAAAGACCAGTGTCCTGCTGTTGCGGTGCTTGCGGGCCAGAAAGCCTTCGCAATCGAGCAGCGTATCGAGCGGCAACCGCTCAAGCTGCTGGCCAATGGCGCCAATGCCCATGGCCACAATTGCGAACTCCACCTGCCGGGGCGTTTCCGCCTCCAGCGCCTCGCCGGCATGCTGCAGAATGCAGTTGACGACGGGCACTCCGGCCGGCGTATAGCGCAACGCCTCTCGCTCGACGAGCGTGGCGGTCAGCCGAAGCTGGTTCACCGCAACAATGCAGTCCGCTCTCAGGCGGGCTGGCCTTCCGTGGTCGTTTGCGCGGCCTTGCGGGCTTCTTCGCGCTGCACTTCCTTCATCATCGGCGAAGGAGCAGTCTCGGCCTTCTTGGTCTGAACGATCAGGTGACGCAGCACGGCGTCGTTGAACTTGAACGCGTGTTCGAGTTCAGCCAGCGTGTCTTTGCCGCATTCGATGTTCAGGCAAACGTAGTGAGCCTTGGCCAGCTTCTGGATCATGTAGGCCATTTGACGACGGCCCCAGTCTTCCACGCGGTGAATCTGGCCGTTTTGCGACGTGACGAGCTGCTTGTAACGCTCGATCATCGCCGGCACTTGTTCACTCTGGTCCGGATGGACGATAAATACGATTTCGTAATGACGCATTGACGCTCCTTTTGGGATGAGCCACCCGGGCGTCACGTCCGGTGCGGCAAGGTTGAGTAGCCCGCGAGTATAGCCCGAAAAGGGGCCTTCCCGCAAGGATTCGGCGCCCCGCCTGCGTCAGTACTGCCCGAAGAGCGCCTGAAGCCGGGCCGCATCGCGCCCCAGCGAAGGGTCGCCGGCCAACGCCAGCAGCAGCAGCACGCGCGCCTTGTAGGGATTGAGGTCGCCCGCCGAGACAAATACGCCACCTGCCGGTCGCGGCGGTGCGGGGATTGCCACATGACCAGCACCGGTACGCGAGCTTCGCGCCACCGCTACGCCACATGCCGCAGCATCGACGAGCGCGGCCGTCAGCGTTTCGTGCACGGAACCGTTGCCGGCCGCGGCCACGACGAACCCCAGCACGCCGGCGGCCACCATCGCGTCGATGGCCACCCTCCCCGGCTGCGCGTAGCTGGCGACGATCTCCACCAACGGCCATGCAGCGGGCACTGGCAAGCGCGGCGCCTGATCAGGACCCGGGGTGCGCGAGAAATGGACATAGGTGTCCTGTACAAAACCCAGCGGACCGGCAACTGGCGAATGGAAAGCATCGACAGCCGACGTATGCGCCTTGACGACATCACGCGCGGCATGAATCTGTTGATTCAGCACCACGAGCGCACCTTTGCCAACTGCCGCCGGGCTTGCCGCCACGCGCACCGCATCTAGCAGGTTCAGCGGCCCGTCAGCGGAAAGCGACGTCGATGGGCGCATGGCCGCAGTCATCACGACAGGCAACGGGCAAGCCTGCGACAGATGCAGGAACATCGCCGTCTCTTCCAGCGTGTCAGTGCCATGCGTGATCACGATCCCGGCGACATCGTCCTGCGCGGACCAATATCCGATTCGCGAGGCAAGCATCCGCCAGAGATCGAACATCATGTCCTTGCTGTCCACCTGCGCCACCTGCTCCGCTTCGACTCGCGCGACATCGGCCAGCGCGGGCACTGCCTGTACAAGTTGCGATACAGGTACGGTAGCGGCCTGATAGTGAGCGCTACTGGCAGGATTTGCGGACGAACCGGCGATGGTGCCACCAGTCGCGAGCACAACGATACGAGGCAGGAGTACAGACATGGACGGGGTTGACGGAGCTTGTAGGCGGGCCGATTGTAACTGCGCGAACGCCTGGCCGAACCCGTGACAAACCCGTGGGCCTCACCCCACAGAACTACTCGTGTTGAGCCGGCTGCGCAAAATGTGCTTGCACTTCACCCGATACTGTATAAAATCACAGCATACTGTTTAAACATACAGTGCTTCGGCACAAGACCTGCGACCCATGGCGACCCTGACACCCCGGCAGCAGCAGATTTTCGACCTGATCCGCGACACGATCCGCAACACGGGCTTTCCGCCCACTCGTGCCGAGATCGCCGCCGAATTCGGCTTCTCCTCCCCCAATTCGGCCGAGGAACACCTGCGAGCTCTGGCGCGCAAGGGCGTGATCGAGCTGACACCGGGCGCGTCGCGAGGCATTCGTCTGAAGGTGACGCGTAGCGACTCTGAACGACCCGATCAGTTTTCGTTACCGATGGCGGGCGTACTGCAACTGACATTGCCACTAGTCGGTCGCGTCGCAGCTGGCAGCCCGATTCTGGCTGCCGAGCATATCGACCGGCAGTATCAAGTCGATGCCTCTGTCTTTGACGAGCGCCCCGACTATCTACTTCGCGTTCGCGGCCTGAGCATGCGCGACGCGGGCATTCTGGATGGCGACCTGCTTGCCGTGAAGAAAGCCAGCGAAGCCGCGAACGGTAAGGTCGTCGTCGCCCGCCTGGGCGATGACGTCACCGTCAAACGCTTGAAGAAACGCGGCGACACGATCGAGTTGATCGCCGAGAACCCTGACTTCCAGAACATCGTCCTGCATGCAGGACGTGACGAGTTCTCCCTGGAGGGTATCGCAGTTGGCCTGATCAGATCATCAGGCTTCTGACTCTCCGGACCCAGGCAGCTGGCCACCTGCCCCGGTCACCCGCTTTTGCTTTGCCAACGCCGCCCCGTCCTTTACGGACGACGGGTGCGGACTTCTGCTGAACGCAAATTACGAGGTGTTGCCATGCTGCAATCCGAAACCGTCGCATCCCGCCGCCCGGTCAAGCCGGTCCCCTTCCGCCAGATCAAGGGCGTTCGCGTCTACCAGGGCACCCATCGCCGCACCATGGTCGGCAATATGGCCGCCATCTGCCGAATGCTCGAGCTTGCGGAACCATCCTCGAAAACTCTTGATTGAGGCAGCCCGCCCTCTTCTGTCACCATGCACTGCAGCGCATTGCATGTACGGACGATGATGGCCCCGGGACCCGACGCTGATCGGGACCCGACCATCATCAATCTGACTCGACATTAATCGGCCAATGGTGCGCCGAACCAATCGGACGCGAGGTCTGCCTCAAAGGCAGCCAGCCAGGTCGCAGCCCCACCAGCGCCTCCTTTGTATTTCTGTAACTGACCGCCGACCACGCGTTCGACAGTCACCATATCCGCAGCACTCTCCCCCGGATTGAGCGCGTTCGCAACCGCGAATTCGAAATCCTCGGGGACGAATCCGTGCCTGGCGCAAATGGACTCCAGAGCCTCCCGCACATCGGGAGAGAGTTCGTGAAATCTGAGCGTCATGCTTCTCCTCCGCAGCATGTGCAATTCCTGATCTTTACAGATTACTTGCCCGATTTCGCGACGTCGCGCATTTTCCTGGCCATTCGTAGTTCTTTGGGCCAATGAAAATTTCTCGCTCTCCGGCTAGGGTAACAACCGAGAACGTCGATCGTGGCGGAAAGCGCCAACCCAGCATGGTTTTGCCCCATTCGATCCGACGATGACGAGAGGTTGAAGCCTTTCGTCCCTCCCACGCCCCTATACCGCACAGCACCTTCAGGAGATGCACGATGGCCAAGCACGATACGTCAGGGCTCGCCAGCCTGTCGCCTTTCGAACTCAAGGACGAACTCATCAAGTTGGCAGGAAGCGTATCGAATCGCCTGATGCTAAATGCCGGGCGAGGTAATCCGAATTTTCTGGCAACCATCCCGCGACATGGTTTCTGGCAGCTCGGCCAGTTCGCCATGATCGAATCGGAAAGGTCATTTTCGTATTTGCCAGAAGGTGTCGGCGGTTTCCCGCGACGCGCAGGTATCGAGGAGCGGTTCGACCTTTATGCCCGCGTGCACAAGGACGTTCCTGGCGTCAAATTCCTGACCGGCGCCGTATCGTATGTGCGCGACCAGCTTGGTCTGGATGGCGGTGATTTCCTGTACGAAATGTGCGAAGGGATCCTGGCCTGTAACTATCCCGTTCCCGACCGGATGCTCCGATTGAGCGAGAAGATCGTCAAACAGTACATCCGCAAGGAAATGATTGGTGCGCATCCATTCCTGGGCGATTTCGACCTGTACGCCGTGGAAGGCGGAACCGCCGCGATGACGTACCTCTTCAATTCGCTGAAGGTCAATCATCTGATCAATCCCGGTGACACGATCGCACTGGGAATGCCGATCTTCACGCCGTATATCGAAATTCCGGAACTGGCCGAATACCACCTGACCGAGGTTTCGATCGATGCCGACCCCGCAGGTGGATGGCAGTACCCGAAGAAGGAACTCGACAAGCTGCGAGATCCCAAGGTTAAGGCGTTTTTCCTGGTGAACCCCAGCAATCCGCCTTCCGTAAAAATGAGCGATGAAAGCCTGAAATACATCGCCAGCATCGTTGAAGAACGCCCAGATCTGATTCTCCTGACAGACGATGTGTACGGTACCTTCGCCGACAATTTCGTCTCGCTGTTTGCAATGTGTCCCAAGAACACGCTCCTGGTGTATTCGTACTCCAAGTACTTCGGTGCCACTGGCTGGCGCCTCGGCGTTATTGCCACCCACAAGTCGAATCTCTTCGACGAGCAACTGGCGAACCTGCCCAAGAATATTCAGAAGGATCTGAACAAGCGCTATTCCTCCATTACCACCGAACCAGAGAAGCTGCCCTTTATCGACCGAGTGGTTGCCGATAGCCGCACGGTGGCACTGAACCATACCGCCGGTCTTTCCACGCCGCAGCAGGTGCAGATGGTGCTGTTCTCCCTGTTCTCGCTGATGGATTCCGCCGACCACTACAAGCAGACCATGAAGCGGCTGATCAGAAGCCGCAAGGCCGCGCTCTATCGCGGCATGGGTGTTGCGCCGGAACCCGTCGACGAGAACGTGGTCGACTACTACACGCTGCTCGACGTCGAACAAATGAGCCGCGAAGTCGGCGCCGATTTCGTCAAATGGTTGCTCGAATCGATTCAGCCGCATGAGCTCCTATTCAGACTCGCCGAGGAAGCCGGCGTGGTCCTGTTGCCTGGCGGTGGCTTCGGCACCCGCCACCCCTCTGGTCGCGTTTCGCTCGCCAACCTGAATGAAGAGGACTACGTGAAGATCGGGCGCTCGGTGCGCAAGCTGCGCGACGAATATCTGGCGCGATACCAGGAGTCCGGCGGCAAGACGCAGAAGCCGAAAAAGAAATAACCCGGTCGCAGCAAGGCAGTTCTGACTAATCAGTCTACAAATACAGGAGTAGGCTATGACCTGGTTTGTCTCCACCCTCAAGGCGTACCCCGAGATCGCGATTTTTCTCGCACTGGGAATCGGCTACTGGGTAGGCGGGAAGAGCTACAAGGGGTTCAGCCTGGGCGCCGTGACGTCGACACTGCTGGTGGCGATCGTCATCGGCATCCTCGGCGTGAAGATCTCCGCGAACGTGAAATCCGTCTTTTTCCTGATGTTTCTGTTTGCGGTGGGCTATGGCGTCGGCCCGCAGTTCGTTCGCGGCATTGCGAAGGATGGCATCCCTCAAGCCATATTTGCTGCGATAGTCTCGGTGCTGTGTCTCGCAGCACCAATCGTTGCGGCGATGGTCGCCGGATACGATCTCGGGTCGGCAGCCGGATTGTTTGCGGGTTCGCAGACAATCTCGGCGTCCATGGGCTTGGCCACTGATGCCATCAATCGCCTGGGCCGATCTCCGGAAGAAGCCAAACAGCTTCTGGACGGCATGCCGATCGCCTATGCGGTCACGTATATCTTCGGTACGGTCGGCTCGGCAATTCTCCTGGCGCAAATCGGACCCAAACTGCTTGGCATCGACCTTGTAGCTGCCTGCAAGGATTATGAGCAGCAACTTGGAGCCGGAGCAGACGGAGAAGGCACTGAATGGCATGAGTTTGAACTGCGAGCCTACGCGCTGGCCCCCCACAGCCCATACATCGGCAAGTCCGTAGCCGAACTGGAGGCCAGCACGGCCGAAGGCGTACGCGCCTTTATCGAACGCATTCGCCGAGGTGGCAAGATTATCGAGGCACAGCTCGATACCGTTCTGGAGCCTGGCGATATCGTCGCAATCGGCGGAAAGCGCGATCAACTGATTGCCAGACTGGGACCAAGCGGCCGGGAAGTGGAAGACTCAGAGCTGCTCAATGTGCAGACGGAGGGTGTGGACATCTATATCACCAACAAGGAGGTTGATGGCCACACACTGCAGGAGATGGCTCGGTGGCCCGGTGCGCGCGGGATTTTCCTCAAGAGGATCAAGCGCGGACCGACGGAAACGGTCATCCCCGTACTGCCAAAAACCAAGCTTTACCGCGGTGACGTCATCACGGTGGTCGGCCGCACGCAGGACATCAATGCGACGGCGAAGCATGTCGGGTATATCGACCGCCCGACAACGGTGACCGACGTGGCATTCGTGTCGCTGGCGATTACCGTCGGCGCATTGATCGGCGCTATCGTGATCAACGTCAGCGGCATTCCCCTGACGATTTCCACGGCAGGCGGCGCGCTGATCGCAGGTATTATCTTCGGTTGGTACCGGGCCATTCACCCGACTTTCGGACGCATACCTGAGCCAACGCTTTGGTTCATGAACTCGGTTGGCCTCAATGTGTTCATCGCCGTCGTCGGTATTTCCGCGGGCCCGGGCTTTATTGCCGGCCTGCAGAAACTCGGCGTCAGCCTGTTTCTCTGGGGTATTTTCGCCACATCGGTTCCGCTGATCATCGGCATGTACCTGGCCAAGTACGTATTCCGCTTTCATCCGGCGCTCGTGCTTGGAGTCTGTGCCGGCGCGCGTACAACCACTGCTGCGCTCGGCATGATCTGCGAGGCGGCAAAAAGCCAAGTACCAGGCCTTGGATATACCGTGACCTACGCTGTGGGCAACACCCTGCTGACAATCTGGGGGATGGTCGTCATCATGATTCTTTCATGAGCGTTTGCGCCGCTCTGCTGCACTTGGGCGGCGCAAACCGGCTTCAAGGGATTGAAGCGATCAAATCGACCGACTGGTTATCCAAGCCCGGTCTTGGCTGGGGCATCGAGTTGAGGCTCGATGCCCCAATCGCCATGTAGATACCAATCTTCGCCGAGCAATTCGGCGGGGTGCTGTGTGCGGCTTGAGCCATTGCCACAGCCCATTGCATCGGTCGAACAGAATTTGTCGCACCCCCAGCACACGCGCTCCGGGTGTGCGGGATGCAGGGGAAACTTCTTAGCCATGACAAGCGATAGAGGCTGTTGTCTGATGGCTTGATAGTATCCTTGGCGAATCTGGGCGAACGACTGATTCCGGGAATGGTTGATCCAACGCAAGCGCGCCTATTCCTCGCCCACAAGAAGCTTTGCCGAAATGCAAAACAGCGCCCGGAGGCGCTGTTTTGACGACAATTCTTTGGGGTGGCTGATGGGACTCGAACCCACGACGACAGGAATCACAATCCTGGACTCTACCAACTGAGCTACAGCCACCGTAGAGATTCTTCGCTGCCGACGTTGCCGCTCAGCGAAGAACAAGACTATACATGGCTTTTGATTCTGTGGCTAGTATCACGCACAAAAAATTCAACAACGCTCCCAGATGGCGTTATCGACTTCCCTGCCACTTTGCCTCCAGCAGCACAGCTTCCTTGATGGCGGCGATTGTCTCTGCCTCGGTCGGATACAAGGCCAGTAGTCGCTTCGACTTGCCGTTAAGCACATCACTCTGTAGCGCCCTGCCCGATTCGGCCGAGGTCCCTGCGTGCCAGCAGTAACGCGCCGTCCATTTCCCGTCCTGTAGTTGCTCGACTACCCATATCACCCGGCAGCCCTCGAAAACTTCACCGAACGGCTCTTCTGATCCCATTCTGAACCTCCAGGATTCGCTTCCGGACGCACTCACGGCACTTGCATGCCCAAACCCTCTTGCGAGCGACCGGCCAACCCCTACTCTTCTATTCCTCCACTGAGACCACGCCAGACATCTTCGTGGTTCAGCCCGAGTGTCACTCTCATGACACCGGTCGGCATCCTAGCATGGTGGCAGCACCTGCTCATCAGTTCTATCACCCGAGAATCACCCCACAACCGACAAGCACGCGGGCTGAATTTCTTGAGTTTGGATCGATTGCAATCCGCGCTGGCAATGTGAACTGCCTGCCCCACCAATGCAGGGTACAACCTGAAGGCGGTGCTGATAGATACTCTTTCGCGAGGGACATTGACCCCCCTCGACATTCCCGTCAGGCGACCCTCAAACAAGCGTCGCCTGTTTTTTTGCCAGGCGAGGATTATTGGAATAATTCGTTACCGGCCAATTATATTATTTCCGCCCGATAGATACGGAACTCTTTCACCACATGTGCGTCGAAGCGCTGTGTCTGAAAAGCATCTTCACAGGTATGTGAGACAAAAAAAGAGCCCGCAGCGCGGACTCTCAATTTGCGATCTCAATGCCCTGAAGGCGCTTTCAATGTAGTCGCTGTATGTAGCGCACACTATCCGGGCAAACCCAAGGGTCGAGATGTGACGAAACAGGCCCAACAAGAAAAAACAGCCCGCACAAGGCGGGCTGGAAAATCAGTTGAAGAAAGCCCTGTATTCGAGGGCAGGCACAGTTTAAGAACATGAGGCGCCACTGGCGAATTAGGGGAATCCCTTTGCCGGCGCGGGTTTCGGACGGCCCGACGGGCGCAAACGCCTCAGCAGCATACATTTGCGCCCGATCGCATGGAACGAGCGTTCGTTTTTAGAACCTTTCCTCGACATGCAGAAATCTGACTGACATCAAATTACGCCGCTTCCTGGAGGCCTGGACGAAGGTGTGAGCGCGCCTCCTCGAACAGGGCATCCACATCTGCACGGGCGCGCGCCGCATTCATTCGACGGGCATCGGAAAGCACACGGCGCCAACCGCGGCCACCATAGATTCCGCGATGGAGGCCCAGCATATGGCGCGTTGCAGCCCCCATATAGCCACCCTTCTCCACGAGATCGCCAATATATGCCTGCATCGTCAGTTCGGCCATTTCGCGCGTCACGATAGGCGCAGTCCCGCCATAGAAACGTGCATCCATTTCCGAGAGGAAATAGGGATCGTGATAAGCCTGACGCCCGATCATTACGCCGTCGACGTGCCTCAGGTGTTCGTTTATTTCACCGTACGAGACAACACCACCATTAATCAGGATTTCCAGATGTGGAAATTCCCGCTTTAGTTCATAGGCGACTTCATATCGCAGCGGCGGAATTTCGCGATTCTCCTTTGGGCTCAGCCCCTTCAGAATCGCATTACGCGCGTGGACGATGAATATGCCACAGCCGGCCTCCGCAATAGTGCCGACAAAATCACGCACAAATCCGTAGTGCTCGATCGTATCAATGCCAATGCGGTGCTTGACCGTCACCGGTACCGACACGACATCACGCATTGCCTTCACACAGTCGGCCACAAGCTGCGGTTCGGCCATCAGGCACGCACCAAACGCACCGCGTTGCACGCGCTCGGACGGACAGCCGCAGTTCAGATTGATCTCTTTGTAGCCCCACTGCTCGCCCAATTTTGCCGCTTGGGCAAGGTCCACCGGCTCGCTGCCGCCAAGCTGCAGCGCCACGGGTTGCTCCGCCGCACTGAAATCGAGGTGCCGCGCGACATCGCCGTGCAGCAGCGCGCCAGTCGTCACCATCTCCGTATAGAGCCAGGTGTGTTGACTCAGGGCGCGGTGAAACGTCCGACAATGGCGATCAGTCCAGTCCATCATTGGCGCCACAGAAATTCTACGGCGCCTGATATTTCCTTGGTTTCCGCCTCTGGACTCGGTTTGTGGGGTGCTACTGGTCTGTTCCATTGCCTACTGATTCTGCCTGTTTCGTCCCATTTTCCGTACAAAGTGCCACGATGTAGCACACAACTACTCGCGTAGCACCGGGACCATGGGGACGATCACGCAACGTGTGCGAAAGGACGGAAGTATATGGCACACAGCGCAGATTCGCCTGAAGCAAGGCGGCACTGTAATGTTCACCGAGGCCAAGACGTTTGACCGGAGACAGGCGACCACGTTCTGGCTGGAAGAAGCGGGAGCTTGCGCAGCCTGTGAAAGGCACCTCCGTGAACACCGCCTTTAACCGCGCCCGCAAATTGCTCGAGATCGACGACCTGCACTTCCGTGACATGCGGCACGAGGCAGCATGTGCTCCCGACACTTTCAGTCTGGGCCTATGGACCACCTTGCGCGACGTAAGCAGAATCAAAATGCCACTCGCGCGTTCCACCCCGCGACCTACATAGCGCCCTCGTTGGGCGCTTTTTTCTGCGACTTCGACGGGGCCCGGGCGACAGCGTTTCGAGAAGTGCATATACCACGGCACGTACGCACCGGAGGACTTGGGGCGCTTGATTGCAAAGATGGACACCAGCATAAGAACGACAGAACCCCTGGAACCTGCCGCGGAAGAACCAACTCTGATTGAGCTCGCTCGCATATTTGCCGAAAAGAGCTCTCAAATTCCCGACATCATCCCGCCTTATGTTGCATCGTCTCTTGTAACGAACGAACGACGTTACTACTACGTAGCGGGCAAAGACCGCGAAGGCAGGCCCCGCCTTTTTGAGGTGTTTCTGGCTAACCCGACAGGCGAGTTGGATGCAGTCCCAGCATGTCTTTATCCTGGAGCCGTCCTTGAGCTATTTCCCACAGACCTCCAGATATTGGCCGCGCCAGACCCCTGGGGAGGCAAAGTCCCGGACCTGACGACCACGCAGATCGCGGACGGACTACAGTCGATTTATCTCGACGAGCAACGGAATGGCTAGCTCTAGTGCGAGCGATAGGACTCACCGATGAAATCCCCTGCCCCAGCGCTGCTCCTGCTCGTCTTGGCCGTCTCAGTCTTCAACGGCGCCGTCTTCGCAGCAGAGCCCATCAACGGGTTCCGCGGTTTGCGCTGGGGCGATCCTGTCTCGTCAATCCCGAATGCCCGGAAAACTCAGAGTCTTGCAATAGGGGAGCACTGTTATGAGCGACCAGATGACACGCTCACAATGGGTAAGGCAACCTTGAGCGACATCCGATATTGCTTCTACAAAAACCGGTTCTCTTCCTTGATCATTACGTTCCCGAGCGAACGCGACGGCGACGCGATAAGGCTGGCGCTAATCGAAGCATACGGTGTACCCAGCCAGCCCCATCCCGATCTGAAACATCATTACCGGTGGCGCACATCCAAGGCCGAAGCGATCCTGGAGTATCGGCTTGAAGGTGGGGCGTTCATCGCCAACTCGGAGGCCCTCCTCCGCGAACGCAAGAACGAAATCAAGTCTAGCGCCAAGAACCACAGCCCCGACCGCTAGGGCGGCCTCGAGGTTGACGTCTGGCCTGTTAATCGTCGCAACGCCCATGGAAATGTGCGCCTCTTCAGCGTTGGCCACCTTCGTCTTGCGACTCACCCCCGAACGAGCTCCTCTGCTGCGCCCTTTGACTCCGGCCTTTTGAATTCCCATTTGAAAGTAGGGAAGTTCTTTGCGCGCGAGAGGGCGCGCAGCCTAGGTCTCATGAGTCACTCAGGGTTTTGAGCCATTTCCCTGCCTCGGCGCATGTGCCCTCCTCGGTCTGATATTTAGTGCCAACCTCTTTGCAGTCGGTGCCAAACCCGCTCTTTGCGGGCACGTCAGGGACGGCCGGACGGTCGAATTTTTCGCGAAGAGGGTCAGACTCATCAGCAAGGATGGGTATGAGATGAGACCGACAGTCTATGCCGTCTACGCAGTCATTCTAGTCGCCGTGGTCTGCCGAGAAACGCCAGGTCAGGACGCGCTTGGTGGCACCAACTATTTGCGGACAAGTTCTTAACGAGGAGTCTCGCCGGTTATGCAAGTGGAAAAGAAGATCACTGCCAAAATCACATTCTGGTTCGAACAATCCATTCTTGTGGCCGCTCAGATCCTGCTGATGGCGGTAATCTTGGCGATGGTTATTCAGCTTTGGATCATGTTCTCGTCCGATATTCTCGAGCGCGTTAGCAGCATCGATACCGTTCCGGAGCTTATGAAGTCGGTACAGACAGCCTTTTCCGGCGTACTGCTCATCATTCTCGGGCTCGAACTTATGGAAACACTGCGCGTGTATTTCAGATCGCACCGCGTTCGGCTGGAAACCATCTTGGCCGTGGCCATCATTGCCGTCGGCCGCCATGTGATTAATTTGGATGTGGAGCACATGTCGGGCGGTTCCCTAATGGGCGTGGCCGCAGTGGTGCTCTCGCTAACGGGTGGTTACTTTCTGGTTCGATTCAAGTCGCCACCGTCTGCAGATTGAGAGCATCAAACCCGTCCACCGGTCGGCCTGGTGTGCCTTCAGCGCCAACACCAAAGGCCGCCGACAGATCAACGTCACTCGCGCCGCCCGGATCCGACGGACTACGTCGGCAACATCGCTTAGCTTGCGAC
Organism: Cupriavidus sp. SHE; assembly: GCF_000812445.1. Classification (NCBI taxonomy): domain Bacteria; kingdom Pseudomonadati; phylum Pseudomonadota; class Betaproteobacteria; order Burkholderiales; family Burkholderiaceae; genus Cupriavidus; species Cupriavidus sp. SHE. The sequence continues at coordinate 143,236 of NZ_JWMB01000025.1, read as the reverse complement.
GACGCGCCAGCATTCCCTCACCCAGCGAGTCGTGCCGAATGGAGTCCACAAGTTTGCACATGTCATACGGGCATTTTTTGGTGGCTGCGCCCACTCTAGCGAACCACACGAAAGACAACCACGCCATGCACCGATCGTCATTCGTGTGAACGCTGACGCCGATGCCAGTGCATTGAGTCGCCGATGCCATCACGCTGTGCCGAAATAATTCTGGATTTTTGACAATCACGCCAACGACACAAAAACAAAAAGCCCGCGCGGCATGAACCGAGCGGGCTTTCAAATCTGGTTGCGGGGGCAGGACTTGAACCTGCGACCTTCGGGTTATGAGCCCGACGAGCTGCCAACTGCTCCACCCCGCGGGGCGAACTATACGCGGATCTGCAGTGCATTGATACAGGAAAATGCAAAAAAGCCCGCGCGGCGTGAACCGTACGGGCTTTGGGCGTGACTCTGCAATCTGGGAAATTAGGGTCGCTGGCACCATCTGCCACGTCCGCGGAGGCTGCATGACGCCCGAGCAGGCCTCTCCCTGACGACCCGATGGAGAGCCCACACATCGGCGCAGCTACCAATAAAAACGGCGCCCAAAGGCGCCGTCACGATACTCGGACTGCAATTCAGTGCAATCAGCGCGGTGCGTTCCTTTCTACCCAGGCTGCGAAAGTCGTCAGGTACTTGTTCAGGAAGCCACGCGTGGATTCATTGGCGATATTGCCATGATCGTCGAAGAGCTTGTCCACGCCGCTGATATAGGCCTCGGGCTGCTGCAGCACCGGAACGTTCAGGAACACCAGCGACTGGCGCAGATGGTGGTTGGCGCCGAAACCGCCGATATTGCCCGGCGATGCGCTGATCACGCCGCCCGGCTTGCCATCCCAAGCGCTCTGACCATAGGGGCGCGAGCCAACGTCGATCGCGTTCTTGAGCGCTGCAGGCACCGAACGGTTGTACTCAGGTGTCACGAACAGCACGGCGTCAGCACGACGGACGCGGTCGCGGAACGCCACCCATTCCGCCGGCGGATTGGCATCGTCGTCCTGGTTGTACAGCGACAGCTGCCGGATCTCGACAATCTCGAGCTTCAGCTGCGGCGGCGCGAGCGCCGCGAGGGCCTTGGCCAGTTTCAGGTTGAAGGAGTCCTTGCGCAGGCTTCCCACCAATACGGCAACATCGCGAGGATTGCTCATAACGGTTCCTTTCACTGCTTGAACGAGTTCGAACGAAGTGAAGCCTGGCCCGCGACAACGCTGCAGGCCAGTCCAGCCGACACTCTACTCGACTTACGCGACCAGCGTGGCCAAGGGATGATCATCCTTGCGCCATGGACTATCGAAGAACGCACGCACGCGCGCCGCACTCACCTCGTCCAGGCGTGGCGGATTCCACTTCGGCTGGTGGTCCTTGTCGATCACCAGCGCGCGAATTCCCTCGATACCGTCGCCGTGACGGAACACGTCATGCATCATGTCGAGCTCCATCCGCAGTTCATCTTCGAGCGACATCGTGCGAGCGCGGCGGATCTGTTCGAGCGTGACGCAGAGCATCAGCGGTGAGCGGCTGCGCAGCGTGGCAGCGGTTTGCGCGGCCCAATCGCCATCGGCGTCGCTGACAGCTGCCAGGATCGCCTGCGCGGAGGCGCCTGCGAACAAGCTATCGATCAAGGCAGCACTCGAAGCCAGCTGGCTGGTGGATGGCACGCAGGCGTCGGAGTGCTGGCGCGTGAACGACGCAATCTGCTCGAGCACCGCTTCGCCACTCGTGAACTGCCGCGCCTGCAACGCTGCAACCATCTCGGCGATCGCGTTCGTTGGCAGATAGGCATCGGCCAGCTTCGCGTAAATGGCATCGGCCGCACCGATCACCGCGCCGGTAAGGCCCAGATACTCGCCGATATGGCCTTGCGTGCGTGCCAGGAACCATCCCCCGCCAACATCGGGGAACAGACCGATATTGGTCTCCGGCATCGCCATTTTCGTCCGCTCGGTGACGATGCGCAGCCGCGCGCCTTGCGAGATCCCCATACCACCGCCCATGACCACGCCATCCATCAGCGCGATGTAAGGCTTGGCATAGCGATGAATCAGATGATTGAGCGCGTATTCCTCAACGAAGAACTGATCCAGCAGCGGATCGTTCGCCTGGTGTGCCTGGTAGAACCAGCGGATATCGCCGCCGGCGCAGAATGCCTTGCCGCCCGCGCCAGCCACTACCACGGCGTGGACTGCGGGATCGTTCTCCCAGCTTTGCAGTGCGCCGGTGATCGCGCGAATCATCTCGAGCGACAGCGCGTTGAGGGCCTGCGGCCGGGTCAGTGTCAGATACGCCACGCCGCCCTGCACCTGGGTCGATACAAACTCCGTCATTTCTGTCTCCATCATTGCAGGCAGCGATTCTACGACAGACCCGCCAAAGCGCCTGCCACGGCACAACACGGGAAACCCCCAATGCGCGTATGCGTATGGAGGAATCCCTCCATGCGAAACTGAGAAAAATATGCACACTGTCGCCCATGACACCGCAAACCCCTGCCCCCGAGGCGTTCGATCCCGGCCTGATTCTCCTGGCCTTTGCGCCGGTCTTCGTGCTGACGATAGGCTGGGAAGCCTGGTACTGGTGGAAGCGCGATCGCTCGGTCTATAGCTGGCGCGACACGCTCTCGAATGCCACGCTCGCACTGATGCATCAGGCATCCGATGCACTGTTTCTCTGGCTGATGGTTCGCACGGTCTACACGTGGTGCTACGCGCACGGACTTCGCGCGGTGCCGGAGACTTGGTGGTCGTTCGCGCTGCTATTGATCCTGCAGGACTTCCTCTATTACTGGTTCCATCGTGCCAGCCACCGGGTGCGCTGGATGTGGGCGTCGCACGTGGCGCACCACTCGTCGGAGGGCATGAACTTCTCGACGGCCTTCCGGCAGAGCCTGACCTACCCGATCTCCGGCATGTGGATTTTCTGGATCCCTCTGGCACTCGTCGGCTTCACGCCTGACTGGGTGATCCTTGCAGTGGGGTTGAACCTGGCGTTTCAGTTTTTCGTGCACACGCGACTGGGGCGACGTTGGCCGCTGGTTGAGAGACTCGTCAACACGCCATCGGTCCATCGCGTCCACCATGCGAAGAATCCTCAGTACATCGACCGCAACTACGCCGGGGTTCTGACGATCTGGGACCGGATGTTCGGTACCTTCGTGCCCGAAGAGGAAGCGCCGCAGTACGGCATTACGCGGCAGATCCGCACCTACAACCCGCTGACGCTGACATTCCACGAATGGCGCGACATGTTCGCGGATGCCTGGCGTGAGCGTGACCCACGATATCTGTGGAAGCCGCCCGAGTGGCGCAGCCCTCGATCCGCACTGATGCCCAGCGTGGGCCAAACGCCCGCTGCCGAGCACGGACAGCGCTCCGACGCGATGTGATACGAACCTGCGCACTTGGAGACGCTAAGCGCCCATAAAAAAACCGCGCCACACCGGGCGCGGTTTTTTCTTCAAGCGGATGCCTGTCAGGCCACCGATTCGCGCGAGGCGCGCTTGCGCTCGTGCTCCTTCAGGTGGCGCTTGCGCAGACGGATGCTCTTCGGCGTGATCTCGACCAGTTCGTCGTCGGCGATGAATTCCACCGCGTACTCGAGCGACATCTGGATCGGCGGAACCAGTCGTACGGCTTCGTCGGTACCCGAGGCACGGACGTTGGTCAGCTGCTTGCCCTTGATCGGGTTCACAACGAGGTCATTGTCACGGCTGTGGATGCCGATGATCATGCCTTCGTACAGCGCATCGCCCGGCTTCACGAACATACGGCCGCGATCCTGCAGCTTCCACAGTGCGTAGGCCACGGCGTCGCCATCGTCCTGCGAGATCAGCACGCCGTTGTGGCGTTCACCCAGGCCGCCTTCGCGCACCGGCGCGTAGTCGTCGAAGATGTGGCTGATCAGGCCGGTACCACGCGTCAGCGTCAGGAATTCACCCTGGAAGCCGATCAGGCCACGCGCCGGAATGCGGTATTCCAGGCGGGTGCGGCCCTTGCCGTCCGATGCCATATCGAGCAGTTCACCCTTGCGGCGGCCCAGCTCTTCCATCACCGAACCCTGGTGGCCGTCTTCCACGTCCACGGTCAGCAGTTCGTACGGCTCGTTCTTGACGCCGTCGATTTCCTTGAACACCACGCGCGGGCGCGACACGGCCAGCTCGTAGCCTTCACGGCGCATGTTTTCCAGCAGGATGGTCAGGTGCAGTTCGCCACGACCCGAGACTTCGAAGATCGTATCGTCGCCGGTCTCAGCCACACGCAGCGCCACGTTCGACTTCAGCTCGCGGTCCAGACGCTCGCGCAGCTGGCGGCTGGTCACGAACTTGCCTTCGCGGCCAGCCAGCGGCGACGTGTTGACGCAGAAGTTCATCGTCAGCGTCGGCTCGTCCACCTTCAGCATCGGCAGCGCGTCCTGGGCCTCGGGGGCGCACACGGTGCAGCCAATGCCCAGGTCCTCGATACCGTTGATCAGCACGATGTCGCCGGCTTCCGCCTCGTCCACGATCTCGCGCTCCAAGCCGCTGAACTTCAGCACCTGGTTGATACGACCCTTGATCGGGTTGCCTTCCGGACCGAACTTGACCACCACGTCCTGCAGCGGCTTGGCGCGGCCGCGCGAGATACGGCCGACGCCGATCTTGCCGACGTAGCTCGAGTAGTCCAGCGAGATGATTTGCATCTGCAGCGGACCGTTCGGGTCATCGTTACGCACCGGCACCTTGTCCAGCACGGTTTCGAACAGCGGCTTCATGTCGCCGTCGCGCACGTCTTCGGTCAGGCCGGCATAGCCATTCAGGCCCGAGGCGTACACCACGGTGAAGTCCAGCTGCTCGTCGTTGGCGCCGAGCTTGTCGAACAGGTCGAAGGTCTGGTTGATCACCCAGTCCGGACGGGCGCCCGGACGGTCAACCTTGTTGATCACGACGATCGGCTTCAGGCCCAGGGCCAGTGCCTTGCGCGTCACGAAACGCGTCTGCGGCATCGGGCCTTCCACGGCATCCACCAGCAGCAGCACGCCGTCGACCATCGACAGCACGCGCTCCACTTCACCGCCGAAGTCGGCGTGGCCCGGGGTGTCCACGATATTGATGTGCGTGCCGTTGTACTCGACGGCACAGTTCTTCGCGAGGATGGTGATCCCGCGTTCCTTTTCCAGGTCGTTCGAGTCCATCACCCGTTCGGCGATTTGCTGGTTCTCGCGGAAGGTGCCTGCCTGGCGCAGGAGTTGGTCGACCAGGGTGGTCTTGCCATGATCAACGTGAGCGATGATGGCGATATTACGGATGGCGCGGGTCATTGCGGCGTCCCCTGAAGGCGGAGCGATCGAAAAAATTAACCCAACATTCTAGCATGTTGCAGCGCGGAACGACGTGCTTTTGCTCAGAATAGATCAAGGGACACCATTGCGTTTCCTGCAATGGCAAATTTCTATTGTTGCCGTATCATCAGCACATGCTTATATTTGCCCAGGCAAAGATTGCAGCGACAAGAGATGACGTCAAACACACCCGGCGACCTGTTCGATCCGGATCACTACGAAATCGGCAAAAGTGTCGGCTATCTGCTCGCCCGCGCCAAGAGCGCGCTCTCCCAGGGCGTTGAGCAGGAAGTCAGCAGCCTGGACATGACGCACGCCCAGGCCAGTTGCCTGATGATGCTGGCCAAGGGCGAGGCCACAACGGTGACCGACCTGGCCCGCAATCTCAATACAGATGCCGGCTCGGTGACCCGCCTCCTGAGCCGCATGGAAAAGCGGGGCCTGATCGAACGCACGCGGCGCGACGATGATCGCCGCGTGGTAGATCTGTCGCTGACAGCCGAAGGCGAAGCCATGGTCGAAAAACTGCCCGTGGTGTTTTGCAATGTGATGCGCCGACACTTCGTGGGGTTCAGCCAGGAAGAAATCGAGACCCTGCGCGACATGTTGCTAAGGCTGATCGCCAACAACGGCGGCATTGCGTCGGCGGCCAGTTGTCCGCTCGACAGGAACACGGGATAGCGCTGAACAAGTATTCGAATAGAGGATGAGCGCCCTTCCCGTTGAAGCAAGATCTGGTCACAGTCACACAATGAATCTCTCCCCTTCCTCCACCCTCGGCCGCAATGGCGTTGCGGCCCGCACCGGCAGCCTGGCCTTGACGGTCCTGGCTGCCGCTGTCATTTCCGGCTGTGCCGCGCTGGGCAATTCGCACAGCACGCAGACGTTGGCCGAACCCGGCACGATGGCCTCGCCGCAGACGTTCACCGCTGATCACGGCCAATGGCCGTCACAGGACTGGGTCGACCAGTTCCATGATCCGCAACTGCGCGCACTGGCCGACGAAGCCGTCAAGGACAACCCGAACCTGCAGGTCGCGCTGGCACGCCTGGAGGCCTCGCGCGCAATGGCCGATGCCACGCGCGCGGCGCTGTACCCGAGCGTCGATTTCGAAGGCAGCATCATTCGCCAGCGCTTCTCGGCCACCGACCTCTTCACCGGCACGCCGCTCGCCGGCTCCTGGCAGAACCAGTCCCGCCTGCAGTTCGGGCTGTCTTGGGATCTCGACTTCTGGGGCAAGAATCGCGACGCGCTCGAAGCCGCCCTGTCGGATGACCGCTCAATGGAGGCTGAGAGCCAGGCCGCACGCCTGATGCTCACCACGTCGATCGCACGCAGCTACAACCGACTGGCCGCGCTCTTCGCGCAGCGAGACGTTGCCGAACGTGCCATCGCCCAGCGCCGGGACCTTACCGATCTGTCCCGTCAGCGGCTGGCCGCCGGCCTCGACACCCAGGTGGAAACCACGCAGGCCCGCGCCACGGTTGCGTCGGCGCAAACGGAACTGCAGGCCATCGACGAGGAAATCGCCCTGGCGCGCAACCAGATCGCCGCGCTGCTCGGCAAGGGCCCGGACCGCGGCCTGCAGATCACGCGCCCGACGCTGCTGGCTAACCCGACGCCACAATTGCCGGACGACCTGACGATCGGCCTGATCGGCCGCCGCCCCGACATCGTTGCCGCCCGCTGGCGCGTGGAGGCCACGTCCAAGGACATCAGCGTCGCCAAGAAGGAATTCCTGCCTGACGTGACACTGACGGCGTTCGCCGGCCTGGCGTCGCTGGACCCTGCCAACCTGTTGATGAGTGTCAGCCGCACGTTCGGCTTCGGCCCGACGCTGCGCCTGCCGATCTTCGAAGGTGGCCGCCTGCGCGCCAACCTCAAGGGCAAGTACGCGCAGTACGACATCGCCGTGGCCAGCTATAACCAGACGCTGGTCGACGCGTTGCGCGAGGCCGCCGATACGGTGATCAGCATCCGCAGCGTTGATCAGCAGATCAAGACGCAGCGCGAAGCACTCGAACTGGCCGAGCACGCATACTCGCTGGCCACCACGCGCTACAAGGCCGGCCTCGGCACGCAGTTGACCGTGCTGAACGCGGAGAGCACCGTGCTGCAGCAACGCCGTCAGGCGACGGATCTGCAGGCGCGCCGCCTGGATCTGCAGATGGGCCTGATCAAGGCCCTCGGCGGCGGCTATCACGAGGAGGCCGACGATAAGGCCGGCGCCGTAGAACAGAACACGGAAAAGGGCACCCGGGGCTGATACGCCGGGCAATGCAAGACACGACGAAAATACGTACGAGATCGATATGAGCAACAACCCGCAATCGGCCAGCCAGAAACCCGCTCCAACCGGTGACAGCAAGCGCAAGCGCCTGCTCACGACGCTCACTGCCGCGATCGTGGTGGCCGGCGTCGGCTATGGCCTGTACTGGGGCCTCTACGCCCGCCACTTCGAAAGCACCGATGATGCCTATGTGGCCGGCAACGTAGTTCAGGTGACCCCGCTGGTGGGCGGCACGGTGGTGTCAATCGCCGCCGACGACACGCAACTCGTCACTGCTGGCCAGCCGCTGATCCAGCTCGACCGCGCCGACACGCAGGTGGCCATGGAACAGGCCGAAGCCCAACTCGCGCAAGCCGTGCGTGAAGTACGCACGCTCTATGTGAACAACGCCTCGCTGGCTGCGAACGTGGCATTGCGCGATGCCGATGTAGCCAAGGCACGCGATGACCTGCGCCGCCGCCAGGCGATTGCCGGCTCCGGCGCGGTCTCGAGCGAGGAAATCTCGCACGCCCAGACCGCGCTGAAAGCGGCCGAGTCGGCGCTGCTTGCCTCGAAGGAGCAACTCGCGTCGAATCAGGTATTGACCGACCAGACCACCGTGGAAAAGCACCCGAACGTGCAGCGCGCCGCCGCCAATCTGCGTTCGGCCTACCTGTCGTTCGCCCGCTCCACGCTGCCGGCGCCGGTCACCGGCTATGTGGCCAAGCGCTCGGTGCAGGTTGGTCAGCGCGTGGCCGCCGGCACACCGCTGATGGCCGTGGTTCCACTCGATCAAGTCTGGGTCGACGCCAACTTCAAGGAAGTGCAGATCACCCATATGCGCATCGGCCAGCCGGTGGAACTGGAAGCTGACGTCTATGGCTCGAAGGTGAAGTACCAGGGCCATGTCGAGGGCTTCTCGGCCGGTACCGGGGCGGCGTTCTCGCTCCTGCCCGCACAGAACGCCACCGGCAACTGGATCAAGGTGGTGCAGCGTCTGCCGGTGCGTATCGCGCTGGACGCCCAACAACTCAAGGAGCATCCGCTGCGTGTCGGCCTGTCGATGAACGTCACCGTTGACGTGCGCAAGGAAGAAGGCGCCGCGATGGTCACCGCAGCCAACGCCCGGCCGCTGCAGACGGACGTCTATGACAAGGTGGCGCAGGATGCCGACGAACTGATCGCCCGCATCATCTCCGTCAACAACGGCGGCCGCACGCCGGTACCGGCTGCGCCGGGCGGCGCCAGCGCGGCGCGTGCAGCGGCCAAGCCGGCCAACACCTGATTCGCGGCCTGAGTAGTCCATGGCAGATTCCATCACCACAGTGCCGGATTCCGGCGCGGCTCCGGCCCCAAAGCCGAAGCCAGCGCCAGCCCGGCATGCCGCGCCCCCTCCGCTGACAGGCGGCAAGCTCGTCATTGGCACCATCGCCCTGTCGCTGGCCACGTTCATGAACGTGCTCGACTCGTCGATCGCCAACGTGTCGATCCCGGCCATCTCGGGCGACCTCGGCGTGTCGCCGAACCAGGGCACCTGGGTCATCACGTCGTTCGCCGTCGCCAACGCTATTTCGGTGCCGCTGACGGGCTGGCTGACCACGCGTTTCGGTGCCGTGCGATTGTTCGTGCTGTCGATCTTGCTGTTCGTGCTCTCGTCCTGGCTGTGCGGCGTGGCGCCGAACCTGGAGACGCTGCTGGCCGCGCGCGTGCTGCAAGGCGCCGTTGCCGGGCCGATGATCCCACTGTCGCAGTCGCTACTGCTAGCCAGCTATCCGGTTGCCAAGAGTTCGATGGCGTTGGCGCTATGGGGCATGACCACACTCGTAGCGCCGATCATGGGCCCCCTGCTTGGCGGCTGGATCTCCGACAACATGACATGGCCGTGGATCTTCTATATCAACGTGCCGATCGGCATCATGACCGCGTATGCCACATGGGCAATCTATCGCGATCGCGAAACACCGACGAAGATCCTGCCAATCGACCGCATCGGCCTGGCTCTCCTCGTGATCTGGGTGGGGTCGATGCAGCTCATGCTCGACAAGGGCAAGGAACTCGACTGGTTCCATTCCTCGATCATCGTGACGCTGACGGTGGTGGCGGTAGTCGGATTCCTGTTCTTCCTGATCTGGGAGAACTATGAGAAGCACCCGATCGTCGACATTCACCTGTTCAAGGGACGCAACTTCGCCGCAGGCGTGGTGGCAATCTCCGTGGCGTACGGGCTGTTCTTCGGCAACCTGGTGATTCTGCCGCTGTGGCTGCAGACCATCATCGGCTACACCGCGACGGACGCCGGTCTGGTTATGGCGCCAGTGGGGATCTTCGCGATCATCCTGTCGCCAATCATCGGTCGCATCCTGCCGAAGGTCGACTCTCGCTGGGTGGCAACCGCTGCGTTTATTACGTTTGGCGTGGTCAGTTTCATGCGTGCTGGCTTTACCACAACCGTTGATACGCGCGCGCTGATCATCCCTACGCTGATACAGGGCGCCGCAATGGCAATGTTCTTCATCCCGCTGACGTCGATCATCCTGTCCGGCCAGCCGGCCGAGAAGATCCCGGCGGCTTCCGGTTTGTCGAACTTTGTACGGATCACGTTCGGCGCGATCGGCGCTTCGATCTCGACGACGATCTGGGAGAACCGCTCGGCGCTGCACCATGCCCAGTTGGTCGAACAGATCAATCCGTATAACCCGACGTACCAGGCACAGCTCGACCACCTGATGTCGATGGGGATGAGCCGGATGCAGGCGATCGGCCTGATGGAGCGAAATATCTCGCAGCAGGCATCTATGCTCGGCGCCAACGACATCTTCTGGATTTCCGGCGTGCTGTTCTTCGTGCTGATCGGCTTCGTCTGGCTGACCAAGCGCGCCAAGGGCGGCGGCGGCGCGGAAGCAGCCGGGGCGCACTGACGTCGAACATCGAACAAAAAAGGCATCGGGTTCATCCGATGCCTTTTTTGTTTGGGCGTTGCTTGTGCCGCGTCCTAGAGTTTGACTAGCCGCTCGGGCCGCAAGGCCCCTTCCTTCATCCGCGCGACACCTAGCAGACGTCCGTCGTCGCCATAGACACGTGCCAGCGTGCCCTCATCCGGCACCTGCCCTTCCGGCAGATCGCGACGTGCGATACGCTGGCCTTGCAGAAAGCGCCCCGTCGCGGCGGCGTCGAGATGTACCGGCGGGCACCGTTGCAGCAACGCGTCGACAGGCGCGAGCATTCCCGGCCGTGCTTCGTCAGCCTGTGCGTCAATCTGCTCGAGCGTGACCGCGCCTTCCAGCGTCAGGTCACCGACGGCGGTTCGGCGCAGCCCGATCAGGTGCGCGCCGCAACCCAGCGCCTCACCGATATCTTCGGCCAGCGTGCGAATGTACGTGCCCTTGCTGCATGTGACACGCATCGTGAACATCGCCGCAGGCAAGTCAACGTCCAGCAGCGTGATGGCGTGAATCGTTACCTGCCGCGCCGCGCGCTCGACGGTCTGCCCGGCTCGGGCATACTCGTAAAGCGGCTTGCCGTCTTTCTTGAGTGCCGAGTACATCGGCGGCACCTGTTCGATCTCTCCGGTAAAGCGCGCAACTGCCGCATCAAGCGCGGCGCGATCGCATGTCACCGGCCGCTCGACGACGATTTCGCCCTCGGCATCGCCTGTGGTCGTCGTCGCACCGAGCCGGACCTTCGCCTCGTAGGTCTTGTCCGCGTCGAGCAGATCCTGGGAGAACTTGGTGGCCTCGCCAAAACAAAGCGGCAGCAGCCCAGTCGCCAGCGGATCCAGCGTGCCCGTGTGGCCGGCCTTGTTCGCGCGCAGCAGTCGCTTGGCGCGTACCAGCGCATCGTTGGACGACAGACCCAGAGGCTTGTCGAGCAGCAGTACACCGTGCACGTCGCGGCGTGGCAGCCGGGGCGGTCGGGTCGCGGAGGTATCGGTCATTGCAGGGGAGGAAAAAAGGTGGTGCCGGCATCCACCGGCACCACTTGGGCAACCGTGGACTTACTCGTCGTCCTTGGCGCGCGTAGCGTTCGCTTCGTTGATCAGCTTCGACATCTCGATCGCGTGCTCCACCGAGGTATCGTGATGGAAATGCAGCGTCGGCACGGTATGGATATGCAGTCGCTTGAACAGCAACGAATGGAGGTAGCCGGCCCTTTCCTTGAGGATGGCGGCAGCCGTCTCTGGTTCGGCGCCGAGCACCGTGAAGTAGACCTTGGCATGCGCGTAGTCGGGCGTCAGCGACACCGACTGCAGCGTTACCAGGCCCAGGCGCGGATCGCGGATCTCGCGCTGGATCATCTCCGCCAGTTCCTTCTGGATCTGATCGGAGAGGCGCAGGTTACGGGAGGTGATATTGCCTTTCTTGGCCATTCAAAACTGAGCGTGAGCAGAAGTGAAAACGGCAGGCCGGAGCCTGCCGTCTTTGCGTATCGCCTTACAGCGTACGCGCCACCTCTGTGATTTCGTACACCTCGAGCTGGTCGCCTTCCTGAACGTCGTTGAAGTTCTTGATCGACAGACCGCACTCGAAGCCTTGCTTGACTTCCTTGACGTCGTCCTTGAAACGCTTGAGCGAGTCGAGTTCGCCATCGTGGATAACCACGTTGTTGCGCAGCACGCGCACCATCGAGTTCCGCTTGATGAGACCGTCGGTGACCATACAGCCAGCCACCGCACCCACCTTCGGCACGCGGAAGACCTGACGGACTTCCACCTGACCGATCGTGGTCTCGCGCTTCTCCGGTGCCAACATGCCCGACATGGCCGCCTTGATCTCGTCTACCGCATCGTAAATGATGTTGTAGTAGCGGATGTCGATACCGTTGTGCTCGGCCAGCTTGCGCGCGCCTGAGTCGGCACGCACGTTGAAGCCGATGATGACCGCCTTCGATGCCGTCGCCAGGTTGACGTCCGACTCCGAGATGCCACCCACGCCACCGTGCACGATCTGCACGCGCACTTCGCTCGTCGACAGCTTCTGCAGCGACTGCACCAGCGCTTCCTGCGAACCCTGCACGTCGGCCTTCACGATCAACGGCAGCGTCTGCACTTCGCCTTCGGCCATCTGCTCGAGCATCGTTTCCAGCTTGGCGGCCTGCTGCTTCGCAAGCTTCACGTCGCGGAACTTGCCCTGACGGAACAGCGCGATTTCGCGCGCCTTGCGTTCGTCCGGCAGCACCAGCACTTCCTCACCGGCGGCGGGCACTTCCGACAGACCCTGGATTTCCACCGGGATCGACGGGCCAGCTTCCTTGGAGGGCTTGCCGTTTTCGTCCAGCATCGCACGCACACGGCCGTAGGCGCTACCAGCCAGCACCACATCGCCACGCTTGAGCGTGCCGCTGCTGACCAGGATCGTCGCGATCGGGCCCTTGCCCTTGTCGAGCTGGGCTTCCACCACCAAGCCCTTGGCCGGGGCGTCCACCGGTGCGCGCAGTTCCAGCACTTCGGCCTGCAGCAGCACGTTTTCGAGCAGATCGTCGATGCCCTGGCCGGTCTTGGCCGAAACAGGCACGAACGGCGATTCGCCACCGTACTCTTCGGGCACGACCTGCTCGGCCACCAGTTCCTGCTTGACGCGGTCCGGGTTGGCTTCGGGCTTGTCGACCTTGGTGATCGCCACCACGATCGGCACACCGGCAGCCTTGGCATGCGCAATCGCTTCCTTGGTCTGCGGCATCACGCCGTCATCGGCGGCCACTACCAGAATCACGATGTCGGTAGCCTTGGCACCGCGGGCACGCATGGCCGTGAAGGCCTCGTGACCCGGAGTATCCAGGAACGTGATCACGCCGCGATCGGTTTCCACGTGGTAGGCACCGATGTGCTGCGTAATGCCGCCCGCTTCGCCCGCTGCAACCTTCGTGCGGCGGATGTAGTCGAGCAGCGAGGTCTTGCCGTGGTCGACGTGACCCATCACCGTCACCACCGGCGGACGCGGCAGCATCTCGGCATCGCCGTGATCCTCGCCATCCACCACCAGCAACGCTTCAGGATCGTCCAGCTTGGCGGCGAACGCCTTGTGGCCCATTTCTTCCACCACGATCATGGCGGTTTCCTGGTCCAGCACCTGGTTGATCGTCACCATCTGGCCGAGCTTCATCATCTGCTTGATGACCTCGGATGCCTTCACGGCCATCTTGTGCGCCAGATCGGCCACCGAGACGGTTTCCGGCACGTGCACTTCACGCACCACCGGTTCGGTCGGCGCCTGGAAGTTGCTGCGTGCGTCGTCGGCATTGTGCTTGCCACCACGGCCACGCGGGCCGCTGCGCCAACCACCGACACCGCCGGACGAATCGCCGCGTGTCTTCAGGCCACCGCCCTTCTTGCCGCGGCTGCCTTCATCCTGCCACGTACCGGTCTTGCCACCCTTGGCGCCCTTCTTGTCGCCAGCGGCAGCCGTGGTCGTCGTGGCCGCCGGTGCGGGCTTCTTGTCGTCCTTCTTCGCTTCGGTCGTAGCGCCAGCCGGCTTCACCGGCTTGTGCAGCGTGCCGGTCTGCTCGGCCTTCTTTTCCTCGGCCTTGCGCTCCGACGGCGCCTTCAGCACACGTGGCGGCGCGTTCAGCATCTGCTGAATCGCACGCGCTTCCGCTTCGGCGGCTTCGCGGCGGCGACGGGCGGCAGCATCCTGCTCCGCACGCGCCTTGTCGGCTGCAGCCTTCGCGCTGTCCTGCTCGGCGCGCGCCTTGTCGACGGCAGCCTTGGCGTCGTCGGCATTCTTCTGCGCTTGCGCGCGTTCCGTGGCCAGACGTGCCTTGTCTTCTTCTGCCTTCTCGCGCGCAGTTTCCTCGGCGGCGTCGGCTGCGGCCTGTGCGGCGGCAGCTTCTTCAGCAGCCTTCTGGGCCAGCAGTTCGGCCTGGCGGCGCTGTTCGGCCTCCAGGGCTTCCTGCTTGGCGCGGCGTTCGGCTTCCTCGCGCTCGGCGGCCTCGCGGGCTGCCTGAGCCTCGGCTTCCTGACGTGCCAGGGCCTCGGCCTGCTCGCGGCGCTGTTCCTCATCGCGACGCGCTTCCTCGGCAGCGGCCTCGGCCGATTCCTGGGAGTCGGCGCCGTCGCCGTGAGATTCCACGTCGTCACGCTTGATCAGGACGCGCTTCTTGCGCACCTCCACCTGCACCGTGCGGGTCTTGCCGGTGGAGTCGGATTGGCGGATCTCGGAAGTCTCACGCTTGGTCAGCGTGATCTTCTTGCGCGCGCTGTCGTCGGACTGGCCATGCGACCGCTTCAGGTAATCCAGCAGCCTGGTCTTGTCCGATTCGGTGATGACGTCGTCTGGCGTTGCTTTGCCCACCCCAGCTGCCTGCAATTGTTCCAGCAGTGCAGCAGGGCTGCGGCTCAGTTCTGCGGCCAGTTGGGCAACTGTTGTGCTTGCCATTCAAACCCTTTCAATGCTCGGTTTCTACGTCGGGACAATTCGTGTGCGGAAAGCGCGTCCAGGCTTCACCCCGGACGTGTCCCTCAGTTAAACCAATGTTCCCGTGCTTTCATGATCAGCGCCTTGGCTTCTTCCTCGCCCACGCCGGCCAGTTCGACCAGTTCGTCCACGGCCAACTCGGCCAGGTCGTCGCGTGTGTGGATGTTGCCTTCGGCCAGTTTGCCGATCAGCTCGGGCGTCAGGCCGTCGAGCGAGCGCAGATCCTGCGACACCTCTTCCACCTTTTCTTCCCGGGCCAGTTCCATCGTCAGCAGCGCATCGCGGGCGCGATTACGCAGCTCGTTGACGGTGTCCTCGTCGAATGCCTCGATTTCCATCATTTCACTGATGGGCACGTAGGCCACTTCTTCCAGCGAGGAGAAGCCTTCCTCGATCAGGATGTCTGCCACTTCCTCGTCCACGTCCAGCTTGGCCATGAACAGCTTGCGCACCACTTCGCTTTCCTCGGCCTGCTTCTGCGCCGATTCTTCCTGCGTCATGATGTTGATCTGCCAGCCGGTCAGCTCCGACGCCAGGCGTACGTTCTGACCACTGCGGCCGATGGAGACGGCGAGGTTTTCCTCGTCGACCACCACGTCCATGCTGTGCTTCTCTTCGTCGACCACGATCGACTGCACCTGTGCCGGTGCCAGCGCGCCGATGACGAACTGCGCCGGATCTTCCGACCACAGCACGATGTCCACGGCCTCGCCGCCGATCTCGTTACGCACGGCCGTCACGCGCGTGCCACGCACGCCCACGCAGGTACCGATCGGATCGATACGCTTGTCATGCGCCACGACGGCGATCTTCGCGCGCACACCCGGATCGCGGGCGGCAGCCTTGATCTCCAGCAAGCCCTGTTCCATTTCAGGCACTTCGTTCTCGAAGAGCTTGATCAGGAATTCAGGCGCGGTACGCGACAGTTCGATCTGCGGGCCACGCGCGGCGCGGTCCACATTGAGGATATACGCGCGCACACGGTCGCCGGTGCGCAGGTTTTCCTTCGGGATGATCTGGTCACGTGCCAGCAGCGCTTCCACGCGGCCCGACTCGACGATCAGGCCCTTCTTGTCGGCGCGCTTGACCGTGCCGGTCATGATCTTTTCGCCACGATCCAGATAATCATTCAGGATCTGCTCGCGCTCGGCGTCACGAATACGCTGCAGGATGACCTGCTTGGCCGCCTGCGCGCCGATACGGCCGAACTCGACCGACTCGATCTGCTCTTCGATGTAGTCGTCGAGCTGGATATCGGCACTCTGCTCACGTGCCTCGAACAGCAGGATCTGCTTGTCCGGCTCCTGCAGACCTTGTTCATCAGGAACGACGAGCCAGCGGCGGAACGTCTCGTGCTCACCGGATTCGCGGTCGATATGGACGCGAATATCCACGTCCTCCTCGAAACGTTTCTTGGTGGCAGAGGCGAGAGCCGCCTCCAGCGCACCGAAAACCACATCCTTGTCGACGTTCTTTTCGCGAGCTAGCGCATCGACGAGCAACAGAACTTCGCGGCTCATTGCTTGTTCCCTTTTCTTTGATTTCCCTTGAAGTCGATCACCGGCACCAAACGTGCGCGATCGACATCGGATATGGCGAATTCCAGCAGTGCCGGACCGTCCTTGCCTTCGAACTCCAGGCCGATCTTCTCGGCCCCAGCGTCTCCTGCGGGTTCACACAGGATGCCCACGAAATTCTTCTGGCCATTGACCGGCAGGCGCAGCGTAACCCTGACCTCAGCACCGGCAAAGCGAACGTAATCGGCCAACTTCTTCAGCGGCCGGTCCAGGCCTGGCGACGACACTTCGAGGCGCTCGTAATCAACGTTCTCCACAGTGAGCACGTGAGTGAGCTGGCGACTGACTTTCTCGCAATCCTCAATGACGATGCCAGTTTCAGGCTGATCGATGTAGACACGCAGAAGTCCGGCCGGGGCACGCTCAAGCTCAACCAACTCGTAGCCCATGCCGATAAGGGTGGTTTCGATCAAATCTGCCAGATGCACTGTAATCCCGAGTAGTGGCCTTCAATACTGTGGCAGACACCGGACAACGCAATACGCTCGGAATTGATGCTCGACGCGACCTGCAAACCGTCCTGCCTGCCCAATCATCCTGCCGGCCCGCCATGTGACGAAAACCAGCCGCAAGTGCAAACGGGCGAACCAAAAAAAAATGGGCGCAATGCCCATCATTCGCCCATCCTCGCCGAGGATGATACTTTTGAATAGACTTTGATTATACGCGGATTATGTCCAAAAGGCAAAAGCCTCCGAGGTTCCGCTCCGGATCGGGGCGATTGCCGACCATTACCGGCACCGCCCGATCCGTCAATCAACGCTGACCTCGGCCGCGCGGACGGCGACTACCGCCTCCCGCACCCTTGGCTGCCTTTGGCATTACATTTCCATTGACCTCGCCACCGCCGCGACGCTGGCGATTGCCACCTGCGTTGCCCGCATTGCCCGCATTGCCAGCGTTTCCGGCCTTGCCGCCCCGCACGCCGCCGCGACCACCACCGGCGCCAGGGCCCCGCAGGCCGCCGCCGATCCCGCCGCCAAACTTGGTCGTATGCGACGTCAGCGGCGCAGGGCCGGACGGAATGTATCCCATCGAGGTCTGCATCGGATCAGGCTGACCACGGCCCGCGCCCCCGGCATTACCACCCCGGCCACCGCTCTTCTCGTAGCGCGGCAGACCATCCATGCCGGTGTGCATCGGCATGCCCGCCAGCGCTGCTTCTTCGCGCTGCTTGCGGCCGCCGACCTTCGTCACACCCTTGCCGCCGCTCTGGGCTTCCTTGGACGGCGCCTTCAGTCCAATGTTGGCCATCAGGCCGCGCACATCCGTCGGGTCCAATTCCTGCCAGCGACCGCGCTTCAAGCCGCGCGGCAGCAGGAACTGACCATAACGCGTGCGGATCAGGCGCGACACGGTCAGACCGACGGCCTCGAACATGCGACGCACTTCGCGGTTACGGCCTTCGGTCAGCGCCACGTGATACCACTGGTTCACGCCCTCGCCACCGCCATCGGCGATCCGCAGGAAGTTTGCCTCGCCATCATCGAGCTGAATGCCATGCAGCAGCCGCTGACGATCGGCTTCGGCCAGTTCGCCCAGCGTGCGCACTGCGTACTCGCGCTCCACGCCATAGCGCGGGTGCATGAAACGGTTCGCGATATCACCCGACGTGGTGAAAATCAGCAGCCCTTCGGTATTGAAGTCGAGGCGACCGACCGCGACCCACTTGCCGTTCTTGATGCGCGGGAGACTGTCGAAAACGGTCGGACGGCCTTCTGGATCCGACTGGCTGACGATCTCGCCGGAAGGCTTGTGATAGAGCAGCACCCGTGGAGGCTTGGTTGTCACCCTGCGGTGAATCAGCTTGCCGTTCACGCGGACCTGGTCGGTCGGCAGAATACGCTGGCCGATATGGGCAGGCAGGCCATTGACCGACACACGCCCCTGCAGGATCAGTTCTTCCATCTCGCGGCGTGAACCAAGTCCACCCTCCGCCAGCACCTTGTGCAGCTTGGGTGCGTCGTCGTCTGCGGACAGTTCGCGCACCGGCTTGGCCTTGGTGCGCGGCACGATCGTGTCTTCCTGATCGAACTGCTCGGAAATCACGAAACGGAACAGATCCTCGCCACCGGCAGCGGTCTTCGCGCCGCCCTTGCCGGCTTGTCGCCCGGGCTTGTCGCCCTGGCGCTGCTCGACACGCTGGTCACCCCTGTCAGCGCCCGGCTTGCCACCAGGCTGTTGGCCCTTGCGCTGACCACCCTTGTTGCGGCGACCCGGCTGTTGCGAGGCTGGCTTGTTGTCGCCATCAACCAGCGCCGCCTTGCGTTGCGGCTGCTGACGGCGCTTGCGAGCCCCCTGCGCGGGCTGATCCGATCGCGGCTGGCCAGCTTGCGCGTCGCCACCCGCCTCCTCGGCACCAGCAACTGCCTGCGTATCGGCGGCCGGCGCCGGCTTGCGACGCCCGCGGCCACGCGCGGGGGCGGCGGGCGTCGAAGCATCGCCGCTTTCGCCAGTCGACGAGGGCTCGACATCGTCGCGCCCCGTTTCCCGGCCATCGCGGTCCTGCCCCGCCTGGCGACGGGAAGCCACTAGATTGCGCAGGCCGCGGCGCAGCCCCTTGCGGCGGGGCGCGCCTTCGGCGCCGTTACCCTCGGGGGCAGCGCCGGTGTCGCCCGGCACGTCCGGCTGGCGGACGTCTTGGTCAGCGGAATCAGACAAAGTATTCACTATCGATGTTGCATGTTGTTCAGTTGGACACACGCTCGTCGTCGTCCTCGGTCGTCAGCGGCATATCACCGTCGCGAGCCGGAACTGCGGCGTCTTCCTGCGAGGAAGACTCTGTGTCCACATGGAATCCGTTGGCCTGGGCCACCGGCGCGTCATCGTCATGCCCATCACCCTCGGGCAACTGCGCGACGCTGTCGTTCTGTTCGTTTTCATTGCCGGCGGCATCGCTCGCGCCACCGGACAGATCTTCGGATTGCGGCTCGACCGACAACGACTCAACTGCCGGCTCGCCCGCCTCAGCCACCTCAACGGCAGCCTCCGAAAAGGCCTCCTCGTCACCAGCAGGCGGATTCGCCGTCGCGACCGCCTCGAAATCGATGGCCTGCTGATCCAGCAGAGCCGCCTGGGCCTGGGCCTGGGCATCCTCGAGCGGCGGTAACTCATCCAGCGAGCGCAGACCGAGGTCATCCAGAAATGCCTTGGTCGTTGCGTACAACGCGGGGCGGCCAGGCACGTCCCTGTGACCGATGACTTCGATCCAGTCCCGGTCCTCAAGCTTCTTGACCACTTCCGTGCTGACCGTCACGCCCCGGATCTCTTCGATGTCACCGCGCGTCACCGGCTGCCGATACGCGATGATCGCTAGCGTTTCCATCACGGCACGCGAGTACTTCGGCGGCTTCTCCGGATTGAGCCGGTCAAGAAACTCGCGCATCTCGGGACGGCTCTGGAACCGCCAGCCGCTGGCCAGGGCCACGAGCTCTACCCCGCGCTGCTGCCAGTCGTTGCGCAGCTCTTCGAGCAGAACCCGGATGGTGTCGGCACCGACGTCGTCGGCGAACAACCGTCGCAGATCACCAACGCGCAACGGCTCCTGCGCACAGATCAGCGCGGTCTCGAGGACGATCTTCGCCTCTTGGGTATTCATGTGATTGTGTGCAGCCTGTCTTTGCACCTGCTTCTGGACGAATCCTGAAGCACTGGAGATTGCAGATACAGCGAGGCCTGAGCCACCGCCATCTCATCGCGCAGCTAACTCGCAGCTTTTCGCAGCGCAGCCGTGCACCTCATTTTCTTTGCATCGAATTGCCGGGTCGTTCCGGCAGGAGATCGTCCGGGGCTGACAGACTGCGCCAGTCAACGGACCTCTTGCGTCGCACCCTCTCCCTTTTGGGGTGGACATTCACCTGGACAATCAGATCGCCAAGGCGGCAAGAAACAATCGATATCGGCCCAGGCAACTTCGCCTGGCACCGGCGCCACCTCTCCACACAGCCCCATCGGACTTTGGAACCAGATCTTCTGAACCGGATGAACTGTGGGGACGATCCTGGCAAGCCAGACCTGCCCAGACCCCCTGGGCACACACCCCAGATCGGGAATGCAGCCCCGGCGACGCCACGAGCGCATCGGAGCGCGATACCGTGGTTTCGCGATTGTATGGCATTCCAGCCCCGCCCTGCAACCAGCAAAAAAGTCTAGAACACGACGCAGAAGCCGTGATTGGCCAACGTATCGGGCAGCCAGACGGCGCGTGCGACACCCAGCGCCCCAAAACTGATCACAATAAGCGCGGCGCCCACTCGCACGCTGGGGCGGCGCGACAGTTGCCGCAGGTAGCCCGACAAACCCGAGATCACCAGCAGGTTCGGCAGCGTCCCGATGCCAAAGGCCGTCATGACAAGTGCCCCAGACGGCGCATTACCAGCCAACAGGGCGAGCGCGAGTGCGCCATACACCATACCGCAAGGCACCAGCCCCCAGGCCAGCCCCATCCCATAGCGCCGCATGATGGGCGCGTGCCGACGCAAGCGTAGCGGCATCTGCATACCCAGCGACGCGACGCCCTGAACGACATATGAGGCCGCCCGCGCCGCCAACCGCTCGAGCCATGTTGCCCGCATGACGCGGCCGCGCAACAACCACACCCCGGTCAGAACGAGCAACAGGCTGCCTGCACCGTAGAGCCAGCGCTGCACTGGCAGGTAGTCCTGCTTCCAGACTGTCGCGCCCACCGCCCCCATCAGCGCCCCAAGCAGCACATAGGTCGTGAGACGCCCGGCGTGCATGACCAGCAGTTCCAGCCACCAGTGAAACCGCGAGCGATGCACGACGTTAACGACCGCGACAGCGCCCCCGGACTGCCGTTGCTCGACAGCAATGGCAATTCCTCCACACATGGCTGCGCAATGCACGCCGCCAAGCAATGCAAGTGTAAAGACACTGAAAAGCACACCAAATGGCAACTGTTCCTCGCTTCTGCGTCACATCAAGCTGTAAAATGCCTGCATCGCGCCTCCATCGCAAGCGCATTCATGCGAGCACCATCAATTGCTTACCTCCATTCCCGTCACCGAGATGTCTCCGCGTTGCTCCACTTGCGCCATGGGCCAGCTTTGCCTTCCCGTGGGCATGTCGCAACAGGACCTCGCAAAGATGGACACGCTCGTACAGGAACGCGTTCGTGTTCACAAGGGCGAAACGCTCTATCGCATGGGCGAACCGCTTACCGCAGTCTATGCGATCCGCTTTGGCACATTGAAGACCCACGTGACCATGGAGGACGGACGCACGCAAATCACCGGCTTCCATTTGCCCGGTGAAGTCGTCGGGCTCGACGGCCTCGGCGAGATGCAGCATGCGTCCGATGCCACCGCGCTCGAGGACACCGAGGTCTGCGTCGTACGATTTGATGACCTGCAATCGCTGTCCGGCACCTTGCCTTCTCTCCAGCAGCAGTTCCTGCGACTGATGAGCAAGGAAATCTCGCAGGACCAGATCATGCTGATCACTCTTGGCTCGATGCGTGCCGAAGAGCGCCTGGCAGCATTTCTCGTCAACATGTCGGAGCGCCTGTCGATGCGCGGCTACTCGTCGAGCGAGTTCGTGCTGCGGATGAGCCGCGAAGAAATCGGCAGCTACCTTGGCCTCAAGCTCGAAACCGTGAGTCGGCTCTTCTCTCGATTCGCCGAAGCCGGCCTGATTCAGATTCGCCAACGACACGTGAAACTCGTGGACATGGAAGGCATCAGGCAGGTCTATAGCCGAAACTGCTAACGAACCTCCTAGCCTGGAAAACGGCCGCACCGGGAACTCAGCGCCCGGTGCGGCCGTTTTGCTTTCTACCTGCACTCGATCCATTACTCGAGTTCGTCGGTCTCCTCGAGCTTGGTTGGCATGGTGTATAGCGTCAGCCCGCTGGACAACGCGCAAAACAACCACGCCACCAGGAAGCCAATCGTGTAGACCGCCTCACGAGACGCTTCCACCTGGTGCCCGAAGAACGTGAGATCGCCCGGATCAACGACCGAAAATACGGTGGCGGTGGCCGCTCCGCCCATCAGAAACGCCGGCCAAAGTACCCACATCAGCCAGCGGAGTCTCATGGGCGCCTCGCAGCCGGCGACGCCACATGCTCCGCCCCCGTTTTCTCTACGACCAGGCCATGACGCTCCACGCCGGAAACCGGCAAATCCGGATGCGTGTTGGCGAGCCAGATGGTCACGCCGCAGCCAATAATTGCAAGCAACGGACCGCTCATCAAAAGCCACGGCCACGGTTCCCTGTACCAGGGCTTGGACTGTTGGGATGTCATTGCGCTCTCCTTGTTTGCTGCCATTTCACCCTCAGCATCACAGATTGCGGGGAACAATGAAACTCGTGGATTGCCTGATATGCGCGTCTCGGCCGTCCTCGCCCTCCGCCGTCACCGTTACGTTGATCTTATGCGTGCCTTCCTTGGCATCGTCGATCGGCACGCGAATGCGAATCGGCAACAACCGGTTGGACGTTGGCTGCATGGCCTCGGCGGACTTATCATACTCGACCGTCAGTCCAGTCAGGTCATCGCCTTCAGCCTCCACGCGAATCCGCATCGGCGCTTCCGTGGTGTTGATCACCTGGAGCCGATAGACGTTCTCGATCCAGCGACCCTCCACTTCCCGGCCCAGCGCGCCGCGATCCCGAATGATGTCGACCTTGATCGGCGAGCGCACTGCCAGCGACGCGACGAAGCCCGCCGCCAGAACCAACCAGATCAGCGTATAGATGATCGTGCGTGGTCGCAGCAGCCGCTTGCGCGCGTCGGATGTCGACAGGGACTTGCGCATCGCATTTTCCGACGTGTATCGGATCAGTCCGCGCGGGTACTCCATCTTGTCCATGACCAAATTGCACGCGTCGATACAGGCGCCGCAACCGATGCACTCGTACTGGAGGCCATCACGAATATCGATACCGGTCGGACACACCTGCACGCAGATACTGCAATTCACGCAATCGCCAATGCCAGCAGCATGGCGATCGGTCTTGCGGGAACGGCTACCACGCGGCTCTCCACGACCCACGTCATAGGTCACGACATAGGTATCGCGGTCGACCATCACGCTCTGGAAACGCGCATAGGGGCACATGTACTTGCACACCTGCTCGCGCATGAATCCGGCGTTGCCCCAGGTCGCAAACGCGTAGAACAGCATCCAGAAACTCTGCCAGGGTCCGAGCGTGAAATGCAGGACCTCGCTACCAAGCTCCCGAATCGGCGCGAAATATCCAATAAACGTGAAGCCCGTCCACAGTGCGATCAGCACCCAGAGCACATGCTTGGTCGCCTTGATTCGCAGCTTGCGCAGGCTCCAGGGATCGCCGTCAAGTCGGATCCGCGCGATGCGATCCCCTTCGACATGTCGCTCGATCCACATGAATATTTCTGTGTAGACCGTCTGGGGACAGGCGTAGCCGCAGAACAGGCGTCCGGCGATGGCTGTGAACAGGAATAGCGATAGCGCAGAAATGACCAGCAGCACGGCAAGATAGATCACATCCTGCGGCCACAGCACGAGACCGAAGATGTAGAACTTGCGCGCACCGAGATCGAACAGCACGGCCTGGCGATCATTCCACTGCAGCCAGGGTGTTCCGTAGTAAATCAACTGCGTCAGGATGACCAGCCACACGCGCCAGCTCGAAAACGCGCCAGAGGTCGAGCGCGGATAGATCTTGCGGCGGACCTCATACAGCGCTTCCTCGGTGGTCTCTGCCCCTTTGGGGGGCGGCGCGGGACGCCAAGTGTTGCCGTTACGATCGCTCGACGACTGGCTTGCAGACGGATCGTTCGAGGCGTGATCGTCCGAGTGATCGGGGGCGTTAAGGGGCGCGCTCATCGTGTTGCCCTCACGCCCCGGTGGGCGGCACGCCGCCCGGCCCCGGGGCAGTTAGTCATTTTGCAGCGCCTCCCGTATTCGAGAGTCCCCATACATATGCGGTCAGCATGCGGATGCGCTCAGGCGTCAGAATCTCCTCATGCGCCGGCATATGACCGTTATGTCCCTTAAGAATTGCATCGACGATCGTCGCTTCCGAGCTGCCGTACAACCACGTGTTGTCGGTCAGGTTCGGCGCGCCGAGTGCCTGGTTGCCCTTGCCGTTGGCGCCGTGGCAGGCCGCGCAGGTCGACTTGAAGGTGCTTTCGCCACGCGATGCACGAATCGGATCCGACGACAGACCAGACAGCGAACGCACGTACTGCGCGGTATCGCCGGCCTGCTTCGCATCGATCGTGCTGGCAAACGACGGCATTACGCCATTGCGGCCCTTGGTGATCGTCTGCTGGATCGTCTCCGGCTCGCCACCGTAGAGCCAATCGTTGTCGGTCAGGTTGGGGAAGCCTCGGCTGCCACGCGCATCCGAACCGTGGCACTGCGCGCAGTAGTTCAGGAACAACCGTTGGCCGATCTCGCGTGCATCAGGATCCGCCGCCACCTGCTTGATATCCATGTTCAGATACTTGGCGTAGATCTGGTGCTGCGTTTTCTCGGCCGCTTCGCGGTGAGCTGCGAGTTCGCCCTGCGTCGAGAACTTGAGCATACCAGCGTACGATCCCAGACCCGGATACAACGCCAGGTAACCAAGACCGAAGATGCAGGCCAGCAGGAACATCCACATCCACCAACGTGGCAGCGGGTTGTTCAGTTCGCGCAGGTCACCATCCCAGACATGACCAGTGTCATCCGTGGTGCTGACACCTTTCGGCATCTTGCGTTGGGAGAACAGCAGCCAGACACACCAGACGATCCCGATGAGCGCGATGGCCGCGATGTAATAACTCCAGAAATCGGAAATGAAATCGCTCATGGCTGTGGGTTCCGGCTTGTAGTTGTGGTTTCGTCAGGCAGGGCAAACGGCAACATCGCCGATTCCTGATTGGCGGCCTGGCGGCCGCCCGACCATGCCCACCAGCAGATGCCAATGAACGTCAGCATCGACACGACGGTTGCAATTGCGGTCACGATCGCCATGGCATCACTCCTTCGCCGGCGCCGGAGCCGCCGCCGAGTCAACGCGCACATTGCGGCGATTCAGGCCAAGTCCCTGCAGATACGCCACCAGCGCATCTTCTTCCGTCTTGCCCGCCAGCTCTTCAGACGCACGAGCAATCTCTTCGTCCTTGTACGGCACACCCAGGCGCTTCAGCGCGTGCATGCGTGCCTGGATGTCGTTGGTGGGCAACTGCGTCTTTTCCAGCCACGGGTACGAAGGCATCACCGACTCGGGAACCACATCACGCGGATTGCGCAGGTGGATCCGCTGCCAGTCGTCCGAATAACGGCCGCCAACGCGCGCGAGATCCGGACCGGTACGCTTCGAGCCCCAGAGGAACGGGTGGTCATACACCGACTCGCCCGCCGTGGAAAAATGGCCATAACGCTCAGTCTCCGCCTGCAGGGTACGCACCTGCTGCGAGTGGCAACCAACGCAACCCTCGCGGATGTAGATGTCGCGCCCCATCAGACGCAGCGGCGAGTACGGCGTGATGCCCGGATCGGGCTCGGTCGTCGAGTGCTGGAAGAACAGCGGCACGATCTGCACCAGGCCAGCGATGCTGACCACGATGATGGTTGCGATGATCAACCAGCCGACGTTCTTCTCCAGCGTTTCGTGGGAAAAGAATCCTTGTTTTTGAGACATCGTTCGGTCCTCGGCGATCAGTGGGCGGAAGCCGGCAGGTTGGCCGGAATCGGAGCGTCAACCGCAGGCTTGCCAATGATGGTACGTGCCACGTTGTAAGCCATGAGGATCATGCCGCTCAGGAAGCACAGGCCACCCAGCAGACGGATCAGATAGAACGGATACTTTGCCTTGACCGCTTCGACGAACGCATAGGTCAGCGTGCCGTCAGGCTGCGTGGCGCGCCACATCAGACCTTCCATCACACCGGCGATCCACATCGACGCGATGTAGAGCACCACGCCGATCGTCGCAATCCAGAAGTGCCACTCGATCAGGCGCGTGCTGTACATCTCCTTCTCACCGAACAGGCGCGGAATCAGGTAGTAAAGCGAGCCAATCGAGATCATCGCGACCCAGCCCAGGGCACCCGAGTGCACGTGGCCGATCGTCCAGTCCGTGTAGTGCGACAGCGCGTTCACCGTCTTGATCGACATCATCGAGCCCTCGAACGTGGCCATGCCGTAGAACGACAGCGCCACCACCAGGAACTTGAGAATCGGATCGGTACGCAGCTTGTGCCAGGCACCGGACAGCGTCATGATCCCGTTGATCATGCCGCCCCACGACGGAGCCAGCAGGATCAGTGAGAACACCATGCCCAGCGACTGCGCCCAGTCAGGCAGCGAGGTGTACTGCAGGTGGTGCGGACCCGCCCACATGTACGTGAAGTTGAGCGCCCAGAAGTGGACGATCGACAGGCGATACGAGTAGATCGGACGCTCTGCCTGCTTCGGGATGAAGTAGTACATCATCCCCAGGAAGCTCGTGGTCAGGAAGAAGCCCACCGCGTTGTGGCCGTACCACCACTGGATCATCGCGTCCTGCACGCCTGCATAGGCCGAGTACGACTTCCACATCGACACCGGCATTTCGATGTTGTTGACGATATGTAGGATGGCGATCGTCAGGATGTAAGCGCCGAAGAACCAGTTCGCCACGTAGATATGACGGGTCTTGCGCTTGATGATCGTGCCGAAGAACACCACCGCGTAGGCAACCCAGACCAGCGTGATCAGGATATCGATCGGCCATTCGAGCTCGGCATACTCCTTGGAAGAAGTAATGCCCATCGGCAGCGTGATCACCGCCGCGATGATGATGGCTTGCCAGCCCCAGAATGTGAACGACGCCAGCGGGCCGCAGAACAGCCGGGCCTGGCAGGTGCGTTGCACGACGTAGTACGACGTGGCGAACAGCGCGCTACCGCCAAATGCAAAGATCACCGCATTGGTGTGAAGCGGTCGCAAGCGACCGAACGATAACCACGGTGTATTGAAATTCAGATCCGGCCAGATCAATTGCGCCGCAAGCAGAACGCCTACGGCCATGCCAACGATCCCCCAAACCACGGTCATGACGGCAAACTGCCGCACGACTCCATAGTTGAAGGTGTCGGCGCGTGAGGACGCGGTGGTGACAGCCATTCAGACCCCCAATGCAAAAAGTAAAAATAAACCTACTGACGGTGTGACTTTAGAAAATCGGCTTACAAGTCGCGTTGACTTTCATCAAGCCACCAGCATCCCTTGCGAACTGCTTGCATTAATTCCTGTCAATGCGCGTTCGCCGCAACGGTCACCTATATGCCTTGACATTCAAGGCTTGTCGTTGTCGAGCAAAATTGCTTCCGCCGGGCGATCAAGGTCGTCGTACTGCCCCGCGTGCAACGCCCACCACAGCGCCCCGGCAATCACGGCCACCAGCACCAGGCTCATCGGCACCAATAGATAGAGTGTTTCCATATTCAGGACTCCCTGGCCGGCGCCGCCGCGGCGCGCAACAGGCGCCATGCATTGCCGACAACCAGTAACGACGACACGGACATTCCGATGCCTGCCATCCATGCCGTAACGAGCCCGGTAGCTGCCAGGGGGATCGCCACGACGTTGTAGAAAAAGGCCCAACCCAGGTTCTGGCGTACCACACGGCGCGTCTTGCGGGCCACGGCGATGGCATTGGCGATTTCGCCCACGCCACCGTGTGTCAGCACGGCATCGGCACCGGCCTGCGCCAATGGCGCACCGCTGCCGATCGCTATCGAAACCTGGGCCTGGGCCAGCACCGGCGCATCGTTGATGCCGTCGCCCACCGCCAGAACGACGGCGCCCTGCTGTTGAAGATTGGCTACATAGTCGCGCTTGCCTTCAGGCGTGACCGCGCCAACGGCGGTCTCGATGCCGAAGCGGTCCGCCCACCAGCGCACCGCTGCCGGCTGATCGCCCGAAACCAGATGACAGCGCACACCGAGTCGGGTCAGCGAAGCCAGAAGCTCGGCAGTCTGGGGCCGTTCGACATCGGCCAACTGAAAACACGCCAGCGGTCCGCTTGCGTCACCAAGCCAGACCTCGGTAGCGCCAGGATAACGGTCGCCACTGCGGCGGATATCGGCCGCTGCCGGTGCCAACTCCGCGACGAACTCTCTACGCCCCAGCCGCATCAACCGGCCGTCGACATTTGCCTGCAACCCTTGCCCGGGAACGTTGTGCAGCTCAGCCACCAGCCGTTCGGCATGGTCCGCGGCGGCGTCAACCAGGGCCCTGGCAATCGGATGTTCCCCACCACGCTCCATGGCGGCGGCGAGACTCTGGCAAGTCGGCGTATCCAGATTGCCCACGATCTCCGTCGACACGAGCGCAAAGCGCCCCTCGGTCAACGTACCCGTCTTGTCGAGCATGACGTCCGTGACACCCGAAAGCGCTTCGAGCGTATGCGCGCGGGTCAGCAGCACGCCGCGCCGCGACAACGCCGCGCCAGCGGCGGCCAGCGCCGCCGGAGTAGCCAGCGACAACGCGCAAGGACAGCTCACAACGAGCACCGCGACTGTCACCAGCAGCGCGCGTGATGGATCGATCCAGATCGCCCAGACCAGCCCGGTGATTGCGGCCAGGATCAAGAGGGTGGCGACAAACCAGCCGGCCACGCGATCTGCCAATTGGGCCAGACGGGGCTTGTCCGCCAGCGCGCGATCCAGCACGGCGACGATCTCGGCGAGACGGGTCTGCGCGCCGATCCGGCGCACGCTCACCTCGAGCGGACTGGCAGCATTGAAGCAACCCGCCAGCACCGTGTCGCCAATGGCGCGCTTCACCGGCCGCGCTTCCCCTGTCAGCATCGACTCGTCGATCTCGCTGACACCGGCCACCACCACACCGTCGGCCGGCATGATCTCGCCCGCCTTCACGCGAATCCGGTCACCGGCATTCAGTCGCGCAACCGGGATCCGCTCGCCGACGCCGCTCGCCTCCACCAGCCGCTCGCAGGTCGCGGGCAGCTGGCGCGCCAGCATCTCGGCGCCACTGCGCGAGGCTTGCCGGACACGCAACTCCAGAT
Source organism: Cupriavidus sp. SHE (assembly GCF_000812445.1). Taxonomy (NCBI): domain Bacteria; kingdom Pseudomonadati; phylum Pseudomonadota; class Betaproteobacteria; order Burkholderiales; family Burkholderiaceae; genus Cupriavidus; species Cupriavidus sp. SHE. Next base: position 113,618 of record NZ_JWMB01000025.1, on the reverse strand, counting down.
AGCGGGCCAACAGAAGGAACGCGACGAACATCGTCACTGAATCGAAGTAGACCTCCCCGACGCCCCGCACGGTTGCAACAGCGCTCGCGACGAAGCCAGCCAGCACGCCGATCGCAACAGGCACGTCCATGCCCATATGCCGTTGCCGCAATGAACGCCATGCGCCAGCGAAAATCGGCGAGGCAGAGTAAAGAACCACCGGGATCGTCAGTGCAAAGCTCGCCCAGCGCATCAACTGAAGCTGACCAGGGTCGATCGTAGCTTCGTGCGTATAGAGCGGCCACGCATACATCATCACCTGCATCATGCCGAGCATCGCCACGGCCATGCGCATCAGCAGACCGCGCCGCTCGCGGCGATCGTGCTGGTCGCCACGCGAGACCTCAAACGGCCATGCCTGGTAGCCGATGTCGGCCAGCGTGGACAGCAGCCCCGCCACGCCCTGCTTGTTCTCTTGCCAGCGCACCACTACGCGGCGCGTGGCCACGTTCGCCACGGCCGACTCGACCCCATCCAGTTGCCCGAGGTGCTGCTCGATCAGCCAGGCACAAGCCGCGCAGCGGATGTTTTCCGGCGCCAGCGTGATCTCCGCCCGGCCGTCGCCCAGTTCTCGAACGAACTGGTTGCGCAGCTCGGGGGTATCGTAGGCGGCCCACACAGGCTCTGCCTCGCGTCGCGCCTGGGCATCTATCGGCCGCGCGAACCGCGTGACATCGCTATATAGATGCCCGAAGCCGGCTGAATAGAGTGTCTGCGCCAGCGCCTGGCAGCCGCCACAGCAGAATGTGCGGCGCTGCCCGCCGATATCAGCGACGAGCGGCGTGACATCGCGCCCGAGAGGCTGGCCGCAATGAAAACAATGAGTAGTGGATGTAGATAGAGACGCCGACCCAGGCCGTGTGCCCGAGGCAAGGGCTGCGGCGGAACCAAGTTGTGCGCTCGGATTGGACGGAACGGACGTTCCATCGGGCGCGAGGGGGCTAGCGTGCAGGGACGGCATAGTGCGCTTTTAGTACCCAGCGAATACTAGGTAACCAGCGCGCCATATGCCTTGATAAAGATCAAACTTCCAAAAATGGAGTCAGAGTCTGGCCGTGCAGACAGGGGAGCCGATTCGAACGACTCTCAGACTCCCCTGCCAGCCTGTCAGGTCAACGAGGTGTCGACGGTACGACGTTCGGACTCGATGTACTCCCTCGACTGCATCTCGATGATCCGCGACACCGTCCGGTGAAACTCGTTCGCCATCTGGCCTTCGGTATAGAGTTCGTCGGCTGGTACCTCGGCGGACATCAGCAGCTTGACCTTGTGATCGTAGAAAACATCGATCAGCCAGGTGAAGCGGCGCGCCTCCGAGGACATCCGCGGCGTCATCTTCGGCACATCCGACAGGATCACCGTATGAAACTGTGACGCAATCTCCAGATAGTCGTTCTGGGAGCGGGGGCCGCCGCACAAGGTCGCGAAATCGAACCAGACCACGCCATTGGCCTTTCGCAGCGCCTTGATCTCGCGATGTTCGATATGCAGGATCGGAGACTCGTCCGCCGTGCCCGCGATGGACACGAACGCATCGCGCAGCGCGGCGCTGGCTTCCCGGTTCAGCGGCGTATGGTAGGCCTGTACTTGTTCCAGTGCCCGCTTGCGGTAGTCGATGCCGGCATCGACATTGAGCACATCGAGCTTTTGCTGCAACAGCGCAATAGCCGGCAGCACCCGATCACGGTGAAGGCCATCCGGGTAAAGCAAATCCGGGCGATAGTTCGACGTCATCACGAACTGCACACCGTTTTCGAACAACTGCTGCAGCAGACGATGCAGGATCATCGCATCCGCCACATCATTGACGTGGAACTCGTCGAAACAGATCAGCCGGAAGCGGCGCGCAATGCGTTTCGCCAGTTCGTCCAGCGGGTCTGCCCGGCCGCGCAGTTCCTCGAGTTCCCGATGCACCTCGCGCATGAACTCGTGGAAGTGGAGCCGCGTCTTGCGCACCACCGGCACGCAGGAATAGAAACTGTCCATCAGGAACGACTTGCCGCGCCCCACCCCACCCCACATGTAGACGCCCTTCGGCACCTCGGGGTGTACCAGCAGCTTCTTCAGCGTGCTGTTTCGACGGCCCTTGTAGGCCACCCACTCGTCATAGCATTGCTGGAGTCGCTCCACGGCGCGACGCTGCGCCTCATCTGACTGATAGCCGCGCTGCTTGAGTTCGTGTTCGTAAAACTCGGTGACGTTCATGTGGGTTCAACCGGGGGCTGCAAGTGAAAACGGCGCGCCGCGAATGGCGGCGCGCCGGTGCTCACACTTTGCGAGGCAAATGCCTTACATGTTGAGCTGACGCTTGTCGACGGCCAGCGCGGCTTCGCGCATGACTTCCGACATCGACGGGTGCGGGTGGCAGACGCGACCGATATCTTCGCTCGCAGCCTTGAACTCCATCGCCACCACGGCTTCGGCGATCAGGTCCGAAGCATTCGCGGCCACGATGTGCACGCCCAGGATCTCGTCGGTCTTGGCATCGGCCAGCATCTTCACGAAACCGTCCGAAGCACCCATGCCCAGCGCACGGCCATTGGCCATGAACGGGAATTGGCCCGACTTGTACTCGCGGCCTTCGGCCTTGAGTTGCTGCTCGGTCTTGCCGACCCACGCGATTTCCGGGAATGTGTAGATAACCCAGGGAACCGTGTTGAAGTCGATGTGCGGCTTCTGGCCAACGATACGCTCGGCCACAGCCACACCTTCGTCTTCGGCCTTGTGCGCCAGCATCGGGCCACGCACCACGTCGCCGATTGCCCAGATGCCCGGCACCTTGGTCTGGCAGTGGTCGTCCACCTCGATGAAGCCACGCTGGTCCACGCCCAGGCCCACGGCGTCCAGGCCGAGGTTGTCGGTGTTCGGCACGCGGCCCACCGACACGATCAGGCGATCGACTTCCAGCGTCTGCGCCTTGCCGTCCTTGTCGGTGTAGTTGACCGTGACGTTGTCCTTGCCGGTCTTCACTTCGTCGACCTTGACGCTCAGATGGAACTGCAGCCCCTGCTTGGTCAGCAGCTTCTGCGCTTCCTTGGCCACGCCTTCGTCGGCGGCGCCCAGGAATGCGGGCAGCGCTTCCAGCACGGTCACGTCGGCACCCAGACGGCGCCACACCGAGCCCAGCTCCAGGCCGATCACGCCGGCGCCGATCACGCCCAGCTTCTTCGGCACGGTACCGAACTTCAGAGCGCCTTCGTTATCGCTGATCAGGTTGTTGTCGACAGCGACGCCCGGCAGATGGCGAGCCTTCGAGCCCGTGGCGATGATGACCTGCTTGGCGGTCAGCGTTTCGCCGTTCACTTCCACCTGGAAGCCTTCTGCAGCCTTGCCGGTGAACTTGCCGTAGCCCTTGAACAGGGTCACCTTGTTCTTGCGGAACAGGAACTCGATGCCCTTCGTCATCTTGCTGACGATGTCGTCCTTGCGCTTGAGCATCTTGGCCACGTCGACCTTGACGTCGCCCACGGTGATGCCATGATCGGCCAGGTGATGCGAGGCGTTCTCGAACTCTTCCGAGGAAGCCAGCAGTGCCTTGGACGGAATGCAGCCCACGTTCAGGCAGGTACCGCCCAGGCGTGCTTCGCCCTTCGGATCGTCATAGGCATTGCCTTCCAGGCAAGCCACGTTCAGGCCCAGCTGGGCAGCGCGGATGGCGGCGATATAGCCGCCGGGGCCGGCGCCGATCACCAGCACGTCGAATTGTTTGCTCATGGGAAATTTCTCTCTGGTGCGTCATGCCCGCGCAAGGGCGGGCGTCCGGCGGCGATGTGGCGGCCGGGTCCCCGCGCGCGGAGCGCGGGGACGACGACAAACGATAGACGGAGGTCTGGCCTGAATTACAGGTCCAGCAGCAGACGAGCCGGATCTTCCAGCGCTTCCTTCATGGCCACCAGACCCAGAACGGCTTCGCGGCCGTCGATGATACGGTGGTCGTAGGACATCGCCAGGTAGTTCATCGGACGGATCACGATCTGGCCGTCTTCCACCACGGCACGGTCCTTGGTGGCGTGCACGCCCAGGATGGCCGACTGCGGCGGGTTGATGATCGGGGTCGACAGCATCGAGCCGAACGTACCGCCGTTCGAGATCGAGAACGTACCGCCGGTCAGTTCTTCCAGCGACAGCTTGCCGTCACGCGCCTTGGTGCCGAACTCGGCGATCTTCTTCTCGATGTCGGCCAGGCTCATCTGGTCGGCGTTGCGCAGGATCGGCACCACCAGACCACGCGGCGAGCCCACGGCGATACCGATGTCGAAGTAGCCGTGGTAGACGATGTCGTTGCCGTCCACCGAGGCGTTGATGACCGGGTACTTCTTCAGCGCGTGCACGGCGGCCTTCACGAAGAACGACATGAAGCCGAGCTTCACACCGTGTTCCTTCTCGAAGCGATCCTTGTACTTGGCGCGCAGATCCATCACCGGCTTCATGTTCACTTCGTTGAAGGTGGTGAGGATGGCGTTGGTCGATTGCGACTGGATCAGACGCTCGGCGATACGGGCGCGCAGGCGGCTCATCGGCACGCGCTCTTCCGGGCGATCGCCCAGCGCGGCGAAGTCAACCTGGGCCGACACTTGCGGCAGGGCCGGCTTGGCGGCGGCCGGAGCCGGAGCAGCCTTGGCGGCCGGAGCAGGAGCCGAGCCAGCGGCCAGCACGTCACCCTTGGTGATGCGGCCGTCCTTGCCGGTGCCAGCCACTTGCGAAGCCGACAGGCCACCTTCGGCCATCAGCTTGGCAGCCGACGGCATGGCGATGGCGCCAGCGCTGGCAGCGGCTGCGGGGGCAGCAGCTGCCGGGGCCGGTGCTGCTGCGGCAGGAGCCGGAGCGGCGGCGGCCGGTGCAACAGCGCCTGCGGTGGCAGCCGTGTCGATCTTGGCGATCACTTCATCGGCCACGACGGTATCGCCGTCGTTCTTGATGATCTGCGACAGAACGCCAGCCGACGGTGCCGGCACTTCCAGCACGACCTTGTCGGTTTCGATTTCGATCAGGATCTCGTCCTGAGCAACAGCTTCGCCCGGCTTCTTCTTCCAGTTCAGCATGGTCGCTTCGGCGACCGATTCCGACAATTGGGGAACCTTGACGTCAACAATAGCCATGGTTTGAAAATTCCTCGATGTATGCGTGTGTTTCGTTGCGGGTAGGCTGACCCGCGGCGCGCACCCTGGTGCGCGGCCGCGGGTGCCGACGAATTACTTGGTCAGAACAAAGCCCTTGAGCTTGGAGAACGCAGCGTCCAGCAGCGCCTTCTGTTGCTCGTTGTGCTTTGCGTAGTAGCCCACCGCCGGCGAAGCCGAGGCGGGACGACCGGCATAACCGAGCTTCTGGCCTTCCGTCATGTTTTCCATGATGTAGTGCTGCACGAAGAACCAGGCACCCTGGTTCTGCGGCTCGTCCTGGCACCACAGGATTTCGGTCGCGCCCGGATACTTCTTGAGTTCCGCGGCAACAGCCTTGTGCGGGAACGGATACAGCTGTTCCATGCGGATGATCGCCGTGTCGGTAGCACCACGCTCACGGCGGGTGTTGACCAGGTCGTAGTAGACCTTGCCCGAGCACATGATCACGCGCTTGACCTTGCTGGCGTTCAGTTCCTCGTGATCGGGGATCACGGTCTCGAAATGACCCTTGGCCAGATCGGACAGCGGCGACACGGCATCCTTGCTACGCAGCAGCGACTTCGGCGTCATGATCACCAGCGGCTTGCGGAACAGACGGATCATCTGGCGACGCAGCAGGTGGAAGATCTGGGCCGGCGTGGTCGGCTGGACAACCTGGATGTTGTGATCGGCGCAGAGCTGCAGGAAACGCTCGATACGGGCCGAGCTGTGTTCCGGACCCTGGCCTTCGTAGCCGTGCGGCAGCATCATCGTCAAGCCCGATGCGCGACCCCACTTCACTTCACCCGACGAGATGAACTGGTCGATCACAACCTGAGCGCCGTTGACGAAGTCGCCGAACTGGGCTTCCCAGATCACCAGCGCATTCGGTTCGGCGGTCGAGTAGCCGTATTCGAAGCCGAGCACGGCCTCTTCAGACAGCACCGAGTCGATCACCGTGAACGGTGCCTGGTTTTCCGACACGTTCTGCAGCGGCACGTACGAGCCGGCATCCCAGCGCTCGCGAGCCTGGTCATGCAGCACGGCGTGGCGGTGCGTGAAGGTACCGCGGCCGGCGTCCTGGCCGGTGATACGCACCGGGTAGCCCGAGGCAACCAGCGAAGCGAAGGCCAGGTGTTCACCCATGCCCCAGTCCAGCATCTGCTCGCCACGGCCCATGTTGGAGCGGTCCTTGACGACCTTCTCCACCAGCGGATGCAGCTTGAAGTGCTCAGGAATCGTGGTGATGCGCTCGGCCAGACGCTTCAGTTCCGTCATCGGCACGGCGGTGTCGGCAGCGTCCGTCCACTTGCGGTTCAGGAACGGCATCCAGTCCACGGCGAACTTGTTCTTGAAGTTCGACAGGACCGGGTCCACCGTGTGCTTGCCAGCGTCCATGGCGGCACGGTAGTCCTTGACCAGCTCGTCGCCGAACTCGGTCGGGGTCAGGTTCTGCGCCACCAGCTTGTCAGCGTACAGCTTGCGCGTACCCGGATGCTGGCCGATCTTCTTGTACATCAGCGGCTGCGTCATAGCCGGCGTGTCTTGCTCGTTGTGGCCCAGCTTGCGGAAGCAGATGATGTCGACCACGACGTCTTTGTTGAATTCCATGCGGAAATCAACGGCCAGCTGCATGGCGTACACCACGGCTTCGGGATCGTCGCCGTTCACGTGCAGCACCGGCGCCTCGATCATCTTGACCACGTCCGTGCAATACAGCGTCGAACGGGCGTCGCGCGGGTCCGACGTGGTGAAACCGATCTGGTTGTTGATAACCAGATGCATCGTGCCACCCGTGCCGTAGCCGCGGGTCTGCGCGAGGTTCAGCGTTTCCATCACCACGCCCTGGCCTGCAAAGGCCGCGTCGCCGTGCACCTGCACCGGCAGCACTTCCTTGTGGCCGACGTCGCCGCGGCGTTCCTGGCGAGCCTTGGACGAGCCTTCGACCACCGGGTTGACGATTTCCAGGTGCGACGGGTTGAACGCGAGCGACAGGTGAACCGGGCCGCCTTCCGTCGAGACATCGCTCGAGAAGCCCTTGTGGTACTTCACGTCACCGGCCGGCAGGTCGTCGACGTGCTTGCCTTCGAATTCAGCGAACAGGTCGGCCGGCATCTTGCCCAGCGTATTGACCAGCACGTTCAGACGGCCACGGTGAGCCATGCCGATCACGATTTCCTGCACGCCCTTGGTACCGGCGTGCTGGATCAGTTCGTCCATCGCGGCGATGAAGCTCTCGCCACCTTCGAGCGAGAAGCGCTTCTGGCCGACGTACTTGGTGTGGAGGAATCGCTCCAGGCCTTCGGCCGCGGTCAGGCGGTCGAGGATGTGCTTCTTCTTCTCCAGCGTGAACACGGGCTTGGAACGCGTGGTTTCCAGGCGCTCCTGCCACCAGCGCTTCTGCGCCTGGTCGCTCACGTACATGAACTCGGCGCCGATGGTGCCGCAGTACGTTTCTCGCAGATTGTTGAGCAGCTCGCGCAGGCTCATCGACTCCTTGCCGAAGTACGTGTTGCTGGCATTGAAGACGATATCGAGGTCAGCCTCGGAGAAGCCGTAGAACGCCGGATCCAGGTCAGGCAGGGGCGGACGCTCCTGGCGCTTGAGCGGATCGAGGTCAGCCCAGTGCGAGCCGATGTTGCGGTAAGCGGCGATCAGCTGCGTGGCAGCGACGCGCTTGCGGCCCATATCGGAATCGGCCGAGGCAACAATGGTCTTGATGGGGCCCTGCTTGGCGCGCTCGGCGAACGAGGCGACGATCGGTGCGTGGGGGATATCGCGGGCGTTGGAACCATCCGCAGCCGGGACATTCTGCATCGCGTCGAAATACGCGCGCCAGTTGTCGGGAACCGAGCTGGGATTCTGGAGGTAGGCCTCGTACAGCTCTTCCACATAGGGGGCGTTGCCGCCGAAGAGGTACGAATTGCTTTGATACTGCTGCATCATGGGGCGCTCACTATTCTCCGGGAATGCCGGAGTTAAGCGGGTTCATCAACCTTCCGCGACACGGCTCGACCGGTTAGCGGATTGCAAACAACTCTTGGGGGCCCAACGGTTACCACCTTGAACGAACGGCACCGTGTCAGGTGCCGCTAGTTTTCGGTCTCGCCGCCAGACCCGAAAGGGCAAGTTGTGCGGGGAAGGACCTAAGTCTTCACTCGCGAAGCATAGCACGTTTGCCCTGGACTCGTAGGGACTTTTCGTGATGCAAAACAAGACGGACTGTTCAGGACTGTGGCGCGATCTGATCGACCGCATCGGTGATCAAGCCGTCCAGCCCCCATGACAGCAGGTTCGCTGCCCTCGCCGGGTCGTTGACCGTGTAGCAGAGCACCTTGAACCCGGCCGAATGCGCGGCGCCGATGACAGCGGCATCGAGTTCAAGGTGGTTGGCGTCGAGCGCCACGCATTCCAGCCGGCGCAGCCGCTCGAGCCAATCGGCAGGCAATGTATCCAGCAGCAAGGCACGCGGGAGGTCTGGCGCCACCTGATGCGCGGCCTCCAACGCCACTTCCGAGAACGAGGACAGCAGCGGCGGCGTGCCAGCTCCCTTCCATAGTGAAAGTGCGTCAAGCGCCACTGCGGCACCAGTCCGATACTCGATCCCTGGCACCGGCTTGATCTCTATATTGACCATGAAGCCGTTGGCCTGCGTATAGCGAGCAATGGCCGCCAGCGTCGGCACCGGCTCGCCCGCGTACGCGGGACTGTGCCAGCCGCCAGCATCCAGCGCCGCCAGTTCACCCAGCGTCAGCGCATCGACACGCCCTTTGCCGGTCGTAGTGCGATCCAGCGTCGCATCGTGCATCAGGATCGGCTTGCCGTCGGCAGACAGCTTCACGTCAAACTCGAACATCCGGTAGCCGAACGACGCGCCGTGCCGAAACGCAGCCAGCGTGTTTTCGGGAGCCAGCTTGCCCGCGCCGCGATGGGCAATAAAGCGGGGATAGGGCCAATTCATCATGCCTGAGCCTCGATACGCTTGCCCGACTGCTCGTCGAAGAAATGCAGATGCTCGGCCGACGCCGTAATCGGCAGCTTGTCGCCGGCACGCACCTGCGTCTGGCTGTCGAGCCTGACCACGATGGGCTGGCCGCCGAGCGATCCGTACGCGAACGAATCCGCGCCGAGCGCCTCCACCACCCTCACATCCAGCTCTGCGATGGCCTCGTGCACGGCGCAAGGCTCGATGTGTTCGGGACGCAATCCCATCAGCGCCTGTTCGGGCAGATGCAGCCCCATCGGCAGATGTCCCAGCGTTGCCGCCGCCTGCCCGTCCTTGGGCTGGACCCGCATTTGCGCCACGCCCTGCCCGCTTCCGTTCCGCGCCACCGGCACCAGGTTCATCGGCGGCGAGCCAATGAAGCCGGCGACGAACGTGCTGGCCGGTCGCGCATAGACTTCCAGCGGCGTGCCGATCTGCTCCACCCGGCCGCCATTGAGCACCATCATGCGGTCCGCCAGCGTCATGGCCTCCACCTGATCGTGCGTCACATAGAGGCTGGTCGTCTTGAGCCGGCGGTGCAGATCCTTTAGCTCCAGCCGCATCTGCACGCGCAGCTTGGCATCGAGGTTCGACAGCGGCTCGTCGAACAGGAACACCGATGGCTCGCGCACGATCGCACGGCCCATCGCCACGCGCTGCCGTTGTCCGCCGGACAATGCGCGCGGCTTGCGGTCGAGCAGCGACGCAAGTTCCAGGATGCCGGCCGCATGCTTGACGCGCTGCTCGATCTCGCTCTTCGACATCCCGCGGATCTTCAGCCCGTACGCCATGTTGTCGTACACGCTCATGTGCGGATAGAGCGCGTAGTTCTGGAACACCATCGCGATATCACGCGCGGCCGGCTCCAGATCGTTGACGACCTTGTCGCCAATATGGATCTCACCACCGGTGATCGTCTCGAGGCCGGCCACCATGCGCAGCAGCGTGGATTTGCCGCAGCCGGACGGCCCGACGATCACGATGAACTCGCCGTCGGCGATTTCCATGTCGATGCCGTGCACGACCTGCGTGCCCCCGGCATAGGTTTTCTGAACGTTGCGAAGAGACAGCTTTGCCATGGAATGACCTTATTTTTCCGTTTCCACGAGGCCCTTGACGAACCAGCGTTGCATCAGCACCACCACCACCGCCGGCGGGATCATCGCCAGCATCACGGTGGCCATCACGAGGTTCCAATCGGTAGCGGCATCGCCCGAGCGGGAAATCATCTGTGTCACGCCCACCACCACGGGCGTCATCGACTTCTGCGTGGTGATCAGCAATGGCCAGAGGTACTGGTTCCAGCCATAGATGAACTGGATCACGAACAGCGCGGCGATGCTGGTGCGCGACAGCGGCAGCACCACATCCCAGAAGAATCGCAGCGGTCCGGCCCCGTCGATGCGAGCGGCTTCGGCCAGTTCATCCGGGATCGTCAGAAAGAATTGCCGGAACAGGAACGTGGCGGTGGCCGACGCGATGATGGGAATCGTCAGGCCGAAGTAGCTATCCAGCATGCCGAGGTCAGATACCACCTTGTAGGTCGGCAGGATACGCACTTCCACCGGCAGCATCAGCGTGATGAAGATCATCCAGAAGAACGTCTTGCGCAGCGGAAAGCGGAAATAGACGATCGCGAAGGCGGAAATGATCGAAATCGCGATCTTCCCCAGCGCAATGCCCAACGCCATGATCAGGCTGTTCTTCATCATGGTCGAGACCGGCGAAGCGGCCTCGCCCACGCCTTGAAACAGCACGGTGCGATAGTTTTCGATCAGATGGCTGCCCGGGATCAGCGTCATCGGTGCATCGAGTACCTGCTCGGCCGTCAGCGTCGACGCGACAAAGGTCAGGTACACCGGAAATGCCACGACCGCGATGCCGACGATCAGCACGAGGTGGGTAATGAAGTCGAGTACGGGACGTCGTTCTACCATGGCTGGCTCCTCAATACTGGACCTTGCGTTCCACGAATCGGAACTGCACCACGGTCAGCGCGATCACGATCACCATCAGCACCACCGACTGTGCGGCCGAGCCACCAATATCCATGCCTCGGAAGCCATCATGGAACACCTTGTAGACGAGCGTGTTCGTCGAGTTGAACGGGCCGCCGTGGGTCACCGCATCGATGATCGCGAAGGTATCGAAGAAGGCGTAGACCATGTTGATCACGAGCAGGAAGAAGGTGGTGGGCGACAGCAGCGGGAACACGATCGACCAGAAGCGCTTCCACGGGCCCGCGCCGTCGATGGCAGCGGCCTCGATCAGCGATTTCGGAATGCTCTGCAGCCCGGCCAGGAAGAACAGGAAGTTGTAGCTGACCTGCTTCCATGCGGCCGCCAGCACCACCAGCAGGAGTGCCTGGTTGCCGTTGAGCAGGAAGTTCCAGTCCACGCCTGCCTTGCGCAGCGCGTAGGACACCACGCCCAGGGTAGGGTTGAACATGAACATCCAGAGCACGCCGGCCACGGCAGGCGCCACCGCGTAGGGCCAGATCAGCAGGGTCTTGTAGCCAGTGGCGGCGCGTATGACGCGATCGGCGAAGTACGCCAGCAGCAGCGCCACGGACAGACCCACCACCGTCACGCCAATGGCGAAGATCGCAGTGGTCTGGAAGGACTCGATGTACTGCGGGTCCTTCCACAGCGTAACGAAGTTATCGAGTCCGACGAACTCGAGATTGATGCCGAAGGCATCCTGCTGCAGCATCGACTGCCACAGCGCTTGCCCGGCGGGCAAGAAGAAGAAGATCAGCGTGATGGCGATCTGCGGCAGCACCAGCAGATACGGCAACCACGGAGAGCGAAAGACGACGCGCTTTTCCATCGAGGGGGTTCCCAAAACAAACGCAAACGGGCGACGATTGTGCCGCCGCCCGCTTCAGCTCCATCACCGCAGGGGATTATTCCCTGGCGGTCTTCTGGAAACGCTCCAGCAGTTCGTTGCCACGTGCCACGGCGTTGTCGAGCGCGGCCTTCGGCTCCTTCTTGCCAGCCCACACCGCTTCGAGTTCCTCGTCGATCACGGTACGGATCTGCACGAGGTTGCCGAGACGCACGCCGCGCGACTTGTCGGTGGTCTTCACGACCATCTGCTCGACCGAGACATCGGCACCCGGGTTCTTGTCGTAGTAACCCGACTTCCTCGTCATCTCATACGCAGCCATCGTCACCGGCAGGTAGCCAGTGGCCTGGTGCCAGTCCGACTGGATCTCCGGTCGCGACAGGAACGTGAAGAACTTGGCCACGCCCTTGTACTCGTCGGCCTTCTTGCCGCCCATCACCCACAACGATGCACCGCCGATGATCGTGTTCTGCGGCGCGCCCGGCACGTCCGGGTAGTACGGCAGTTGCGACACACCAAACTGGAACTTGGCATTCTTGCGGATATTGGCCAGCGATGCGGACGAGCCCGTGAACATCGCGCACTCGCCGTTGTAGAACTTGGCCTGCGACTCCGCCTTGCGGCCGCCGTAGCTGAAGTAGCCCTTCTTCACCATCTCCTGCAGGTTCGTGATGTGCTTCACGTGCAGCGGGCTATTGAAGACCAGCCGCGCGTCGGTGCCGCCAAAACCGTTGTTCTTCGTGGCGAAGAGCGTGTTGTGCCAGGCGGAGAAGCTCTCCAGGTGCACCCAGCTCTGCCAGTCGGTGGTATAGGCGCAGTTCTGGCCCGACGCCTTGAGCTTGGCCGAGTACTGCATCACCTCGGGCCAGGTCTTGGGTGGGGCGGAAATGCCCGCCTTCTTGAAGGCATCCTTGTTGTAATAGAAGACAGTCGTCGAGCTATTGAACGGGAACGACAGCATCTCGCCCTTCGACGACGTGTAGTAACCCGCCACTGCCGGGATGTACGCCTTTTGGTCGAACTTCTCGCCAGCGTCCTTCATCACCTGCGACACTGGCTTGATGGCGCCCTTGGCGCTCATCATCGTCGCGGTGCCCACCTCGAATACCTGCAGGATGGCCGGCGCGCCGCCCGCGCGGAATGCCGCAATGCCGGCTGCCATGGTCTCGTCGTAATTGCCCTTGTTGACCGGCACGATCTTGTAGTCGGACTGGCTGGCGTTGAACTTGTCGGCAATCTCGTTGACCTTGTCGTTCAGCGCGCCCTGCATGGCGTGCCACCACTGGATCTCAACAGCGGCATGGGCCGTACCGGCCAAGGCCAGGCTTGCAACGGCGGCGAACTTCAACGCGGTGCGTGGAAAAGACATTGGCATTTCTCCTGAGGCTGTGTTCGGTCCGACCAATTTTTTTGAAAAAGCGACCGACTGTATGCATTTTTTGTGACAGGCATGTTACGCCGCTCTTATGTCACGGCAAACAGGGCAAACCCGCCTTGCCGAAGAGATTGTTGCGGCATATTGACACTGCGCAACCATCGCCCTTGCAACAAGGACGCAGATACAATTCGCCGCCATGACCTCGCCCCAACCTTTCTCCGCCCTGCCCGACGCCGCCCTGCGCCGCGTGCGCGGCATCCTGACCGACATTGACGGCACGCTGACCACCGATGGCCGCCTACCCGCAGCCACGTATCTGGCATTGGATCGTCTCACCCGCGCCGGGCTGCATGTGATTCCGGTAACCGGGCGATGCATCGCGTGGGCGGAGATTCTGACTCGTCTGTGGCCGGTTGACGCAATCATCGGCGAAAACGGCGCCTTTTACTCGCATCTGCGTGATGGCAAGCTGGTTACCCGTTTTCTGGACGATGCGGAAACGCGCGATGCCAACCTGTTTCGCATCCACGCGCTCGGCCAGGAAATCCTGCGCGAGGTCCCCGGCTGCGCGCTGGCATCGGACCAGGCCTGGCATGCCGCCGATCTCGCGATCGACCATGCCGAGGACGTCCCGCCGCTGCCGCAACCGGCAGTCGACCGGATCGCCGAGATGATGCGCGAGGCTGGCATGACAGCAACGATCAGTTCGATCCATGTGAATGGATGGTTTGGGCACCACGACAAACTATCGATGAGCCGGCTGTGTGTAGAGGAACTCCTCGGTGACGACATCGACGCCCATCGCGACGAATGGCTGTTCATCGGCGACTCGGCCAACGACGTCGCGATGTTCGGCCACTTCCCGCTGTCAGTCGGCGTTGCCAACGTGGGTGACATCCTCCATCTGCTGCCGCACAAACCGGCCTACGTCACCAACGCATCCGGTGGCGAAGGTTTCGCCGAAATGGCGGAAAGGTTGTTAGGGCTGAGGTAGTTGGCCTGACGATCGTCAAGCAACGCTGAAGTTCTCCTGGAGCGGGTAGCTATCTCCAGATTCTCGCCCGTATAAACATTGCTGCGCCGCAACGGCGTGGGAATGCCAATACTCCAGGAGAACAATCAATGACGAACAAATCTCGCACCTCGCCGCGCGCGAGTTGCGCTGCTATGGTGCTGCTCGCGGCAACCGCCCTGAGCGCCTGCGGCGGCGGCGACGGAGATCAATCCTCGCAGCCCGTGACCACGTCCGGCGCGCCCTCGACTCCAGAACCCTCTCCGCCAAAGCCAACCAACGTCATGACACCGGCCTGCAGTGATTGCGGAGCCGTCGATGCAGACACCTACGCGGGGACCGGGGTGGGCATCTGGCAAGGCATCAATGCCACTGCAGACACTGTGGATATGCCAATTCGCATTTCGGGATTAAAGGGCCAGGATGTGACGCTAGTCTTCACCAACCACACCGGCATTCCGCGGACCATGCCGAACATCTCGCTGACGACTTCGAAAATGCCAAGCATCGTCGCAAGCGCGCTGCGGTGGGACAACGACACACAGGAAACCAAGCGCCGCATTTCCGACTTCAACCGTGAAGGCTGGGTCGCGCTCGCCGGCAAACGCGGCAGCACGCCCTACTATTCCGCTACGAGCGAGCCGACTCCCGCAGCGGTGGATGATGTGAGGACCTGGTACCACTCCGACGATTCCGAGCGGTCGGCCATGCTTGTGCGTCAACTGAAGGCCTCCGATGGCACCACGATCAACTTCTGGGTTGAAGAGTCGGAGAACAATGCATCCAAGGTAAGTTCGGCGATCGTTGCCCGCCTCGCAGACAGCTTCGCCTCGCAAGGAAAGATCTACGACATGCTGAAGTCCGTGGGCGGCCCGCTTTGGGGGCCACACGCCTACTTCGACGTGATCTCCGCCACCGGACAGCCGATCGATATCGTCATCCTGAACTTCGACCACAATGAGCAGCCGCTTGGTGAGATCGGCTACTTCTATGGACGAAACGCCATCAAGAAGGAGGCGAAGACCAATCCATTCAGCAACGAATCCGTATCGCTGTATCTGGATGCCGAGACGCTCTATCTGGGCGGCGAAGATGGCATAAGGACAATGCTGCTGACCATGGCGCACGAGGCTGTGCACGCGCAGAACTTCTACCGTCGCGGGGTGGTCAAGGGGCCGAAGTACAGCTTCGACGAGTGGCTGGAAGAGGCTTCGGCCATGATGATGGAGGACTTCGCAAGCCTCTCGATCGACGCTAACTACAACGCAATCCGCGACGTTCGCTTCCCGGACTACATTGGCTACAAGGCCGGCTCTTACAACTGCGCCCTGACTACGTGGACACCGTTCGCCGCGTCATGCGACAGCTACTCGGTCTCCGGCTCGCTCGGCGGATTCCTGAACCGACAACTCGGACTCGACTTCTACAAGAACTTGCTGACCGACACCAGCAGTAACTCCGTGGCCGTACTCGACTCCGCCATTCGCTCGGTGCAGCCGGAATCGAGCTTCGGAGAACAACTACGTCGGTTCGGCGCAACTTCGGGCGCGCTGATGAAATCCCCTAGCCCTGCCGGCTTTGGATTCCCGGACCGACTGGACGGCCCGTTCACGCTTCCGCTGATCGATCCGCAAGTGCTCCTGCCCGTCCGGACACTGACGCAATCGATACCCGCCACGCTCGAGGCATACGCCAACCTGCCGGTCGTCCGTTCCGCCGTGAGCGGCACATACAGCGAGACCGTGAAGGTTCCTGCCGGCTCCACACTGTCTGTCGTGGTTCAATAGTGAATGCAGGGGCTGCGCAGCGGCCCCGCATTTCCGGAGACACCGCATGAAAGCAAGCCTCGGCGCGCTGCTTGCCGCAATCAGCATCGCGGCATGTGCGACAAACTCGCCGGCAGACGCCCGCCAGACGTTGGTGGGTGAAATCTACGTCAAGGGGAACGATCCCTTCCCGACCGTCATGCTCGAAACCAGTGACATGACTTTCTGGGAGCTGAGCGGCGTTGCCATCGCGGACGCTCGCGCGCTGACGGGCAAACGCGTAACGGCGCGGGGGAAGATCGAGCGGCCGCCGGGTCCCGATGTCTGGCTACCGTCGCTGCGCGTCGACAGCGTGCCAGAGCCGGTTAGCCCCTGAGAGAAAACCATCAAATAAAAAAGAGGCCACGCGAACGCGAGGCCTCTCGATCCAGGTCCACAAACCAACGACTCTGCGATCAGTCGAACCCAAGCTCCTGCAGCTTGCGAGTAATGGTGTTCCGACCGATGCCGAGCCGCGTCGCTGCCTCCACGCGACGTCCGCGCGTGACACCGAGCGCGGCTTCCAGCACCGCCTTTTCGAATCGCCGCGTCAGCGCATCCATGACTTCGGGCTGCCCCGATTCGAGCATCGACTTGGCCTCGCCAGCCAGCAGCGTTTCCCAGCTTGCCGAGACGGCGCTCGCCGCAAATGCCGACGCCGACGACGTAGCCGAAGAGGCCATGGGTGGTCTTGTGGCGACCATCGTGTCGCCCTCGCCCGTGGCATGCGTGCCGTAATCAGAAACGTCCGCAGCCTCGTGCTCCCCCGACGACCTCGACTCGCCCGACGAACGCATCGGCGACACGCTGCTTTCGCCGTACCCCACCTCGATCATCTCGCGCGGGAAATCCTTGACTTCGATGGTCTGCGCCGGCGCCATGACGGTCAGCCAGTTGCAGAGGTTCTCGAGCTGGCGCACGTTGCCGGGGAACGGCAGCGTGCTGACGTAGGCCAGTGCGTCATCGGACATGCGCTTGGTTTCGACACCAAGCTCCTTCGCGCTCTTCTGCAGGAAATGGCGGGCCAGCAGCGTGATGTCCTCCGGCCGCTCGCGCAGCGGCGGCAGGCGCAGGCGAATCACGTTGAGACGGTGAAACAAATCCTCGCGGAACAGCCCTTCCTTGACGCGCGTCTCGAGGTTCTGGTGCGTGGCGGCGATGACGCGCACGTTGGCGCGCAACGGATTGTGGCCACCCACCCGATAGAAGTTTCCATCCGAAAGCACACGCAGCAGGCGCGTCTGCAAATCAAATGGCATATCGCCGATTTCGTCGAGGAACAGCGTGCCACCTTCGGCCTGCTCGAAGCGACCGCGACGCATGGTCTGCGCGCCGGTGAACGCACCACGCTCATGGCCAAATAGTTCCGATTCGAGCAGATCCTTGGGAATCGCCGCCGTATTCAGTGCGATGAACGGACCATTTGCGCGCGGGCTGTGCTTGTGCAACGCACGCGCCACCAGTTCCTTGCCGGTACCGGACTCGCCGGTGATCATTACGGTGACGTTCGATTGCGACAAACGACCGATCGCGCGGAACACATCCTGCATCGCCGGAGCCTGGCCGAGGATTTCCGGCGCATCGACCAGGCGATCGTCCATTTCCTCCTCGCGCAGGCTTTCCTCGAGCGCCCGGCGAATCAACTCGACCGCCTTGTCGACATCGAACGGCTTGGCCAGATACTCGAACGCGCCCCCCTGGAACGCGGCCACGGCGCTATCCAGGTCCGAGTAGGCCGTCATCACGATAACGGGCAGGCCCGGATGCCGCGCCTTGATGGCCTGCAGCAAATCCAGGCCGGAACCGCCGGGCATTCGGATATCCGAAATCAGGACCTGCGGCTCGTCCTCTTCCAGCGCCGCGAGCACGTCGCGCACGTTGGTAAAACTGCGGGAGAGCAGGCTTTCACGGGCAAGGGCCTTTTCCAGGACCCAGCGGATTGATTGATCGTCGTCGACTATCCAGATCGGCTTCATGTGCGTCGCTTGTCTGCTCGGTGTCATGTGGTCTCCCGTATTCCCTGCTGATGGCAGGGCCCCGCGCCGCTCGCACCGTCTCGCCGATCGGGCGGTTAGTGCAATGGCAACAGGATACGGAAGTCGGTACAGCCCGGCTTGCTCTCGCATTCGATCAAGCCCTCGTGTTGCTGCACGAAGGTTTGAGCGAGTGTGAGACCGAGCCCGCTACCGCCATCCCTGCCCGAAACCAACGGATAGAAGATGCGCTCGCGAATGTCCTCGGGGATTCCCGGGCCGTTGTCAATCACATGCAAATCCAATGCCAGCTTGAAAAGCCGCT
Organism: Cupriavidus sp. SHE; assembly: GCF_000812445.1. Classification (NCBI taxonomy): domain Bacteria; kingdom Pseudomonadati; phylum Pseudomonadota; class Betaproteobacteria; order Burkholderiales; family Burkholderiaceae; genus Cupriavidus; species Cupriavidus sp. SHE. The sequence continues at coordinate 95,155 of NZ_JWMB01000025.1, read as the reverse complement.
TGGCGATCGTGACCTGCCGGGCCACCCGGGTCCGCAGGATGATCTGCGCATCGCCGCGCGCAACACGCTCGTGCAGCGCCTGGGCGGCGTTATGGACGATGTTCAGCACGGCCTGGATCAGTTGCTCCATGTCGCCGCGCAATTCGGGCAGGCTGGCATCGTAGTCGCGCACGATTTCCAGCCCGTTAGGAAACTCGGCCAGCACCACCGAGCGCACACGCTCCAGCACCTCGTGGATATTGAGGTCCGAGACGATGTGCGGATGACGATGCGGCTCCAGCAGGCGGTCCACCAGCGTTTGCAGGCGGTCCGACTCCTTGATGATGACCTGCGTGTACTCCCGGAGTGCACGCTCGGGCAGCTCGAATTCGAGCAACTGGGCCGCGCCGCGAATCCCGCCCAGGGGGTTCTTGATCTCGTGAGCCAGATTGCGGATCAGTTCCTTGTTCGCCGAGGTCAGGTCAAGAATGCGCTCTTCGCGGTCACTGCGCACCTTCTGCTCGTTGAGCAGCACCTCGACCACCGCTGTGTTCGCGTAGCCTTCCACGCCACCGATTACCACGTGCGCGTGCATCGGTTCCTGCAATGGCGGCCGCAGGACCAGGTCCTGCCTGCGCACGTCCACCTGCCGGGCCATCACCGTCTCGAACATGCTGTCGAGTTCTTCCGACGCCCCGAACAGGTCCGGCAGGGACAGTTCCACCATGGCCTTGCGCGACACGGCAAAGCTGGCCTCCGCCGCCGGATTCGCGTAAATCACCCGCAAGCCCGGCTGGCGCACCAGCAGCACCGGGTTGGCCACCACATCCAGGCCCGGATGCAGGGCCGCGCCGCCCAGCGGCAGGATGTCCGCATCACGATCGGCCGGCTCGCCGGCGTCCGGCTTGCGGTCCGTTCCGGCTACCTTGCGGGAAACTTCACGAATCAGGCGGCGCATTCCACTCAATCCTTCAAGCCGGAAAGCTCCCGGCGCAACGATGCCACATTGGCTTCGCTACGGGTGATGTCGTCACGAAGCCGCGCGACGCGATCCAGATACTTCTGATAATTGCGCTCGCCGCCCTGGCGCTCCGGCTCGCCGTTGTTGTACTCGGCGCGCAGGCCGGCCAACCTGGCCTCCTCGGTCTGCAGCTCGGTTTCCAGCACTGTGCGGCGCTCGCTGTCACGGCTCTTTTGCGTAGCGCTATCCACGCGCGGGAAGCTGGTCGGCGACGTAGCTGCCGCCGACTTGCCGCCCGAAGACGCGCCGCCGGCGCGCGAGCCGGGTACGGTGACCACATCTGGCAGGTTCAGCCGCTTGCAGTCCTTGCTGTTGCCAGGATTGCCATTGCGGTACTCGGGCACGCCATCGGCGCCCTTGCACATGTACACGTCGGACGACTGCGCGGCGGCAGGCTGGGCCCATGGCAACGCCATGGCCGCGACCATCACCAAAATGGGGAAGCCCACACGCATCTGGTGCGGCAACGCGCCGCTGGCATTGCTGAAGACCCTGCTCGAGATCGCTTCCATGAACATCGACATGTAGGTTAGGAAAAGAGCCCCATTCTAGCGATCAACGTGGCCGCAAAACAAAAAGGGACAGCCGAAGCCGCCCCTTCCTGGTGCAACTGTTGCCCGGCCACAACCCGGCAACTCACTCGGCTTACAGCGAGTAGTACATGTCGAACTCGATCGGGTGAGTCGTCATGCGGAAACGCGTGACTTCTTCCATCTTCAGTTCGATGTAGGCGTCGAGCATCGAGTTCGAGAACACACCACCGCGGGTCAGGAACTCACGGTCGTTGTCCAGGTACTCCAGGGCCTGATCCAGGCTCGAGCAGACGGTCGGGATCTTCGCGTCTTCTTCGGGCGGCAGATCGTAAAGGTTCTTGTCGGCAGCTTCGCCCGGGTGGATCTTGTTCATCACGCCATCCAGACCGGCCATCATCAGTGCCGAGAAGCCCAGGTACGGGTTCATCAGCGGATCCGGGAAGCGCGTTTCGATACGGCGACCCTTCGGGTTGGACACGTACGGAATACGGATCGAAGCCGAACGGTTGCGAGCCGAGTAGGCCAGCTTCACCGGCGCCTCGAAGCCCGGCACCAGACGCTTGTACGAGTTCGTACCCGGGTTGGTGATGGCGTTCAGCGCGCGAGCGTGCTTGATGATGCCGCCGATGTAGTACAGCGCGAATTCCGACAGGCCGGCGTAGCCGTTGCCCGCGAACAGGTTCTGACCGTCCTTCCAGATCGACTGGTGAACGTGCATGCCCGAACCGTTATCGCCCACGATCGGCTTCGGCATGAACGTGGCCGTCTTGCCGTAGGTGTGCGCGACGTTCTGGATCACGTACTTCTGCAGCTGGGTCCAGTCGGCGCGTTGCACCAGCGTGCTGAAGCGCGTGCCGATTTCGTTCTGGCCCTGGCCAGCCACTTCGTGGTGGTGCACTTCAACGGGGATGCCCAGCGATTCCAGAATCAGGCACATTTCCGAACGCATGTCCTGGAACGTGTCGATCGGGGCAACCGGGAAATAGCCGCCCTTCTTGCCCGGACGGTGACCGCTGTTGCCGTGCTCGAATTCCTTGCCCGACGACCACGGTGCTTCTTCCGACTGGATCTTCACCGAGCAGCCTTGCATGTCGATGTTCCAGGTCACGCCGTCGAAGATGAAGAACTCGGGTTCCGGACCGAAGAAGGCGGTGTCGCCCAGGCCGGTGCTCTTCAGGTAGGCTTCAGCGCGCTTGGCGATCGAGCGCGGATCGCGGTCGTAGCCCTTGCCGTCCGACGGCTCGATCACGTCGCAGCTCAGCACCAGCGTCGGCTCTTCGTAGAACGGGTCGATGTAGGCGGTACCCGAATCCGGCATGAGCAGCATGTCGGAGGCCTCGATACCCTTCCAGCCGGCGATGGACGAACCATCAAAGGCGTGGCCGCTCTCGAACTTGTCTTCGTCGAAGTGCGACACCGGCACCGAGACGTGCTGTTCTTTGCCCTTGGTATCCGTGAAACGGAAATCGACGAACTTCACGTCGTTTTCGTTCACGAGCTTCATCACATCTGCAACGCTCTGCGCCATGCCTATCTCCTGGAAATTCGGGCTGTAACTGGGAAAGTGGGTAAGCCAAAGTTGGTGCGGTCATCTACCTGGACCGCCCCAAAAGGGACGTCGAATGTTAGCAGAAAGCGTGCCAGCCGAAGCCACCTTTCCGCCTGCCAGACTCCCGACTTCCCGAAAAACGTGCACTGGCTTGGATTGGCGCGCACCGGAGCGAAAACACCGGATTGCATGCAATCCAGCCAATCAACTTGATGCCATGGCGAAGTGCACTGCCCGCGCACGCCGCCCACCCCAATCAAACACCATAACGGTGCGCAATCCAAGGATTTGCACTGTTTATGTGCTCACCTCGAAATTCGGCACCATATAGGTGCAACTCCATGGCACCACCACCGCGCCTTGCGTGGACATTTTTCGGGCCTGCCACAATGGCCGCGCTAGAATAACGCCGATTCAACCGGCTTCCCAGTGCCGCGTTGGCCTTGTTGCCCTTGCGCGGGCCAGCCCCCGCTTTCCCTCCATTCTTATTGACTCCGTCACAGAAGATGACTACCCGAGACGAACTCCTCCAGGCCGCCCAGACGCGCAAGCAGCAAGGCGAACTCGCCTATTACGGCGCCCTCACCCCGCAAGAGGCCTATGCGCTGCTGCGGGCCGAGCCGAAGGCCGTGCTGGTCGACGTGCGCACGCAGGCGGAACTGGATTGGGTGGGCGGCGTGGATCTGCCCGACGAGCAGTTCGCCCATATCGAATGGATGTCGTATCCCGGCGGCGCCCAGAACGCCAACTTCGTGGCTGAACTGAAGGCCCGGGTACCGGCCGACGCGCCGGTGCTGTTCCTGTGCCGCAGCGCCGCCCGCTCGAAACACGCGGCGCGCGTGGCGACGGAAAACGGTTACCTGCTGGCGATGGATGTGCTCGAAGGCTTCGAAGGCAACCGCGACGATCATCATCACCGCAAGACGGTGGAGGGCTGGTGCGTGCGCGGCCTGCCGTGGCACGGCGCCTAAGCAGCGCCACGAATCATTGATACGCCGCTTACTGCTCGACGATCTCGAAGCCCATCGCCCGGACCCCGTCGAGCAGCATCGCGTAAGCCGGCCCGACCATGTCGGCCGGCCCTTTCACGCCGAGGTCGATATGGCGCCGCACGAATTTGTCACCACGCGCGGCGTCCCCGACTGATGGCAGGCTGAATACGCGAATACCGGCGAACGACGCCTCCACCTGCTCCATCAACGGCGTCAGCGTCGATTCGGGTGCCTCGAACACATAGAAGGCGCGCGACACCTCGGTATCCTGATGGAACAGGTGCGCGTACCGGTTGTCCAGCACCCACTCCATCATCGGCCACGCCATGACCGGGAAGCCCGGCATGAAATGGTGATCGGCCACCGAGAAACCCGGAATGCGGTTGTAGCTGTTCGGAATGATCCGAGCACCGACCGGAAACTCCCCCATCTTGAAACGATGCTGGTTCTCTGGCTGGTTCAGATCCGCCTTGACCGGATCGCCATTGGCCGTTTCCGCAATACGCAATGCGATCAGTTCGCGCGCCTCGGGGTGCAATGCCAGATCCACGCCCAGCGCCGCGGCCACGCATTGGCGCGTGTGGTCGTCAGGCGTGGCACCGATGCCACCCGTGCAGAAGACGATATCCGGGCCCGCCAGCGTGCGGCGTAGCGTGGCCGTAATGCGCTCGCGGTCGTCCCCGATGTACTCGGCCCAGTCCAGCGCCAGCCCGCGCGCGCCAAGCAGCTCGATGGCACGGCGCATGTGCTTGTCCTCGCGCCGACCGGAGAGAATCTCGTCGCCGATGACAATCAAACCAAAACCCATGATGCGCTCGCTCAGAATTGTTTTCAGGAAGGCTCGATGCGGCGCACGTCAGAGGGCGCCAACTCGATCACGTCGGTAGCCAGGGGCGGTGGCGGCGCTGCGGCCGCGCGCTCTGCCCGCAGATCCGCCAGCGCGCGCAGGCAGAAGTGGCCGAACCACAGTGCCGAGAAAATGAAGATCAGCACGTAAAGCCACAGCGTGCCGGCCAGCACCAGCGGGAACAGGAAGATGATGACAGCGGACCAGACCCACAGCAACGTCGGCGCGGAGCCGAGCAAGCCAACCGCCACACCGATCATCAGCAGCGGCACCCGATGGCGCTTCATGAGCGTCTTGCGTTCTTCGGCCGTGGCATGTTCCGCCAGCGCGTCGTAGGTCATCACGCGGTACGTCAGCCAGCCCCACAGCACCGGCGGAATCAGCGCGAAGAACGGCGGAATCAGCCATAACGGCAGCGTGATGAGGATCAGCACCAGGAAGACCAGCGTGCTGCCGAGCGTCTGGAAGACGCTGCCGACAATGCTGCCCCCGTGAGACTTGGCCAGGTCCGGATAGCTGCGTTCGAGCTGCCTGACCACCACCGGCACCGAGAACAGGCTAATGAAGATCAGCATCGACGCAATGACCAGCGGGATCGCCAGGGTCAGCACGAAGAGCGGCGCCACCACGCTGCGCAGCGACTGCAGGCCAAGCCAGTCGAGCATCGAGTAGATCCAGCTCGTGAACACCGAGCCTTCGAGGATGGCGCGGGCCGTCCCCATGATCGGTTCCCAGCCCCACCAGATCAGGCCGCCCCAGAGGACGGTTGCGAGAACGAATGGCACGACGGTCAGCATCAGCATCCGTGGATGCATCTGGCTGACCAGTGCGCGGCCAAACGAGCGGAAGATATCGTTCATGCGGCAAAGAGGTGAAAGAAGCCCTCGGAGCCTAGCACAGCCCGGCGGCCGTGTTTCCGGAAACCCTCGGAAATGCGCGCGAAGTGGCGCTGAAGCCGACCAGAAGGGAACCTACCCCAGGCGCAGCAACCGCTTGATGCCAAGCCATTGCTGCGACAGGAAGCCATCGCCGTAGCTACGCGCACGCCCGGTAGGTGGCGGCATCTGGTCGCGGATGCCGGTTGGATGATAGACGTCGGTGAAGTCCGCGGTGCCGAAAAGCATGTCCCACCAAGGGAAGATCACGCCATAGTTGCACCCGCCGAGCCGCGCGGGCTTGTCCGCCGTGGCGCGTTTTTCATGACCAAGTCCCACCGCGTGGTGCGTGCGATGGAAGCGCGGAGAAATCAGCAGGCGCTCGCCCAACCAGCCAAAGTGCAGGCGCAGATTGGCGTGCTGCAGACTCTGCAGCAGTTGCGACAGCGCTACGAGTAGGACGTACTGCGACGGCTCGACCCCTACCGCCAGCGCAACAGCCGCGAAAACGAAATCGCGCAGGATATCGTCGAGCAGATGATTGCGGTTGTCGCTCCAGAGCGTCATCTGGCGCTGGCTGTGGTGCACGGCGTGCAGGCTCCACCACCAGCGGTACGTATGCGACAGCCGGTGATACCAGTAGTCGAGCAGGTCGAACAGCGCCAGATAGAGGAAAAAGCTGATCAGCGGAATCGACGTCACGCCGGGCCACCAGTCCTCGACGTTGACGCGCTGCCAGCCCAGCAATCGCAGATGGCCTTCGATGCCATCCATCAACGGTGCCAGCAGGAAGAACATCGCCAGCCGGAACAGCCCCAGGCGATGGATCAGCGTGTAGAGGATATCGGTGCGGATGGCCGCGCGGTCAGTCACGATCTCAACCGGCCGCAGTCTCTCAAGCGGACCGAGGATCAGGACCATCACGGCGATCTGGACCAACCCGACCAGCAGCCACTCCGTGCCGGTGAACGCATCTTCGGCATAGCCGCCGAAGCCGAGGTGATAAACCACGGGCAACACCACGTTCTGAAAGACCGTGGCTTCGATCTGGCCCACCCACAGGTTAAGCCAGTTGGCGAGCGCGTCCCACATTACCGTTTCGCTCCCGATACTGACGATGTTTGAGGTTGTTCCCCCGCCTGCTCCACTCGCACCGGACCACGTTGCGCGATCCAGTGCTTGTACTGCGGATGCTCGCGCAGCGTGGCGAAGCAGAAGCCCTTCTGCTCGAGCCCGCTGATCAGCGGCTCCAGCACGCCCGGCGCCCAGGGGTCCTTGCGCGACCAGATACCCAGGTGGGCCATCGTGATATCGCCATCGCGCAGATCGCGCAGCGCACGTTCGAGCAACACCTGGTTAGAGTAGCGTTCGGAAGACAGTTCGTCGCCGAGAAAACCGGCCGGCGCCCAGCCCACATGCTTGAAGCCGCATTGCTCGGCCCATGCCAGCGTCTTCGGCGACGTATGGCCACCCGGAGCGCGCCACAGCGGCACCATCGGCTGACCGGTCATCGACTGGAAGGCCTGCGCGCTCCGGCGCAGTTCCGAGCAGAACGATTCCTCGGTCATCGCCACATCCTTGCCACCCTGCGCCCCGAACTGCGGCCGCATGACGACCTTGCCGCCCTCGCCACCCTTCGCGCTGCGCAGGTAGACATGGTCGAACGTGTGGGTGCCAAAGGCATGACCGTCGGCAGCCAGCGACTTCCAGTAAGCCGCCCAAGTTGGATCCAGCGAATTGTCGTGGTTGACCGTGGGCTCGTTGGCCAGGAAGAACGTCGCGCGGATATGGTGCTTGCGCAACGTGCGAGCGATCAGTTCCGCCTGGCTCATGCTGCCAGTGTCAAACGTCAGATAGAGCGTGCCGGCTCGGCAGGCTCCGGGGCTGGCGTCGGCCGCCAGAGCAAGCGAGGCGCTCGTCAGCAACCCCGCCGCAGCCACCCCGATCCGGATCATCCAGTTGCGCATGGCGCTGACCTTCTTAATAGAGCGGCGCGCGCGTGCGGAAGTAGATGCCATGCGGCGATTTGCCGACACGGATCGTCTTGATCATCTTGCGGCTGGCCACATCGATCAGGCCAACCGAGCGCGCCCAGCGGAACGTCACCCAGAGCGTCTTGCCATCGGCGGTCAGTTCCATGTCGTCCGGGCCCGGCAGCAGCCCCGTGATCTCGCCGACCTTCGACAGCGTCTGCTGGTCGATGATGCTTATCGAGCCAGACACCCGGTTGCTCAGGAACAGGTGCCGCTTGTCGCCCACGGCGCGGAAGTTGTGCGCGCCCTTGCCAGTCTGGATCTGCTTGACCACTGTCCGGGTACGCCAGTCGATCACGGCGACGTAGTCAGCCCCCGTCATGCCCACCAGCAAGTACTTCTGGTCAGGCGTGACCCAGATACCGGCCGGCGCGGAGCCAGCCTCCATGGTCCAGAGCACGGTCAGCGTGGTCAGATCGATTGCGGCGATCTGGTTCGAGTCCTGCAGCGTGATGAATGCAATCTTGCTGTCGGCCGTGAACGCGATGTGGCTCGGCGTCTTGGCCAGCGGGAATTGCTTGGCGATCTTGAGCTGGCGTCCATCCCAACGATAGACGTCGACGCGATCCAGCCGGTTGCCGGTGGCGATGAACCACTTCTGGTCGGGCGAGAAGCCGATCTGGTACGGGTCGTCGATGTTCGGCACGCGCTGCTGCACCTTGCCGGTCACCGGATCGAGGAAAACGAGGTCGTTGCCAACCGCGTTGGCGACAATCAGCGATTTGTCGTCGGGGGTGGCGATCAGGTGATGGGGTTCCTTCCCAATCGGGAACGTCTCCAACACCTTCTGCGTGTCCTTGTCGATCAAAGTAACGCTTGCGTCACCTGAATTCAGGATTACTACAACTTCCGCGCGGGCGGGTGCGGACACCAATGCCAATGCCAGGGTGCCGACCGAAACAGCGCCAGCCACAACACGACGCAATGCGAGCATAAGACCGTTAAATCATGACGAATCGCGCATTCTAACGTTTCAATCGACCAGTACGATGACGTGAATCATCAAACTTGAGCGTCTATCACAATTAGATACAAATAACCTGGACAGCCCCCCCTTGGACACCGGCCTATCGCTGCATGGATTCCCAGACTTTCTGAAGTCGCTTGACCGACATTGGCTGTGGCGTGCGCAGTTCCTGCGCGAACAAGGCCACCCGCAGTTCCTCAAGCATCCAGCGGAACTCGTCGAGGCGGGCATCGGCGGCGCCCCGGCCCTGCGACCGTAGCTGCTTTTCCGCACGCTGCCACTGTTGCACCAGCGGGGTCATCTCCTGGATGCGCTGGCTGTCACGGGCCGGATCGCCCTTGAGCTTGTCCACCCGCATCGCCATGCCCTTCAGGTAACGCGGAAAGTGCGTCAACTGGACATATGGCGTATCGATCACGAAAGACTTCGTCATCAGGCGTGCCAGCTGGCCTTCCAGGTCCTGATAGGCCGAGCCGAACGGCTTGGCCTGGAGCATCTTGCGCGGCAGCCCCGCAAACTCGGCGAGGATCGTGCCCACCAGCCGCGCGATTTCCTGGGCCAGCAGCGACAGCCGCGCCCGCCCTTCCTCCTTGCGGGTATTGAACTCGGCTTCGTTGCGCGGCAGGGGCGCCTGCAGGCAGGCACGTTCCAGCGCCATCATGACGATCTGGTTGCGCAACTCCTCCTGCATGCCCAGCGTCATGTACTGCATCGCCATCTGCTGCAGGTTCGGGATGTTCTTCTCGATGAACTTGACCTGCTCGCGCAGTTGCAGCGCGAACAACCGGCGCAGCCCGGCATGGTGGATGCGCGCGGCCTCCTGCGGATCGTCGAAGACTTCCACATCGCAGTGATCGCCGTGGTCAACCAGCGCCGGATAGCCAAACAGCGTCTGGTTGCCCTTGCGGATCTCAAGCAGTTCGGGCAACTCACCGAACGACCACGAAGTCAGGTTCTCGAATTGACCGGCTTCGGCCGCAGGCACATCGCGCGCGGCAATGTTCTGGAACGACTGCTGCGCCTGACCGCCGAACTCCGCACGCAACTGGGCCAGGTTGCGGCCCATGTCCAGTTGGCGACCGTGCTCGTCGATCACCTTGAAATTCATCGCGTGGTGGGCAGGCAGCGTCTCGAACTTGAAGTCCGCACGCTTGATCATCGTGCCGGTCTGCTCGCGGATGTCGGCGATCAGCACGTCGAGCAGATCTCCCTCCCCGAACGGCCGGCGATCGACAAACCCGGCCGCGTAGTCGGGCAGCGGCACGCAATGGCGGCGCAGCTTCTGTGGCAGCGATTTCAGCAGCAGATGCACCTTCTCCTTGATCATGCCCGGCACGAGCCACTCGGTGCGCTCGGGTCGCACCTGGTTGAGCGCATACAGCGGCACTGTCAGCGTCACGCCGTCGCGATGGCTGCCCGGTTCGAAGTGGTACGTCAGCGCCATGTCGATCCCGGCGATCGGCAGGATCTTCGGGAACAGGTCCGTCGTGATACCTGCCGCTTCGTGCCGCATCAACTCGTCGCGATTCAGGTACAGGAGTTTGCGATCCTTCGCGGACTCCGCCTGATACCACTTTTCGAACGCCACCTGATTGTGGATGTCGGCGGGAACCGCGCGATCATAGAACGCGAAAATGAGCGCGTCGTCCACCAGCACGTCCTGACGGCGCGACTTGTGCTCGAGGTTCTCGATCTCGCGTACCAGACGCTGGTTATGGGCGAAGAACGGCAGCCGCGTGTCGAACTCGCCTTCCACTAGTGCGTGGCGGATGAACAGCTCGCGCGCCTCGGCCGGGTTCATCGGCCCAAAGTGCACCCGACGATGCTGGTACACGGGCAAGCCGTACAGCGTGCCGCGCTCGAGCGCCAGCACTTGCCCGGCCTTCTTTTCCCAGTGCGGCTCGCTCCAGGTCACCTTGAGCAGATGGCTGCCCACCTGCTCGACCCATTCCGGCTCGATGCGAGCCAGCGTGCGCGCGTACAGGCGGCTGGTTTCCACCAATTCGGCGGCGATGATCCAGCGCCCCACCTTGCGCGCGATGAGCGAGCCCGGCCAAAGGTGGAACTTGATGCCGCGCGCGCCCAGGTACTCGCGCCCCTTGCCGTCGGACTCGTCCAGCTTCAGGCCAACGTTGCCGAGCAGGCCGGTCAGCAGCGCCTTGTGCACCTGCTCGAAGGTCGGCTCGCTCTCGTTCAGGCGCCAGCCCTGTTCCGTCACCGTGGTCAGCAACTGCGAATGCACATCGCGCCATTCGCGCAGGCGAACATGCGACAGGAAGTTGGCGCGGCACTGCTCCTGCAACTGCCGGTTGGTCTTCTTGTGCGCGACCGCTTCTTCGAACCACTTCCACAGCTTGACCCAGCCCAGAAACTCGGACTTCTCGTCCATGAACTTGCGATGTGCCTGGTCGGCGGCCTCCTGGGCCTCCTGCGGGCGGTCTCGCGGGTCCTGCACGGACAACGCGCTGGCGATGATCAGCACCTCGCGCAGACATTGCTGGTCGCGCGCAGCCAGGATCATCCGCGCCACGCGCGGGTCAAGCGGCAGCTTGGACAACTGGCGACCAATGCCGGTGAGCTGGTTCGCCTCGTCGAACGCGCCCAGCTCCTGCAGCAACTGATAGCCGTCGGCGATGGCACGGCCCAGCGGCGGCTCGATAAACGGGAACGCCTCGATATCGGTCAGGCGCAGCGCCTTCATGCGCAAAATGACCGCTGCCAGCGACGAGCGCAGGATTTCCGGATCGGTGAAGCGCACGCGGCCCAGGAAATCACTTTCCTCGTACAGGCGGATGCAGACACCGTTCGCCACCCGGCCACATCGGCCGGCACGCTGGTTGGCCGCCGCCTGCGAGATCGATTCGATCTGGAGTTGCTCGACCTTGTTGCGGTACGAATAGCGCTTGACGCGCGCCAGCCCCGTATCCACCACGTAGCGGATGCCAGGCACCGTCAGCGACGTCTCCGCCACGTTGGTGGCCAGCACGATGCGCCGCGCGTTCGACGGTTTGAACACCCGCTCCTGCTCCTGCACGGACAGCCGCGCGAACAGCGGCAGGATTTCCGTATGCGGCGGATGATGCTTGCGCAGCGCCTCGGCAGCCTCGCGGATCTCCCGCTCGCCCGGCAGGAACACCAGCACGTCGCCGGGCCCGACCCGGCAGAGTTCGTCCACGGCGTCGACGATACCGTCGTACAGATCGCGCTCCCGGGCCTTCTCGGTACGCGGGGCGCCGTCGGCCGGCGCATCCGCCTGGATCGGCCGGTAGCGCACCTCCACCGGATAGAGCCGGCCACTGACCTCGATCACGGGCGCCGGCTTGCCGTTGCGCGCGAAATGCTCGGCAAAGCGCTTGGCGTCGATGGTTGCCGACGTGATGATCACCTTCAGATCCGGCCGCTTCGGCAGGATCTGGCGCAGGTAGCCGATCAGGAAGTCGATGTTGAGGCTGCGCTCGTGCGCCTCGTCGATGATGATCGTGTCGTAGGCGCGCAGCAGCGGATCATTCTGCGTCTCGGCCAGCAGGATGCCGTCGGTCATCAGCTTGACCGACGCCCCGGCCGACATCGTGTCGTTGAACCGGACCTGATACCCGACCGTCTCGCCCAGCGGCGTGCCCAGCTCCTGTGCGATCCGCTTGGCCGTGGAGGTGGCCGCAATCCGGCGGGGCTGGGTGTGGCCGATCAGCCCGCCGCCGGGCTTGCCCTCGCGTGCCGGGCCCCGCCCGATCGACAAGGCGATCTTTGGCAACTGGGTGGTCTTGCCCGAGCCGGTTTCGCCGGAAACGATGATGACCTGGTTGGCCTGCAGTGCCCGGGCGATCTCTTCGCGCCGTGCCGAGACGGGCAAGGCCTCCGGAAACGCGATTTCCGGTATCGGATTGGCAAGCCGTGCCGGCTGCGGCGCACGGGGCTGGCGAGGCCCACCGGGCGGGCGAGGCGCGCGCGCGGCGGCCTCCGCGGGCCGCTTGGCGGGATTCGGAGGAACCGGGGAAGTCGTGGCCTCGGCGGGCCGGGACGGAACAGGTTTGGCGGGGCGTTGTGCTGACATTGGCCGGGATTATAATCCGCCGCATGAACGCCAGAACCGACTCCCCGCAGCAGGACCCCGATCCTGCCTCCGCCCCGCTCCCGCTGCCCGTAAAGGCCGCGCCCGACACCCAGAATCCGCCCGTCACCACCGAGCTTGCCGAGCCCGGTGGCCCGGACCAGCAGCAGTTTGTCGACTGGCTGCGATCGGTCGCGCCCTATATCCATGCCTTCCGGGGCAAGACCTTCGTAATCGCCTTCAGCGGCGAACTGGTCAAGGCCGGGGTGCTCGACGGGCTGGTCAACGACGTGGCGCTGCTGCACGCGATGGGCATGCAGATCGTGCTGGTGTTCGGGTCCCGACCGCAGGTGGAAGAACAGCTCGCGCTGCGCAATGTCCAGTCGCAGTACGCGGAAGGCATCCGAATCACCGACAATGCCGCGCTGGAATGTGCCAAGGAAGCCGCCGGCGAGCTGCGCCTCGACATCGAGGCCGCGTTCAGCCAGGGGCTGCCCAACACGCCGATGGCTGGCGCCCAGCTTTCCGTGGTGTCGGGCAACTTCATCACCGCGCGCCCGGTGGGCATCGTCAATGGCGTGGACTATCAGCACACCGGTCTGGTCCGCAAAATCGACGGCGACTCGATGCGCATGTCGCTATCGCACGGCAAGGTGGTGCTGCTGTCGCCGCTCGGCTTCTCGCCGACCGGTCAGGCATTCAACCTGTCAATGGAGGACGTGGCCAGTGCCACGGCCAGCGCGCTCAAGGCGGACAAGCTGATCTTCATCACCGAGGTACCCGGCGTGCCCGACCAGGTAGGCAAGCTGATGAAGGAAATGTCGCTGCGCACCGCCGTGGAACGGCTCCAGAACAACCACCTGCCGCCCGACGTCGCGTACTACCTCCAGCATCTGGTCAAGGCGCTCAAGGGCGGCGTGCCGCGCGCGCACCTGATCCCGTTCTCGCTGGACGGTTCGGTGCTGCTGGAGCTGTTCCTGCACGACGGCGTGGGCACCATGCTGTCCGACAGCGACCTGGAAAGCCTGCGTGAAGCCACGCTCGACGACGTTGGCGGCATTCTGCAGCTCATCGCCCCGCTCGAGGCCGATGGCACGCTGGTTCCCCGTGGCCGCCATCTGATCGAGCGCGACATCGACAAGTTCTCGGTGATCGAGCACGACGGGGTGCTGTTCGGCTGCGCCGCGCTCTACGAATTTCCACGCGAGAACATGGGCGAGATGGCCTGCCTGACCGTATCGCAGGAAGCCCAGGGCACCGGCGACGGCGAACGGCTGCTCAAGCGGATCGAGCGCCGCGCCCGCGCGCTGGGCCTGGAACGCCTGTTCGTGCTCACCACGCGTACCGAACACTGGTTCCTCAAGCGTGGGTTCGTCCACGCCACGGTCGACGATCTGCCCGAAGACAAGCGCAAGCTCTACAACTGGCAGCGCAAGTCGATGGTCCTGATGAAGAAGCTCTGACGCGGCAGTAACAACAAGGTCGGCAGGGGCATGGGCGGATACTCCCGCCCGGCCGGCCAGCTTGGCTACAATAGCGGCCAAACGAACAAGGAGTCCCTCATGGCCCGCATGGTCCATTGCATCAAGCTGAACAAGGAAGCCGAAGGCCTCGACTTCCCCCCGCTGCCGGGCGATCTCGGCAAGAAGATCTGGCAAAACGTGTCCAAGGAAGCCTGGGCCGGCTGGCTCAAGCATCAGACCATGCTGATCAACGAGAACCGCCTGAACATGGCCGACCCGCGGGCGCGCCAGTACCTGATCAAGCAGACCGAGAAGTACTTCTTCGGCGACGGCGCCGACCAGGCTGCGGGCTACGTGCCCCCGCCGGCGGCCTAAGCACTACTGCCCACCCGCTCCTTTCCCGCACGCGGGAGAGGAGCCGGGGGAAACGGCCGCCACATCGAATCCCGCCATGCCGCGATTCACCGACCGCACGGTCCGGAATTGGCCGACTCCCCCATCACTTCCCGCCGTCCATATGCCGATCGGACTAGTCCGTCCCGCATAGCCCCTCCCCCGCCTACCTCTACGCCCGGCGAATAGTCGGCAAATCGCCACAGGCCTAATCTGGCGTCACTCCCCAAAGTGACTTCGGAACCCGGCCATGGCCACCCCAAACCTCCCCTCCAGCAAGCCAGAACCCGTCCCCTCCGGTGCTTGGACGACGCTCTGGTCCAGCACTTTCGCCTTCACGATCTGTTTCGCCGTCTGGATGCTGTTTGCCGTGCTCGGCATTCCGCTCAAGAAGGAGCTCGGCCTGAATGACACCGAGTTCGGCCTGCTGGCAGCCACGCCGGTGCTAAGCGGCTCCCTGATCCGCGTGCCGCTTGGCATCTGGACGGACCGCTACGGCGGCCGCGTCGTGTTCTTCGTGCTGATGCTGCTGACGGTGATCCCCATCTGGCTGATCTCGTACGCGCATACGCTGTGGCAACTGCTGGTGCTCGGCCTGTTCGTCGGCCTGGCGGGCGGCTCGTTCTCGGTGGGCACGCCATACGTGGCCCGCTGGTTCCCGCGCTCGCGCCAGGGCCTGGCCATGGGCATCTTCGGTGCCGGCAACTCGGGCGCCGCCTTGACCAAGTTCGTCGCGCCCGCTCTGATCCTGGCCGCCGGCACCTGGGAAATCGTGCCGAGGGTGTACTCGGTGGCGATGCTGATCACCGCCATCGTGTTCTGGCTGTTCTCGCGCAGCAATCCCGCGCACCGCGTTTCGTCGGCCACCAGCTGGCGTGCGCAACTTGCCGTCATGCGTGATCCGCGTGTCTGGCGCTATTCGCAGTACTACTCGGTCGTGTTCGGCGGCTACGTCGGCCTCTCGCTGTGGATGACCAAGTACTACATCGGTGAGTACGGCTTCGACATGAAGACGGCCGCGTTCCTCGCTGCCTGCTTCTCGCTGCCAGGTGGCGTGCTCCGGGCGATCGGCGGCTGGATCTCGGACCGCTACGGCGCGCACCGCACCACGTGGTGGGTCATGTGGGTCAGCTGGGTCACGTTCTTCCTGCTCAGCTACCCGAGGAGCGACTTCACGATCCACACCGCCAACGGCCCGGAGAGCTTCCATATCGCGCTCTCGCCAACGGTGTTCACCATCCTGATGTTCGTGGTCGGCATCGCGTTCGCGGTCGGCAAGGCCTCGGTCTTCAAGTTCATCTCGAACGATTTCACACACAACATCGGCGCGGTCTCCGGCGTGGTCGGTCTGGCCGGCGGCCTCGGTGGATTCATCCTCCCGATCCTGTTCGGCGCACTGGCTGACCTGACCGGCATCCGCACCAGCTGTTTCATGCTGATGTACGGCGCGGTCTGCGTGAGTCTGGTGTGGATGCACTACAGCCAGCGCGCGGCAAACGCCAGGCCGACGCCCGAAACCCTGCAAGCCGCCTGAGTTCCGTCTCCTCCCAAACCAACCCACTGCATATCATGTCAAGTTCCATACTGACCCGCTGGGAGCCCGAGAACGTGGCGTTCTGGCGCGACCAGGGCGAGCGAATCGCCTACCGCAACCTCTGGATTTCGATCCCCGCGCTGATGCTGGCGTTCGTGATCTGGATGCTCTGGAGCGTGGTGGCGGTCAACCTCGACCGCGCCGGTTTCCAGTTCACCAAGAACCAGCTCTTCTGGCTGACCGCGCTGCCCGCGCTGTCCGGCGCCACGCTGCGTATCTTCTACTCGTTCCTGGTGCCGATCTTTGGCGGCCGCCGCTTCACGGCCATCTCCACGGCGCTGCTGCTGATTCCGGCGGTGGGCATGGGCTTCGCGCTACGCGA
This sequence comes from Cupriavidus sp. SHE, assembly GCF_000812445.1. Classification (NCBI taxonomy): domain Bacteria; kingdom Pseudomonadati; phylum Pseudomonadota; class Betaproteobacteria; order Burkholderiales; family Burkholderiaceae; genus Cupriavidus; species Cupriavidus sp. SHE. The sequence goes on along the minus strand of NZ_JWMB01000025.1, from coordinate 78,539 downwards.
TCCGTCGACCAGCTACCCCACGCTGCTGATCCTGGCGCTACTGTGCGGCCTGGGCGGCGCGAACTTCAGCTCGTCGATGGCCAACATCAGCTTCTTCTTTCCGAAGGAAAAGAAGGGCCTGGCCACCGGCCTGAACGCCGGTATCGGCAACCTGGGCGTCTCCGTGGTGCAGTTCGTCACGCCGCTGGTGGTTTCGGTGGCCGTGTTCGGCGCGCTCGGCGGTGAGCCCCAGACCTACAAGGCGGCCGACGCCACGCAACAACTCTGGCTGCAGAATGCCGGCTTCATCTGGGTGCCATTCATCATCGTCGCCTCGCTGGCAGCATGGTTCGGCATGCACGACATCGCCGACGCGCGCGCATCGTTCGCCGAGCAGGCCGTGATCTTCACACGCAAGCACAACTGGCTGATGTGCTGGCTCTATATCGGCACGTTCGGCTCGTTCATCGGCTTCTCGGCCGGCCTGGCGCTGCTGACCAAGTCGCAGTTCCCCGGCGTCAACCCGACGGCCTACGCCTTCCTCGGACCGCTCGTCGGCGCACTGACCCGCCCGGTTGGTGGCTGGATCTCGGACAGGCTCGGCGGTGCCCGCGTCACGCTCTGGACCTTCATCGGCATGATCCTCGCGGTCTTCGCCGTGCTGGCCGCCCTGCCCGCCGATGGCGGCGCGGGCAGCTTCCCCGCCTTCCTCGGCGCGTTCATCGTGCTATTCGCCCTGACCGGCATCGGCAACGGTTCGACGTTCCGCATGATCCCCGTGATCTTCCTGACAGAGCGCCAGCGAGCGGCCGGCAAGGACGCCGCCTCGCAGCGGCAGGCCGTGCAGGACGCCGGCAAGGAATCGGCCGCCGTGCTCGGCTTCTCGGGTGCGATCGGCGCCTACGGCGGCTTCTTCATCCCCAAGAGCTTCGGCACCTCGCTGGACCTGACTGGTTCGCCCCTTGCCGCGCTCTACTGCTTCATCGTCTTCTACGTGACCTGTGTGCTCGTGACGTGGTGGTTCTACGCCCGCCGCAACGCCGCAATGCCGTGCTGACAGAACGAACCCCACAGGAGAACCCTACAAAATGAGTCACTTTCTCGATCGACTGAAGTTCCTGTCGCGCGTGAAGTCCACCTACTCGGACGGACACGGCGCGGTGGTCAACGAGGACCGCAAGTGGGAAAACACGTACCGCAGCCGCTGGCAGCACGACAAGATCGTGCGCTCGACGCACGGCGTCAACTGCACCGGTTCCTGCTCGTGGAAGGTCTACGTCAAGAACGGCCTGATTACCTGGGAAACCCAGCAGACCGACTATCCGCGCACGCGCCCCGATCTGCCCAACCATGAACCGCGCGGCTGCCCGCGTGGCGCGTCCTACAGCTGGTACGTCTACTCCGCGCAGCGGGTGAAGTACCCCATGATTCGCGGCCACCTGATGGAAATGTGGCGCGAGGCGCGCAAGACGATGGATCCGATTTCCGCCTGGGAATCGATCAGCCAGAACCCGGAGAAAGCCCGCCGCTACAAGAGCGTGCGCGGCCAGGGCGGCTTCGTCCGCGCGGACTGGCAGACTGCCACCGAGATCATCGCGGCGGCCAATGCCTACACGATCAAGCAGTACGGCCCCGACCGCGTGATCGGCTTCTCGCCGATTCCGGCCATGTCGATGGTGTCGTACGCCGCCGGCGCGCGCTACCTGAGCCTGATCGGCGGCGCCTGCCTGTCCTTCTACGACTGGTACTGCGATCTGCCGCCGGCCAGCCCGCAGATCTGGGGCGAGCAGACCGACGTGCCGGAATCGGCCGACTGGTACAACAGCACCTACCTGATGGTGTGGGGCTCGAACGTGCCGCAGACGCGCACGCCGGACGCCCACTTCTACACCGAGGTCCGCTACAAGGGCACCAAGACCGTGGCCGTGTCTTCGGACTTCGGCGAAATGGTCAAGTTCGGTGACATCTGGCTCGCGCCGAAGCAAGGTACCGATGCCGCCCTGGCGATGGCCATGGGCCACGTGGTGCTCAAGGAGTTCCACGCCACCGGCAAGTCGGCCTACTTCCGCGACTATGTGAAGCAGTACACCGACATGCCGCTGCTGGTGCTGCTGCGCGAGCAGGACGGCACGCTGGTGCCCGATCACTTCCTCCGCGCTTCGCACCTGGACGGCAATCTCGACCAGGCGAACCATCCCGAATGGAAGACGCTTGCCATCGACGACGCCACGGGCGAAATCGTCGCGCCGAATGGCTCGATCGGCTTCCGCTGGGGCGAAGCCGCCCACGACAACGGCGCGAAGGTCGGCCGCTGGAACCTCGAGATGAAGGATGGCGGCAGTGGCCGCGAGATCGATCAGCGTCTGTCGCTGATCGGTCATGAGGATGAAGTGGTCGAAGTCGGCTTCCCGTACTTCGGCGGCGAGCACGATGCCCTGCTCAAGCGCCGCGTGCCCACGCGCCGCCTGACGCTGGCCGACGGCACCACGGTTCACGTGGCCACCGTCTATGACCTGCAGATGGCCAACTACGGCGTCGACCAGGGCCTTGGTGGCCCGAACGTCGCCACATCGTACGACGACGATGTGCCCTACACCCCTGCCTGGCAGGAAAAGCACACGTCCGTGCCGCGCAACCTCGTCATCCAGGTCGCCCGCGAGTTCGCCGACAACGCCGACCGCACGCAGGGCAAGAGCATGGTCATCGTTGGCGCCGCGCTGAATCACTGGTACCACAACGACATGATCTACCGCGGCATCATCAACCTGTTGATGATGTGCGGCTGCATCGGCAAGAGCGGTGGCGGCTGGGCGCACTACGTCGGCCAGGAAAAGCTGCGGCCGCAGTTCGGCTGGGCGCCCCTGGCGTTCGGGCTGGACTGGTCGCGTCCGCCGCGCCATATGAATGGCACGTCGTTCTTCTACAACCACACCAGCCAGTGGCGTCACGAGAAGCTCGGTGTCGACGAAATCCTCGCGCCGACCGCCGACCGCGCGCGCTACGACAAGCTGTCGCTGCTCGACCTCAACGCCAAGTCCGAACGGATGGGCTGGTTGCCTTCCGCCCCACAACTGGGCCGGAACCCGCTCGATGTGGTGGCCGAGGCCCGCGCCGCCGGCAAGGACCCGATCGCGGATACCGTGGAGCAACTAAAGTCCGGCAAGCTGCAGTTCGCCTGCGACGACCCTGACAATCCCGCCAACTTCCCGCGCAACATGTTCGTGTGGCGCTCGAACATTCTCGGCAGCTCCGGCAAGGGCCACGAGTACTTCCTCAAGTACCTGCTCGGCACACAGAACGCTGTGTTCGGCGATGAGAACGATGCGATCAAGCCCAGCGAAGTCACGGTTCGGCCAGCCGCCGAAGGCAAGCTCGACCTGCTGACCGTGCTCGACTTCCGCATGAGCACCACCTGCCTCTACGGCGACATCGTGCTGCCAACGGCTACGTGGTACGAAAAGGACGACCTGAACACGTCCGACATGCATCCGTTCATCCACCCGCTCTCCGAAGCCGTGCAGCCGCTCTGGGAAAGCAAGACGGACTGGGAAATCTACAAGGCGATCGCGAAGACGTTCAGCGAGATTGCTGGCCCGTACCTTGGCACACGCGAGGATCTGGTCTGCACCCCGCTGCTGCACGACACCCCGGGTGAGCTGGGCCAGCCGTTCGAGCCGAAGGACTGGAAGCACGGCGAGTGCGACCTGATCCCGGGCAAGACCGCGCCGTCGATGACCGTGGTGGAACGCAACTATCACGACATCTACAAGAAGTTCACGTCGATCGGCCCGCTGCTCGACAAGCTTGGCAACGGCGGCAAGGGCATCAACTGGAACACCGAGCACGAAGTGCACGAGATCGGCCACCTGAGCAAGACGGTGACCGAGCCTGGCGTCAGCCAGGGCCGTCCGCGCCTGGAAACCGCGATCGACGCCGCGGAGATGATCCTGACGTTCGCGCCCGAAACCAACGGCCACGTGGCCGTCAAGGCCTGGGACGCGCTGTCGAAGATCACCGGCCGCGACCACACGCACCTGGCCGTCGGCCGCGAGCACGACAAGATCCGCTTCCGCGACGTGCAGGCCCAGCCGCGCAAGATCATCTCGGCGCCGACGTGGTCAGGACTCGAGTCCGAGGAAGTCAGCTACAACGCCGGCTATACCAACGTGCACGAGCTGATTCCATGGCGCACGCTGACGGGCCGTCAGCAGTTCTACCAGGATCACCGCTGGATGCTCGACTTCGGCGAAGGCGCGTGCGTGTACAAGCCGGCGATCGACACCAAGACGATCAGCCCGATGCTCGGCAAGAAGCCGAACGGCAACCCCGAACTGGTGCTGAACTGGATCACCCCGCACCAGAAGTGGGGCATCCACTCCACGTACTCCGACAACCTGCGGATGCTGACGCTGTCCCGCGGCGGCCCGCACGTGTGGATCTCGGAAGTGGAAGCCAAGGCCAACGGCATTCGCGACAACGACTGGGTCGAGGTCTTCAACGTCAACGGCACGCTGACGGCGCGGGTGGTCGTATCGCAGCGCGTTCCGCAAGGGATGTGCCTGATGTACCACGCCCAGGAAAAGATCGTGAACGTGCCTGGGGCCGAGACCAGCGGTATGCGCGGCGGCATCCATAACTCGGTCACCCGCGCGGTGACCAAGCCCACGCACATGATCGGCGGCTACGCGCAACTGGCCTACGGCTTCAACTACTACGGCACCGTCGGCAGCAACCGCGACGAGTTCGTGATCCTGCGCAAGATGAACAAGGTGGACTGGCTCGACCAGCCGCTACGAGAAGAACGTACCCCTGCAAACGCAGCAGAAAAGATGGAAGGAGCAAGGTAATGAAGATTCGTGCCCAGGTAGCCATGGTGCTGAACCTCGACAAGTGCATCGGCTGCCATACCTGCTCCGTGACGTGCAAGAACGTATGGACGAGCCGTGAAGGTGTCGAGTACGCATGGTTCAACAACGTCGAGACCAAGCCCGGTGTCGGCTTTCCGAAGGAATGGGAGAACCAGGACAAGTGGCAAGGCGGCTGGAAGCGCAATGCCGACGGCAGCCTCACGCCCCGTCAGGGCGGCAAGGCGAAGATCCTGGCGAACATCTTCGCCAACCCGAACCTGCCGCAGATCGACGATTACTACGAGCCGTTCACCTTCGACTACGAGCATCTCCAGAATGCCCCGCTGATGCAGACGCCGCCCACGGCGCGTCCCGTATCGGCAATCACCGGCAAGAAGATGGAGAAGATCGAATGGGGTCCGAACTGGGAAGACGACCTCGGGGGCGAGTTCGACCAGCGCAGCCGCGACAAGCTGTTTGAAGACATCCAGAAGGACATGTACTCGACGTTCGAGAACACCTTCATGATGTATTTGCCGCGCCTGTGCGAGCACTGCCTGAACCCGACCTGCGTGGCGTCCTGCCCCTCCGGCTCGGTCTACAAGCGCGAGGAAGACGGCATCGTCCTGGTCGACCAGGACAAGTGCCGCGGCTGGCGCATGTGCGTGTCGGGCTGCCCGTACAAGAAGATCTACTTCAACTGGCAGACCGGCAAGGCCGAAAAGTGCGTGTTCTGCTATCCGCGTATCGAGGCCGGGCAACCGACGGTCTGTTCGGAAACCTGCGTGGGCCGCATCCGCTATCTCGGCGTGATGCTCTATGACGCCGACCGCATCGAACAGGCCGCGTCCGTGGCCGACGAGCGCGATCTGTACCAGTCGCAACTCGACGTCTTCCTCGATCCGCACGATCCGAAGATCCAGGCCGAGGCGCTGCGTCAGGGCATCCCGCAGAGCTGGCTGGACGCCGCGGTCAAGTCGCCGGTCTACAAGATGGCCTGCGAGTGGAAGGTGGCCTTCCCGCTGCATCCGGAATACCGCACGCTGCCGATGGTCTGGTACATCCCGCCGCTCTCGCCGATCCAGTCGGCCGCGGAATCGGGCTTCATGGGCATGAACGGCGTGATCCCGGAGGTGAAGAGCCTGCGCATTCCGGTCAAGTACCTCGCAAACCTGCTGACCGCAGGCGATGTGAATCCGGTGCTGTCCGCGCTGGAACGCATGCTGGCGATGCGCGCCTACAAGCGCTCTGAATCAGTGGACGGCCTGCAGGACCTGGCCGTGCTCGAACAGGTGGGGCTGACGCCCGCGCAGGTCGAGGACATGTACCAGATCATGGCCATCGCCAACTACGAGGACCGCTTCGTCGTGCCGTCGTCCCACAAGGAAATGGCGGAAGACAGCTTCGACGAGAAGGGAAGCTGCGGTTTCAGCTTCGGCAACGGCTGCTCGGGTGGCACGTCGGACGGCTCGCTGTTCGGCACGAAGAAGCCCAAGCCAGAAGTGTCGTACGCCGACTTGCCGCGCTCGCGCCGCAAGGCCATCACCGGTTAAAGGAAGGAGTTCGAATCATGCCCATTCATCAGGTACTCAGCACCCTGCTCTGCTACCCCGAACAGGAATGGCTCGACAGCCTCGAGGAAGCCAACCTCGCGCTGGTCGAATGGCCGCAGGCGCGGGACATGCTGGCGCCGCTGCTCGACGAGCTGCGCAGCCGCCCGCTGATCGAGCTGCAGGAAAACTACGTCGCCACGTTCGATCGCAGCCCGTCCCACTCGCTGCATCTGTTCGAGCATGTGCATGGCGAAAGCCGCGACCGTGGCCAGGCCATGGTCGACCTGATCGACGAGTACCGTCGTGACGGCTTCGAGCCGCTGGAGACCGAACTTCCCGACTACGTGCCGCTGTTCCTGGAGTACCTCGGCGCGTTGTCGCTCGATGGCAAGGAGGAGCGCGCGGAGCAGTTGCTCGGTGACGCGATCCACGTGCTGGCTGCCATCGGCGACCGCCTGGCCCGCAAGGAAAGTCCATATGCCGCCGTCTTCAGGGTGCTGCGCACGCTGACCGATGTGCAGCCCGTCGCGCAGCAGGATCCTCCGGTGCGTGACATGGATGAAGCCATGGAAACGTTCGGCCCCGGCGCCGATGGCGTGGAACCGCTGCTTGGCGTGAAACCAGCCGTCGACGTGATCACGTTCCATAAGCGCGCCGCGCCGTCCCCTCGCCCGTGAGCCCGTCCATTACAAGGAACCAACCAGAGCCACTACCATGAACCTGGTCCATCAATTTATCTTCGGGATCTATCCCTACATCGCAGCCGCCATCTTCCTGTTCGGCAGCCTGGCGCGCTTCGAGCGCGAGCAGTACACCTGGAAGTCGGACAGTTCGCAGATGCTCTATCGCGGTAACCTGCGCACGGGCAACATCCTGTTCCACGTGGGCATCCTTGGCCTGTTCTTCGGCCATCTCGTCGGCCTGCTGACGCCGGTCGTGGTGTGGGACACGCTTGGCGTGTCGCATGGCCTCAAGCAGGCCATCGCTATGAGCGCCGGCGGCGTCATGGGCACGATGTGCCTGGCCGGCCTGCTGATCCTGCTGCATCGTCGTCTGACCAACGCACGCGTGTCCGCCGTCACGCGCTTCGGTGACAAGGTCCTGCTGCTGTGGCTGCTGGTCACGCTGCTGCTGGGTCTGTCGACGATCTTCGAGTCGGCCAGCCACATGGACGGCCACATGATGGTGCAACTGATGACCTGGGCACAGCACATCGTCACGCTGCGCGCGGATGCGGCCAGCTATGTGGCCGAGGCCCCGCTGCTCTTCAAGGCGCACCTGTTCATGGGCATCTCGCTGTTCGCGATCTTCCCGTTCACGCGACTGGTGCACGTCTGGAGCGGCTTTGCCTCGGTGACCTACCTGGGACGCGCCTGGCAACTCGTCCGGGGCCGGTAAGGCCATGTCCCATGCACGAGATCGAACGTCTGCTCAAGGGCTTCGAACGGTTCCAGCGGCGCTACTTCGAGGCCAGACCGGAACTCTTCGATGCCCTGCGCACGGGCCAAAACCCTCAGACGCTGCTGATCGGCTGTAGCGATTCGCGCGTGGACCCGGGCCTGCTGCTTGGCTGCGACCCGGGAGAATTGTTCACGGTACGCAATGTCGCCAACCTCGTGCCACCGTGCGGGGATGGCGCCAGCGGGCGGCTCCACGGTGTCTCGGCGGCGATCCAGTTCGCCGTGGAGCAGCTGCATGTGGCCCGAATCATCGTCATGGGCCACGCTGGATGTGGCGGCATCCGTGCGTTGCTGGCCCATCCGCAAGACGCCGATACGAACGCGCCGCAGGACTTTATCGGGCCCTGGGTCCGCATTGCAGGTCCTGCCCGGCGCATGGTCGAGCAGACGCTGCCCAACGCCAGTCACGCGGAACGGCAGCGCGCATGCGAACAAGCAGCGATCCTGGTGTCGCTGCGCAATCTCGAGAGTTTTCCATTCGTCCGCGAGGCCTGCGAGCGCGGTGCGCTCACGCTGCACGGCTGGTACTTCGACCTCCAGGCGGGCGCGCTGCTGGCCTACTCGGAACGGGCAGACGATTTTCTGCCGCTGGTCTGCCCTCTCACACTAGACGCGCGCCCGCATCGTCAACCGCCGAATCGCCCCAGCATTGACAGCGGTCAAGCCGAAATACTGGGTTCTTAATAATGATGTCGGCATTTGCCCCACTTGCTGGCGACCCCATGCCAACCCTGCGCTGGATCTGCATTCCCATCCTTTCGTGTATGACCGCCACGGCTATCGCCGCCGAGCCACCCGCAGCCGCCCCGGCGCCTGCCAGACAAGCCGAGCTTTTCCGCCTGTTACGCGATGACTGCGGCGCCTGTCATGGCATGACGCTGCAGGGAGGGCTCGGATCACCGCTGACGGCTGCGGCGCTAGCCGACAAACCACGCGACGGACTCGTCGCCACGGTGCTTCAGGGCAGGCCGGGAACCGCCATGCCGCCGTGGCAACCATTCATGACACAGGACGAAGCACGATGGTTGATCGATCGACTCCAATCCGGGCAAGTGCCCGCCGTACCGAAACCATGATGCGCCGCACCGCACTTCCCGTCGTGCTGGCACTGAGCGCGCTGCTCGCCGGCTGCGCCACCGCAGTACGTGGCACCGGCGATCTGGGCGTCGTGGTCGAGCGCGCAGCCGGCCGCATCCAGGTCGTGGAAACCTCGGGCATGACCCGACTGGCCACCATCGATGGCTTCGGTGACCTGTCGCACGCCAGCGTGGTCTTCGCGCGAGACGGCCGATACGCCTACGTCTTCGGCCGTGACGGTGGCCTGACCCGCGTGGACCTGCTGAATGCCAAGGTGACCCACCGTACCATCCAGGCAGGCAACAGCATCGGCGGCGCTATTACCCAGGATGGCCGCGTGGTGGCCGCGCAGAATTACGAGCCCGGTGGCATCCGGTTGTTCGATGCCGCCACGCTCGAACCGCTCGCCGACATCCCCGCCATCGGCCCTGACGGGCGACGCTCGAAGGTTGTCGGTCTGGCCGACCTGCCCGGCAAGCGGCTGGCGGCGAGCCTGTTCGAGGCCGGCGAGATCTGGATCATCGACGTGGCCGACCCTCGCCACCCCAAGGTCACCAAGCTGCCGGCAGGCAAGCAGCCTTATGACGGGCTGGTGACGCCCGACGGCCGCTGGTATCTGGCGGGACTGTTCGGGGAGGATGGCCTGGCGCTGGTGGACCTGTGGCAAACCCCGCCAGCCGCGCGGCATGTCCTGTCCGGCTACGGTCGTGGCTCCGCACCGCTGCCCGTCTACAAGATGCCGCACCTGCGCGGCTGGGCCATGGCGCAGGGCAAGGCCTGGCTGCCTGCCATCGGGCGACATGAAGTGCTCATCGCCGATACCGCCAACGCCTGGCAGGAAGCCGGACGCGTCGAAGTTGCGGGCCAGCCGGTGTTCGTGATGGCGCAGCCGGACGGACGACAGGTCTGGGTGAACTTCGCCTTCCCGAACAACGAAACCGTCCAGGTCATCGACACAGCCACCCGGAAGGTCGTGCGCACGCTCAAGCCTTGCCGTGGCGTGCTGCACATGGAGTTCACGCCCAAGGGCGAGGCAGTCTGGCTGTCGTGCCGCGACGACAATCGCGTGGTGGTCTACGACACGACTACCTACGAGCAGTTGACCACGCTGCCGGCGGACCATCCGAGCGGCATCTTCTTCACCTCGCGCGCGCAGCGCTTCGGGATGTGACCATGACGCTGGACGACCTGGACCGCCGCATCATCGACGCCTTGCAGCTTGGACTGCCTATTACGCCTCGGCCCTACGCCGATGCGGCGCAGTCGCTCGGCATCGACGAGGGCACGTTGCTTGGCCGGCTGCAGGCGCTGCTGGATGCGGGAATCCTGACGCGGTTCGGGCCGATGTACCAGGTAGAGCGCGTTGGGGGGCGTTTCATGCTCTGCGCATGCCATGCCCCCGCCGATCGCCTGGAAGCCGTGATCGAAGCCATCAATGCCTTTCCCGAAGTCGCCCACAACTACGAGCGCACACATCATCTGAACCTTTGGTTCGTGCTGGCCGTCGCGCGCGCGGAGGATGTCACCCCCACCCTGGAACGCATCGAGGTGGCTGCGGGCGTGAAGATCCTGCCGTTTCCAAAGGAACGCGAGTACTTCGTGCACCTCCATCTCCCGACATGACCCACGATTCGCTCGACCTCGCACTGATTCGCGCCACGCAACAAGGGCTGCCACTCGTGCCTGAACCCTTTGCCGCCATCGGCGCGTCGCTCGGCATCGACGAAAGCGAGGTCATTGCGCGGCTGCAAGCCATGCAAACGCATGGCACCTTGCGCCGGATCGGCGCGGTGCCCAATCACTACTTGCTGGGTTGGCGGGCCAACGGCATGACCGTTTGGGACGTTGACGACGCATATATCGACACGCTCGGCGAACGCGTTGGCGCGCTGCCGTTCGTGAGTCACTGCTACCGCCGCACGCGCCACACCCCGGATTGGCCGTACAACCTGTTCGCGATGGTCCACGCGCATACGCGGGAGGAAGCACAGGAACTCGTCGCCCGGATCGCCGCGCTGTTGGGTAGTGCCTGCCGGGCCCACGACGTACTCTGGTCGACCCGGATCCTCAAGAAAACCGGTCTTCGGCTGCCAGCCACAGGAAACGTCTGATCATGCTTCGCGTGTCCCGATTCATGGAAGCGCTGTGTGACGGCGCGCCAACCTCCGCACTGCCTCGCGATCGCCGGAATGACGAAAGCCCCGTTGTCATCTGGCATCCGTGTGCGCACGACCCGTCCACGGCCGGCACCGGCACCGAACTCGATACCACCGAGGCCCTGGCGTTGCTCGAGCAACTCCATCTCGCCCGGGTCCGCTCGCTGATCCTCTCCGGCAGCGATCCGATGGCACGCTCCGATTTCTTCAAAATCATCGCCCGGGCCCGCGAGCTGGACCTCAATGTGCTGCTGTCCACCGACGGTAGCCGCCTGACAGGCATGAACGCCGTCAAGCTGGCCGCCTATGGTCTCGACTACGTCGGTATCCAGATCGATGGTCTGCAGTACACGCACAACCATGTGCAACGCTCCCGCCACGCCTACCAACGCGCCTTGCGCGGCCTGCGCGCTGCCCGCAACGCCCATCTGAGAGTCGGGATGCGCATGGCACTGAACCCGATGAACGCGGCGGAGTTGCCCGCGGTGGTGGCCCTGGCGGACAGCGAGCGTATCGACAGGTTTCATCTCTCTCAGCCCTGCCCTGCGGACTGCGCGCACGACTTCACCCAGAACACATCACTTCGTGACATGACGCGTGCTTCGCTCGAGTGGCTGTTCGATTATGTGTGGATGCGAGCGCAGAAAGGCAATGCAGGCGACTTCGTCACCAGCCAGCACGCGGCCAGCAGCGCCTATCTGCTGCATTGGGTCTCAACACGCGTCCCACACCATCTGGCGGCCATTCGCGAGCGTATCGCGTGCGCCAGCAAGGCCAAGGGCGCTGGCATCCTTCTGATCGATGCGCTCGGCCGCGTCCATCGGGGCTCGGCCAGGCTCGATGAAACGTGCGGCAATGTACGCGAACGACCGTTCAGCGACATCGCCGAGCAACGCTTGATCCACGCGTAGTTCCCCAGAGCTACGCCGATCGTACGCGCCAGCATCTACTTTGATATTCGACAAGAGTGGGACACGGAGCCTGTGCCACGCTTGCCCGTCACTACTACGCATACAAGGTGAACTCAACATGACAGAGCATTGGCTGACGCTGGCCGGCCGGCGATTGCTGCCGATCGTGCAGGGCGGCATGGGCATCGGCATTTCGGCGCACAGGCTGGCGGGAACCGTTGCCAGTCAGAACGGCGTTGGCACCATTGCCAGTATCGACTTGCGCCACCATCATCCCGACCTGATGGCGCAAACCGCCGGTACGCGTGACAAGGCACGCATCGAGGCCGCCAACCTGGTGGCGCTGGACCGCGAAATCCGCGCCGCGCGCGAACTCTCGGAAGGACGTGGCCTGATCGCCGTGAACGTGATGAAGGCCGTCGGCTCGCACGCGCAACTGGTTCGCCAGGCTTGCGAGAGCGGCGCCGACGCGATCGTCATGGGTGCCGGCCTACCGCTGGACCTGCCCGATCTCGCCGCCGACCACCCGAAAGTTGCGTTGATTCCGATCCTCTCGGAATCGCGTGGCATCGGGCTGGTAATCCGCCGCTGGATGAAGAAAGGCCGACTGCCGGACGCCATCGTGGTCGAGCATCCCGCCCATGCGGGTGGCCACCTCGGTGCGTCAGCCATCGAGGATATTGGCGACGACCGCTTTTCGTTCGACCGTGTGCTGGACGAGTGCCGCGAGTTGTTCAAGACGCTGGGCCTGACGTGGGGCAGCATCCCGCTGATTCTTGCCGGCGGCATGAACAACCACACCAAGATCCGGCATTGGCTCGACAAAGGCGCCGCTGCGGTGCAGGTCGGCACCGCCTTCGCCGTCACAGAGGAATCCGACGCGCATCCAGCCTTCAAGCACGTACTGGCCACTGCGCGCCCAGAAACGTTGCGCGAATTCACGAGCGTAGCCGGTCTGCCCGCCCGTGCCGTGCTGACGCCCTGGCTGGCAAAGTACCTGTCTACAGAGAGCCGCTTGCAGCGCCGTGCGAAAACGCGCGATTGTCTGGAAGGATTCGATTGCCTGCAGGCCTGTGGCCTGCGAGATGGTATCGCCCGTATCGGCCAGTTCTGCATCGATCTCAAGCTGGCGCAGGCAGTGCGCGGCGACGTGGAGCGTGGCCTGTTCTTCCGTGGCAAGGGCACGCTACCCTTCGGCGAGGCGATCCGTCCGGTTGCGGACCTGATGCACTATCTGCTGACAGGCGAGAAGCCGGCGGACCTGACCGAAGATACCGCCCGCGCCGTCAGCATGGCTTGATGCTCAGTTCGGCGGAACACCATGTTCCGCCACAGCTGCCGCCACCCGTGGTGGCAGCCCACCCTGTTTGCGCATGACACGCATACAGCGCAAGGCACGCAGCAATTGCACGCCCAGCCATCCGTTCGTGATGGCGAACAGTACACCGCCAACCTTCGCCAGCAACCCCGGCGCCAGCGGCACGGCCAGTAGCACCAGAAATGCCGCCAGCACCATCCACCCCTGCCTCTTCTGACTGTCCGGCGAGATGATCACCTGCATCGCCGGGACGCGCGCGCGTGGCGGCAACAGCCGGCGTAGATGCAACCAGACGAGAAATGGCACGATCTTGCCCAGCATCGCGTTCACGGGCAGCACCCCACCGCCAACCAGCGCCAGCACGCCGATGCACCACTGCGCCGCAGCCGGCATCTGATTCGGCATCAGAGCGCTGGCAGTCGTTAGCAACGCAGCCAGCAGCAGGCTCAGGGCGGACACTGGCCAAAGCACCCACTGTGGGTCATGTCGCCGCCTCGCTCGCCATGCGGCCTTCAATGCGCAGGTGCCAAGCACCATGGCAAACAGCAGCCAGGGCACGAGCGCGAAGCGCTCAACCGCACCGCCCGGCCGTGCAATCACGACAATGCTGAAGACCAGCAGCAGTAGCCAATGCCCATAAGGCAAACAGCGTTCGAGCCAGGACGGCAGACGCTCCGTCTGCCAGAACATCGGTAGTACGGTGGTGGCTACGCCGCTCACCAGCGCCGCCAGCCAGCCGCCGAGCCCCCAGGCGACATGCAGCGCCAGCACCTGTTCGGGGGCCACCGCCCACATGCCGCCGAACAGGCCAGCCAGCGCCGCACCGCCCAGTGCCGTAACGATCAACGGAGCGCCGATCCATGCCAACGTTCGCGTGGTTGCATCGACTGCGGCGACCCTGAGGCCCGCCGCCAGCAACAAGAGGCCTGCGAGCGTCAGGAACGTCCCACCGGTCGCGACGGCCCAGCGAAATGCCGTGACGCCGCTACCAAGGAATCCGGCCGCGAGCGCGGCGGCGGTCCCGGCGCCCGCTGCGGCGACGAATGGTGACACCAAGCCCGCGAACGGAACGGATACCCCGGCAACGACCGGCATCATCTGGAACAAGGCGCCGAGCATGACCGGCAACAACATCCCTAGCGCCAGTGCGTGGACGGCCGCCAATGCCAATGGCGCAAAGCGGTCCGGCAGCGCGTCGACCGGCCCGAGTAGCAGCAGCAAGCCAGCTACCACGCCAAGCCAGGGCGCAGGCATCAGGCAGCCAAACACCAGGCCGGGACGCGGTGCACTCGCGTAGTCAAGGTTGACGGCTTTCACCATGGCGCGATTCGAGGTCTCAAGGGTGAGCGGCTGGTCCCGACGCGAAATCCGCCAACAGCGTGTCCAGCCCCTTCACCTGGGCCTGACACATCGGAAACAGTACATTTTCTTCCTTGACGTTGTGCTGCTGCAGAAGAACAACCAGGGTATCGAGTTCGGCCGCCAGCGCGGCAACATCCTTCAGTTCCAGCCATTCCCGCGCGTTGTCCAGCAGGCCACGCACCTCATCGTGTTCATGACGCATCACCGCGGTGGGGCCATTGCTGAACCCCACGGCTTGTTCGAACGCCGGAAACAAGCGCTGTTCTTCGGTACTGAAATTGCCCTGCAGGGCGGATTCCAAGCGCGCAAACGCACCGGCTGCGGCATCCCAGTCTTTCGCGCGCACGCAGGCTTCAACCTGCTCGATGGCTTCGTCGCAATCACGGTGTTGCCGCACCAGCGTGGTGATGGTCGTGGACATGTCGTTCTCTCGATCTCATGGTTTGATATGGCAACGATGCTAGGGGCACGTTAACGGCATGGATTTGATCGGGACCAAAACTCGCTGACATACCACGTGCCCCGTTGAGCCTATTGGAACCAAAGACTCCCTTGATCTAGCTCAGTAGAGCCACCATCACACGCTGGCACAATCCGCGGCAGGGCTGCCCGTCCCCACTCATACTGCAGTATCACCCTGCAATATCACCCGCCGGGCCGCACCTTCCCAATGCTAGCCCCTACGACTCCAGATACCACCGCCCCCCTGCCTGACAACGGCCACGTGCCGGAAGCGGTCCGGCTGACACCACTGCGCCACCGGCTGTCCACCCGGATCATTCTGTTGTCGTTCGCGTCGCTGATGGTGGTGCTGGGGATGATCTCAGGCACGCTGTATCTCTCCTGGAAGCTGGAAGGAGCCGGTGCAGCCATCAACGACGCCGGGAGCCTGCGGATGCGCGCGAACCGGGTCGCCATTGAACTGACCCGTGCCCAGAGCGGCAGTCCCAACGATCTGGCAGGGCAAGTCGCGGCGCTAGACACCACGCTCGCGCAGTTGCGCCGTGGCAATCCGGCCCGGCCGCTATTCTTGCCCGACGAACCCGCGATCCGGGCCAAACTCGACCTCGTCGTCGCGGACTGGCAGCAGCGCCTGAAGCCGCTTGCGATTGCCACCGTCAGCACCACGCCTGCAACGGCCTACATCGATGCCCTGCCGGTATTCGTCAATGAGGCCGACAGCCTGGTAAAACTGATCGAACGCGATAACGCGAGCAAAACCGATCTACTGCGACTCTCTCAGGCAAGCCTTGCGATCATCGCGTGCGTTGGCACGGTCGCCGTGATCTATCTGCTCTATCTCTGGATCATTCTGCCCGTGCTGCGTCTGCAGGATGGCCTGCAGCGCATGGCTGCCCGCGAGTTCTCGCTGCGCTTACCCATCGCCACACGTGATGAATTCGGCACACTCAACGCCGGCTTCAACCGCATGGCCGACGAGCTGCAGGAGCTCTATCAGGACCTGGCGGCACGCGTGGACAGCAAGACTGCTGAGTTGGCGCGGCAGAATCGGGATCTGGAATCCCTCTACGATATGACCGCCTTCCTGAATCGGGCCAGTGATGCAGAGGCGATGGCACGCGGATTCCTGGAGCGTGTGATGCGCCAGTTCGAGGCCGATGGCGGGACCATTCGTGTAATCGATGCTGCGCACGGGAAGCTCCACCGACTTGCCTCGGTGGGACTTTCGGACGCACTTGCGGAGAGCAGCCGCTGTAGCGCGATTCATGACTGCCACTGCGGGGCCGCAGCTGAAGCGGGCATGATCACTGTGGCGGACCTGCGCCAGTTCGTGCGTCAGGGCTCCGAAACACAGGAATCTCCCTGTGGCCGCGAAGGCTTCAGGGGCATGGCGGCGTTCCGGCTCGACTCTCCACGCGGCACGCTCGGCACATTCACCCTGCATTTCCGCAATCCGCGCGAACTGCCACCTTCCGATCGTCAACTGCTCCAAACCCTCGCCCGCCACCTTGGCACGGCGCTGGAGCATCTGCGGCTTGCCGCCAGCGCGCGCCAGCTTGCGGTCGTCGAAGAGCGCAATCTCGTGGCGCAAGGATTGCACGACAGCATCGCGCAGGGCCTGAACTTCCTGAACCTTCAGGTACAACTGCTCGGCGATGCGGTGGAACGGAACGACAATGCGGAAACGCGCGAGATCGTGCCGCTGCTGCGACACGGCGTGGAAGAAAGCTACCAGGACGTGCGCGAACTGCTGCACAACTTCCGCTCCCGGCTGACGACGGGCGACATGCGCCCAGCGGTGGAGGACACCGTCGCGCGCTTCCGCCGTCAATGCCGTACGGACGCGAGGTTGACCATCGAAGGAAGCGGACCGCCGCTGCAGCCGGAGCAGCAGCTACAGGTGCTGTTCATCCTGCAGGAGGCGTTGTCGAACGTGCGCAAACATGCGATGGCCGAGCATGTCACGATCTCGCTCACGCAGGGGCGCGACTTCCAACTCGTCGTCCAGGACGATGGCGAAGGATTCGATCCTTCCGAATTCGACGGCCAGGACAGCGCGCACGTCGGTCTGCACATCATGCAGGAACGGGCATCGCGGCTTGGCGCGACCCTGACGATCGACGCCCGCCCAGGGGCTGGCGTCCGCGTCGCACTATCATTGCCGCGCGGCGAAACCATGCCGCATCCAGACGAATTGCTGGCGGCGCAGGAGTCTTCCCAATGACCATCCGTATCCTACTGATCGACGATCACACATTGTTCCGCTCGGGTGTCCGTGCGCTGCTGCAGCGGCAGAGCGATTTCGAAGTGGTCGACGAAGCCGCCGATGGCGTGGAAGGCATCAAGCGGGCCAAGCAGCATCGACCGGACGTGATTCTGCTCGATCTGAATATGCCGGGCCTGTCGGGACTCGAAGCCCTGCAACTGCTGACGGAGGATCTGCCGGAATGCGCGGTGATCGTGCTGACGGTATCCGAGGAAGGAGAAGAACTGGCCAGCGCCCTGCGCAGCGGCGCGCGGGGCTACCTGATCAAGAACATCGAGACCGAAGCGCTGACGAGCGCGATCCGGCGGGCTGCCGCAGGGGAACCGGTGATCTCCGACACGATGACCGCCAAGCTCGTGCAGCAATTCAAGGCTCCGGCGGCCGCACCTGCCCTGCTAGAGCGTGGCGACGCGACCCCTCTGACGGCGCGTGAGCGGGACATTGTGCGCGGACTGGTACGCGGCGAAAGCAACAAGATGATCGCGCGCGAGCTGGGCGTGGCGGAGAGCACGGTCAAGATTCACGTGCAGAACATTCTGAAGAAGCTCAATCTGGCCAGCCGCGTGCAAGTGGCCGTCTACGCGGTGGAGCATGGGCTCACCGCGTGAGGCAGTCGAAGCCGGGGACCATGGCCGCCCGGCCTTCCACTCATACGACGCTCATGCGATTCAGTAATCCGAGCGCTGCACGCCCTGTTCGGTACCCAGCAACAGCACATTTGCTCCGCGCAGGGCGAACAGACCAACGGTCACCACGCCAGGTAGCTGGTTGATTTGCTGCTCCAGCGCCTTCGGGCTCTCGATCTTCAGGCCCGAGACATCCAGAATGACGTTGCCGTTGTCGGTCTTGTAGATGCCGCCTTCCTTGGTCATTCGCAGACGCGGCTGACCGCCTAGTGCCGCCAGGCTACGGGCCACCGCCGCGCGTGCCATCGGGATCACCTCGACCGGCAGCGGAAACGCGCCCATCGTCGGCACGAGCTTGCTGCCGTCGGCAATGCAGACGAATCGGTCCGCCACCGAGGCAACGATCTTCTCGCGCGTCAGCGCACCGCCGCCGCCCTTGATCATCGCGCCGGAGTTGTCGATCTCGTCAGCGCCGTCGACATAGACGGGAATGCTGTCGACCTCGTTCAGATCGAGCACATTGAAACCGTGCTGTTGCAAGCGGCGTGTGGAGGCCTCGGAACTCGACACCGCGCCCGAAAAGCGCTCCTTGAACGCCGCCACGGCGTCGATGAAGAGATTGGCGGTGGAGCCGGTGCCCACGCCAAGAACGGCGCCTTCGGGCACTTCCTGCTTCACATAGTCAGCGGCAGCTTGCGCGACCAGCGCCTTGAGTTCATCCTGAGTCATGACTACAGCCAGAAAAGCGTTGGGAAACGCGTAGTGTAGCGGATTGGTTCCCCATCTCCGACGTTTACGCCACGCGCCACGCCGTTACAATGGCCTCTCCCTCCGACGGAACCCAATCATGAACGAGCTTGAACAACTGAGGCAGTTCACCACGGTAGTGGCCGACACCGGCGACTTCCAGTTGATGAAGCAATACAAGCCACAGGACGCGACCACCAATCCGTCGCTGATTTTCAAGGCAGTACAGAAGCCGGAATACCGCCCGCTGCTGGAACAGGCTGTGCGCGATCACCACGGCAATTCGGGGCTCGATGGCGTCATGGATCAGCTCCTGATCGCATTCGGCTGCGAGATCCTGGCCATCGTGCCCGGCCGCGTGTCGACCGAGGTCGACGCCCGTCTGTCGTTCGATACCGAGGCCACCGTTGCCAAGGCGCGCCACCTGATCGGCCTGTACGAGCAACGTGGCGTGGCACGCGAGCGCGTGCTGATCAAGATTGCCTCGACATGGGAAGGCATCCGCGCTGCCGAGGTCCTGCAACGCGAGAACATCCGCTGCAACATGACGCTGCTGTTCTCGCTGGCGCAGGCAGTGGCTTGTGCCGAGGCCGGCGCGCAGCTGATCTCCCCGTTCGTGGGCCGCATCCTCGACTGGTACAAGAAGCAGGCTGGCGAGAAATGGGACCCCGTGGCGAACGGCGGCGAAAACGATCCTGGCGTGCGTTCCGTGCGCCAGATCTATGACTATTACAAGAAGTTCGGCTACGCGACCGAGGTCATGGGCGCCAGCTTCCGCGGCACCGATCAGATCCTGTCGCTGGCAGGCTGCGACCTGCTGACGATCAGTCCGGAACTGCTCGAGCAGCTTGCAGGCGGACAGAGTGCCGTTGCGCGCAAGCTGTCCGTGGAACAGGCACAGGCCGGCAACGTCGCGCGAATCGCCGCAGATGAACCCGCCTTCCGCTGGCAACTCAACGAAGATGCGATGGCAACGGAGAAACTCTCCGAAGGTATCCGCCTGTTTGCGGCCGATGCGGTGAAATTGGAGAAACTCGTCGGCGAACTGGCCGGTTGAGTCGGGATCGCGGCGCTATCCAACACCTTGGAGGGAGCCGCGGATCCGCAGTCGAACAGTCGCTCAGACTGCCTGCGGCCAGAGCAACGGCAGGCATTCACCCGCCGGCGCGGCCAGTACGATATCCGCCGTCTCGTCCAGTGCTGACGGCTGCGGATTCACCACGATCACGCGCGCGCCGTTCTCCTTCGCCACCCCCGGCAGCGCCGCCGCCGGATACACCAGCCCAGACGTGCCGACAACCAAGCAGAGGTCACAGGACTCGGCCGCATGGTCGGCGCGGAAACGGGCCACTCGCGGCAGGTCCTCGCCGAACCACACCACGCCAGGTCGCATCATCGCACCACATATCGCGCATCGCGGAGGATCGCCCGGAATCGGCGGCACGGTGTCGCAACGACCACAGCCATCGAGCCATTTGTTGGCGAAGAGGTTGCCGTGCAACTCCACCACCTGCTCGCTGCCAGCCTTCTGGTGCAGGCCATCGATATTCTGCGTCACTAGCGTCATCGGCTTCAGCCGGGCCAGCACCGCAAGCGCATGGTGGGCTGGATTCGGCCGGGCCGCCGCCACCAGCTCGCGCCGATGCTGATACCACTGCCACACCAGCGCAGGTTGACGCCGGTACGCTTCTTCCGTCGCCAGTTCCTCGGGATCGAAGCGCTCCCATAGGCCGGTCAGCGCATCGCGGAACGTCGGCACACCCGACTCCGCGGAAATCCCGGCACCCGTCAGCACAAAGATCTGACGGGCCTCGGCAACCCAGCCACGCGCCTGCTCAAGGGCGAGGCTATCCATGATCAGCGCGGCAGACGGCGCTGACGCACCGCTTCATACAGGCACACGCCGCTGGCCACCGACACGTTCAGGCTCTCGACGCCCCCCGCCATCGGAATTGCCACCAGCTCATCGCAAGTCTCGCGCGTCAGGCGGCGCATACCCTCGCCTTCCGCGCCCATGACGATGGCGGTCGGTCCCTTCAGCTCGACGTCGTACAGCGCCTTCTCAGTGCCGTCAGCCGTGCCGATCACCCAGATGCCACGTTCCTGCAGTTCGCGCAGCGTGCGCGCAAGGTTCGTCACCGTGATGTACGGCACGGTTTCGGCCGCGCCGCTGGCAACCTTCGCCACCGTGGCGTTCAGACCCACACTACGGTCCTTCGGCGCGATCACCGCGTGAGCGCCAGCGCCATCGGCCACGCGCAGGCATGCGCCGAGGTTGTGCGGATCGGTGACGCCATCGAGCACGAGCAACAGCGGCGTGCCTTCGATACCATCCAGGAGTTCGTCGAGGTTGAGCGCAAGCGAAACATCGTCGGCCCGCGCCACCACGCCCTGGTGGCGATCCGTGCCGGCCATGCCGCGCAGGCGCTCGGCATCGACCGGATGCAGCGTCACGCCAAGACTCTCCGCCAGGCGGATGAAGTCCTGCATGCGCCGGTCACGACGATTCGCTTCGATGTAGATATCGGACACGCTCTGCGCGTTCTGGCGCAGGCGTGCGTTGACGGCGTGAAAGCCGATCAGGAGTTTGTGTTTGGCCATGGCGCGCATTGTACCCGCCATGGCCAACTTCAAACGCGCCAGATTAGCGCTTGCGGGCCGGCCGCGTGCTCTTGCCAGCGGGCTTGGGCGCGCGCTTGGTCGTCGGCTGCCGTTCGGTCTTCAGATGCGCCGGCTTTGGCTTGGCCGCTCGCTTTGCGGGCTTGCCTGACTGCGCCTTCTTCGCCGACCCACGGCCATGCGGCGTATGCCCGACATGGGCGTCGCGCGGCTTGAGCGGCGTGATGACCGCCTCGAACACCGGTTGCTCTTCGATCACGCGGTCGAGCGTTTCGTCGAACGATTCTTCCGGCTTCGAAGTGCCACCGAGCAACGCGGCAAGCTGGCGTCCCTTCTTGCGCGCGGGAACCGCATGGGCGGCCGGCACCCGCGGCTGCTCGGGCACGCCGGCCCGGGCGCGCAGCGTCTTGGCCGACGGCTCCTGCACCAGACGGAAGTCGATCTTGCGGGCATCGAGGTCGACGCGCGACACCTGCACGCGCACGCGATCGGTGAGCCGGTAGCGGATGCCAGTCCGCTCGCCACGCAGTTCATTGCGCGCCTCGTCGTACTGGAAATAGTCACTGCCCAGTTCCGTCACGTGCACAAGGCCTTCCACATACAGCTCGTCGAGCTGCACGAAGATGCCGAACGACGTCACCGCGCTGATCGTGCCAGCGAAATCGCTGCCCAGCTTGTCGCGCATGAAGTAGCACTTGAGCCAGGCCTCCACGTCGCGCGATGCCTCGTCGGCACGACGCTCGTTGGCCGAGCAGTGCAACCCCAGTTCGTCCCAGACGCCCTCGTCGCGCTTCGCGCGCGCGGCAACGTTCTCGGCACGCTTCTCGGCATCGGCGGCCTGCATCCGGCGCGCTTTCGGCGAGATCTGCGTATTGAGCTCCGTCCCCTGGATAAAGGCCGGCCGATACTTCGTATGCGCGAGGATCGCCTTGATCGAACGATGCACGAGCAAGTCCGGATAGCGGCGGATCGGGCTCGTGAAGTGCGCGTACGCCTCGTAGGCCAAGCCGAAGTGGCCGATATTGTCCGGGCTGTAGACCGCCTGCTGCATCGAACGCAGCAGCATCGTCTGCAACATCGGCGCATCGGGACGCGACTTGATCTTGTCCATGACCTCGGCATAGTCCGAGGCCTGCGGCTTGTCGCCACCGCCAAGCGACAGCCCGGCGGTCTTCAGGAACTCGCGCAGATTCTTGAGCTTCTCTTCGCTCGGACCCGCGTGAATCCGGTACAGCGCCGGATGCTTGAATCGCTCGAGGAAGTCGGCCGCGCAGACGTTGGCCGTCAACATGCATTCTTCGATCAGACGGTGCGCATCGTTGCGCGTGCGCGGCAAGATCTGCTCGATCTTGCCCTGCGCGTTGCAGACGATATAGGTTTCGGTGGTGTCGAAGTCGATCGCGCCACGGGCACGGCGAGCCTTGAGCAGAACCTGGAACAGCTCATACAGGTTCTGCAGGTGCGGCACCAGCTCCGCGCGCTTGTGGGCCTCGGGCCCCTTGGTGTTCGACAGTACCGACCAGACCTCGTTGTAGGTCAGGCGTGCCGCGGAGTGCATCACCGCCGGATAGAACTGGTAGCCCTTGAGTTCGCCCTTGGCCGTGATCACCGCGTCGCAAACCATGCACAGACGGTCGACGTTCGGGTTCAGCGAGCAGAGCCCGTTCGACAGCTTCTCCGGCAGCATCGGAATCACGCGGCGCGGGAAGTAAACCGACGTGGCGCGATCCAGCGCATCGGCATCGAGCGGCGTACCCGGCCGCACGTAGTGCGACACGTCGGCGATCGCCACGATCAGACGCCAGCCCTTTGCACGGCCGATCTTGACCTGCTCGCAATAGACGGCATCGTCGAAGTCGCGCGCATCCTCGCCATCGATCGTGACCAGCGGAATGTCGCGCAGGTCGATGCGATGATCGAGGTCGGCCTGACGCACCTCATCGGGCAACCCCTGTGCTTCCTTGACGGCAGCGGGCGAGAACTGATGCGGCACGCCGTACTTGCGCACGGCAATCTCGATCTCCATGCCGGGATCGTCGATATCGCCAATCACCTCGACCACGCGGCCCACCGGCTGCACGTAGCGATCAGGCCATTCCATCAGTTCGACGCTGACTACCTGCCCCACGCGCGCCTTGCCTTGGGCCTTGGGCGGAATCAGGATGTCCTGGCCAATGCGCTTGTCTTCCGGCGCCACCACAAGCACGCCATTTTCAGATAGCAGTCGGCCGATCACGAAGCGATTTGCACGCTCCACGATCTCAACGATCTGCCCTTCCGGACGGCCGCGGCGGTCATAGCCAACCACGCGCACCTGCGCGCGATCGTTGTGCATCGCCTTCTGCAGCTCGCGCTCGGGCAGGAAGATATCGTCCTCGCCGTCGTCGCGAATCAGGAAGCCGAAGCCGTCGCGATGGCCCTGCACGCGGCCAAGCACGAAATTGGGTTGATGGGCCAGCTCATAGCGGCCCTTGCGATTGAGTTCGATCTGGCCGTCGCGTTCCATCGCGGCGAGCCGTTTCTGAAAGCCGTCATGCTCTTTACGCGTGACAGCCAGGGCCTTGGCGATATCGCCGGCCGACAGGGGCGACCCCGAAGTTCTCAGTACGCCAAGGATTTCTTCCCGGCTGGGGATCGGATAGTTGTTCTGATTCAATTTTTCTCGAAACTGTTTGACAAACGTTTTACGGTCGCTATAATGGCCGCTTCGGTTGTTTCGACACCTGCCCAGGTGGCGGAATTGGTAGACGCACTAGGTTCAGGTCCTAGCGGTGGCAACACTGTGGAGGTTCGAGTCCTCTCCTGGGCACCAAGATTTGGCGAGAAACCCGCAACACACGTTGCGGGTTTTTTGTTTTTGCGTCGCCGAATCCTTCAAATCTCGTTCCTCTCTTTTGTTCACTCTCTCTATGGCGCAAAGCCGTGGATGAGTGTATCAGCTTCAGTGCCGATTCCGGCATTATCTCGCCACTCTCGTAGCATCCATCACGAAAAACACGCGGTATTGCCACGCCAACTCGTCGCTTGACGCGCCGGCGATATGTAACTACCATAGTTTCACATTGAGATTTCCGTATGAGCACTAGTAGCCGGTTTGCCGTCGCCGTTCACATCCTCACCCTGCTCGCGCAGGCCGAAGGACCGGTGCCGTCGTCGATGATCGCCGGCAGTGTGGGAACCAACCCCGCACTCATCCGGCGCATGATCGGCGCGCTCACGGAGGCGGGCTTCGTCACCACGACAATGGGCAGCACCGGCGGCGCAATGCTTGCGCGACCCGCCAGCCAGATCACATTGCTCGAGGTGTTTCAGGCTACGGAGACCACTGCGCTGATCACGCTGCACCAAAGCGCGCCGAATCCTGCTTGCCTGGTGGGTCGCGAGATCACTGGCGCCCTGCAGGTGGTCGCCGATCGGGCGCAAGCCGCCATGGATGCCACGCTCGCGGAAATCACGATTGCCAGCATGCTCGGCGAAGTCGAACATGCCGCCCGGCGCCGCAAGCGCTGATTTTTTTGCCCGGATATGTAACCACATTGGTTTCATATCAACCACTTCCGAGAGGATACGACCATGAAGATCGCCATCATCGGCGCTACCGGCAACGTAGGTACGCGCCTGACCGACGAAGCACTCCGCCGCGGCCATGCTGTCACCGCAATCGCCCGCCAAGCATCGAAACTGCCAACACGTGACGGCGTCACCACCCGCGACGCCGATGTCGCCGACGCCAAGGCACTGGCTGATGCCGTGCGCGGCAACGACGTCGTCATCAGCACCGTCCGGTTTCTGCAAGCCACGGCGGCACAGATCACAGATGCGACCAAGACGGCCGGCATCAAGCGCCTGCTGGTAGTGGGCGGCGCGGGAAGCCTCTACGTGGCGCCAGGCGTGCAACTCATCGATACGCCGGAGTTTCCGGACCTGTACAAGGCGGAGGCATCCGCAGGTCGCGATTTCCTGAACGCCCTGCGCGGCGAATCTCAGCTCGAATGGACGTTCCTGTCGCCGTCGGCACTGTTCACGCCCGGCGAGCGCACGGGCAAGTTCCGCCTTGGCAAGGATGATCTGCTTGTCGCCGCTGACGGCAAGAGCTGGATTTCGATGGAGGACTATGCCATCGCGATGCTCGATGAGATCGAGCAGCCAAAGCATGTGCGGGAGCGATTCACGGTTGGGTATTGAATTCACCCGCGACAATCACCCGCCTCCCATTCATGAGAGACAGGATGGGAGCACGGGTCGACCAAATCGAACCCCGACGCTCCCCGAGCCCCTACCCTCCCGCACTTGCGGGAGGAGGGACGGCGGCCTTCAGGCCGCCGAATCGTCTTCCTGCAGGCTGGCGCGCTTGCCGCGCTTGAGCCAGGCAGCAAGGTTATGCGGACGCAGCGTGTCGTACTCTTCGAACGGCTGGTGAATCCAGGGGTTCGAAGGCAGGAACGTCACGTGGTAATCGGGCGTCACCTTGGAACAAGCCTTGTACCAGAGCACGGCCGAACGCACATCCGTCACCTCGGGATAGCGCTCCTTCAGGTGGCGTCCCACGCGTTCCAGCGTGACACCCGAGTCGACGAGGTCGTCGACCAGCAGGATCCTGCCGGACAGATTTCCACGCGTCATCGTGATGTACTGCGCGATATCGAGTTCGCCCTGCTGCGTGCCCGCCGCCTCGCGGTACGAGCTCGTGGCCAGGATCGCCAGCGGCACATCGAAGATGCGCGACATCTGATCGCCCACGCGCAGGCCGCCGCGCGCCAGACACAGGATCTGGTCGAACTTCCAGCCCGACTCGTGCACGTTCAGCGCCAGACGCGCGATCAGGCGATGATATTCGTCCCACGAGACCCACAGGTTCTCGTCATCATTGATTGGCAGGTTCATGGCGTCTTTTCTTGTATCGATGGCCAATGGATAAAGCATCGGCCCGCATATCGCGGGCCGAGGACTATCTGTGAGGCCGTGGCGCTCGTGGCGCCACGATCATGCTCACGGGGTAATGCAGGCGGGTCAGGCGACCTGGTACGGATGACGCAGCAGAATCGTCTCGTCGCGGTCCGGACCGGTCGACACCATGTCGATCGGAATGCCGACCACTTCCTCGATTCGCTTCAGGTAAACGCGCGCCGCTTCGGGCAGCGCATCCCAGGTCTTCACGCCAAAGGTCGATTCGTTCCAGCCCGGAAACTCTTCATACACTGGCACGCAAGCGGCCACGGCATCCGAGCCACGCGGCAGGATATCGACGCGCTTGCCGTCGAGCTCGTAGCCTACGCACAGCTTGATCGTTTCCAGACCATCGAGCACGTCCAGCTTGGTCATGCACAGGCCGGACACACCGTTGATCTGCACCGAGCGCTTCAGCGCGGCGGCATCGAGCCAGCCGGTACGGCGCGGACGACCGGTCACGGAACCGAATTCCTTGCCGACGTTGGCCAGGCGCACGCCCACGGCATCCTGACGGGCAGGGTTGTCGTTGTCGTACAGTTCGCTCGGGAACGGACCAGCGCCAACGCGCGTGCAGTACGCCTTGGTGATGCCGAGGATGTAGTTAAGGCGACCCGGGCCCACGCCCGCGCCAGCCGCTGCGGCGCCGGCCACGCAGTTGCTCGAGGTCACGAACGGATA
The DNA here is from genome assembly GCF_000812445.1 of Cupriavidus sp. SHE. NCBI lineage: Bacteria > Pseudomonadati > Pseudomonadota > Betaproteobacteria > Burkholderiales > Burkholderiaceae > Cupriavidus > Cupriavidus sp. SHE. Next base: position 51,528 of record NZ_JWMB01000025.1, on the reverse strand, counting down.
GGTGCCGTGATCCACGTCGAGCAGCGTGCCTTGCGCGCCTTCGAACATCAGGTTGTTGCCTGCCGCATTCACGGCGTACAACTCGGCCGACACATCCGCCACCATCGGCTTCAGGCGCGGCGCGAATGCCAGCGATTCGTCCAGGATCTGCTGATAGTCGACGGCTTCGGCGCCGAGGTACTGGGTCAGCATGAAGTTATGGAATTCGACGTTCTCGCGCAGACGCTCAGCGAAGTGCTTCGGATCGAACAGGTCCTGCACGCGCAGCGCGCGGCGAGCCACCTTGTCTTCGTATGCCGGGCCGATGCCGCGTCCCGTCGTGCCGATCTTGGCGGCGCCGCGGCGGGCTTCACGTGCCTTGTCGATGGCCACGTGGTACGGCAGGATCAGCGTAGCGGCTTCGGAAATGCGCAGGCGATTCTGCACCTGCAGGCCGGCAGACTCGAGCTCTTCGATTTCGCGGAACAGCGCCTCAGGCGACAGCACCACACCGTTGCCGATATAGCAGACGGTGCTTTCGCGCATGATCCCCGACGGGATCAGTCGCAGAATGGTCTTCTTGCCGCCGATGATGAGCGTATGGCCAGCGTTGTGGCCGCCCTGGAACCGCACCACACCTTTAGCATGATCGGTAAGCCAATCGACGATTTTCCCTTTGCCTTCGTCACCCCATTGGGTTCCGATCACGACGACATTGCGTCCCTGGCCTACTGCGGATGCGGACATGTTGAATTGGTCAGAAGGTTAAAAACGTATTCTACTCTCGTTGTTCTACGGTTCCCGGTTTTCGGGCACGCGTATGACAGACGATTGTTGTCCAATGCGGGCGATTACAGTCCACCACGGGCATCAAACGTCATCTGAGAGCAGCAAAAACGGCCGGCTCGCATGTCCGGCCAGGAAATTCAGCGAGGCACCACCACCCAGTTTGCGCCCTGGCGCTGCAACTGCCGGTCGCAATTGAACTCGTCGAGTTCATGCGTGTGGCCCGGCAACGACTGGATCACGATCTCCCCATTGGCACGCAGCGTGGTAATGGCGGAACGCAGCGCCGGATCGGCATCCCACGGCGCGAAGATCGCCTGGGCGCGCACCTCGACAGGCGACAACGCCGCCACTTCACGCAGATCCAGCGAAAAGCCCGTGGCCGGACGAGCGCGACCAAAGGCCTCGCCCACCTTGTCATAGCGGCCGCCACGCGCCACATAGTTGGGCAAACCAGAAACATAGGCCGTGAACATCACGCCGCTGTGATAGTGGTAACCGCGCAAATCGGACAGATCGATGTTCACGCTCGCATTGCTCACCTGCGCGGCAAGCGCCGCGAGTTCGTCCAGCGCACGGCCGATGGCCGGGCTGGCAGGCAGCGTGGCGCGGGCGCGCTCAATGACTTCGACACCGCCGTACAGCGTCGGCAGCGCCAGCAGCGCGTTCCGCTCGGTGTCGGGCAGGCCTTGGGTCAATTCGCGCAGGGCCGGCACATCCTTGGTTTCGAGCGCCGCAAACATCGCCTCTTCGATCTGGCGAATCGACGGCAACGCCGCCAGCAGCGCCTCGAGAATACCGGCATGGCACAGGTCCAGACGAATATCCGACAGACCAGCCACCTGCAATGCGGCCAGCATCAACTCCTGGATCTCGACGTCGGCTTCCAACCCGGCGTGGCCGTAGATCTCGGCGCCGATCTGAATCGGCTCGCGCGTCGCATTGAAACCCGCCGGCCGCGCGTGAAGCACATTGCCCGCATAGCACAGGCGCGTCACGCCCGGGCGGTTCAACAGGTGCGCATCGATGCGGGCCACTTGCGGCGTGATATCCGCGCGAAGGCCCAGCGTGCGGCCGGAAAGCTGGTCCACCAGCTTCAGCGTGCGCAGATCCAAGTCGTGCCCGGTACCGGTCAGCAACGACTCCAGGTACTCAAGCATCGGTGGCATGACCAACTCATAGCCATAGGTGCGGAACAGGTCCAGCATTCGGCGACGCAGTTCTTCAATCTTGCGCGCTTCCGACGGCAGGACATCGGCAATGTTTTCGGGCAGGAGCCAGCGGTTGGACATGGGGAATCTCTTCTATCAAAAACACAGGCGGGAAAGGTTCATGCCCTCCAGCCGGACAAAACCCCGGAAGATCCGGGGTTCTGTCGAATCACGCGATCAGGCGCCTGGTGCGCCATCCACGCTACTTCTTGCCGCCTGAAGGGGCCGGTGCGGTGTTGCCACCCGGCGAACGCATATAGCGGAAGAAGTCCGAATTGGGCTCCAGCACCATCACGTTGCCCTTGTCGCGGAACGTGTTGCGGTAGGCCTCCATACTGCGCCAGAACTGGGCGAAGCTCGGATCCTTGCCGAATGCATCGGCATAGATCTGCGAAGCCTTGGCATCGCCCTCACCCTTGACCACCTGCGCATCACGATAAGCCTCGGCCAACACCACCTCACGCTGGCGATCAGCATCGGCCCGGATTTTCTCACCTTCCGCGGCGCCAGTCGAACGCAGTTCGTTGGCCACGCGCTTGCGCTCGGCCTCCATGCGTCGATAGACCGACTCGCTGATGGCCGGCAGCAGATCCACACGCTTCAGGCGCACATCGATGATCTCGACGCCCACCGACTGCGCGTACTCCGCCATGCCGCCCCGGATGTTCTGCATGACCTGCTCGCGCTGGCCCGCCACCACATCCGCCACGGTGCGCTTGCCGAACTCTTCACGCGCCACGGCGTCGATACGCTGCGTCATGCGGTCCTGCGCGCCGCGCAGGTTGCCACCAAACGCCACGAAGAATTTGCGCGGATCGGTGATGCGCCACTTCACGAACCAGTCCACCACCATCGACTTCTTCTCGGCGGTCAGGAAACGCTCGCTGGCTGCGACATCGATCGTCTGCAGACGACGATCCATGAACACTACGTTCTGCAACGGTGGCGGCAGCTTGAAATGCAGACCGGGCTCACGCACGACCTGCTTGATTTCGCCGAAAGCGAAGACGACGGCGTACTGGCGCTGGTCGACCACGAACAGCATCGACGAAGCGACGGCCAGCAGTACAAACAGGCCAATGACAAAGGAAATCAGTCGATTCATGACGGGTCTCCTTAGCGAATATCGCGGTCGCGATTGCGCATCGACTCACGTGACCGGATATCCGGCGTGGTCGCATCCGGTACCGCCGGCGCATTCGTGCCCGCCGCTGCCGAGGACGGCGCGGCGGACGAGCCCGGCACCTGCGTCATCAGCTTGTCCAGCGGCAGATACAGCAGGTTGTTGCCCGACTTGGCATCGACAAGAATCTTGTTCGAATTGGCGTAGATCTGCTGCATGGTCTCCAGATAAATACGGTCACGCGTGACCTGCGGTGCCTTGGCATACTCGGACTGCACCGAGCGGAAGCGCGCCGCGTCACCTTCGGCCTGCGCCACCACGCGGGAACGATAGGCCTCCGATTCTTCCTTCAGGCGAGCCGCCGCGCCCTTGGCGCGCGGAATGATGTCGTTCGCATAGGCCTGGCCTTCGCTGATCGCACGCTCACGATCCTGGCTCGCCTTGTTGACGTCGTCGAATGCGGCCTGCACCTGCTCGGGCGGCTGCACGCTCTGAACGTTGACGGAAATCACGCGGATACCAGTCTTGTAGGCGGTGAGGATCGACTGAATCGACTTGGCCAGCGATTGCGCAATCTGCTCGCGATTCTCGTAGAGCACCGCATCCATCTTGTTGCGGCCGACGATCTCACGCACCGACGTTTCCGCGGCCTGCGTCACGAGTTCTTCGTCGCCACCGCGATCGGTCTTGTTGAAGAACAGGAATTCGCTGGCGTCCTGGATGTCGTATTGCACCGTGAACCGGACGTCGATGATGTTCTCGTCCTGCGTCAGCATCGACGAGTCCTTCAGGTTGCTGTCCTTGATCGACGTGGCACGACCGACCTCCACCGAACGCACAGCCGACAGGTTTACCACCTCGGCCGACTGGATCGGCCATGGCGCACGCCAGTTGATACCGGGACCGGTGGAGTACTTGAACTTGCCGAACTGCAGGATCACGGCGGTCTGCCCTTCCTGCACCATGAAGAAACCGCTGGCCAGCCAGATACCGATCACGGCGGCGATGATCACGCCGATACCGACATTCGAACCCTTGCCTGACGGGCGCGAGCCACTGCCGAAACCCTGGCCACCACCGCCGTTGTCCTTGCGGCCCAGCAGGCCGTTCAGGCGGCGATTGAAGTCGCGCCAGAGCTCGTCGAGATCGGGCGGGCCGTCCTGCGGGCGCTGATTTTGCTGGCGGCTATTGTCCTTGTCTTCATCGTCCTGTCCGTTGCGGCCCCAGCGGGGGTCGTTCAGCGAGAAGATGGCGCGCAGGCGCGGCCAGCGCGCAAACCGCAGGGCGCGGCTGCCTGGCACGATGTGCGGGTCAGGATTCCGAGGGAACAGGGGCATGAAGAGCACGGGTCCGGGAAGTTTGGATCAGAGGGATTCTAGCAGCCATCTTGATCACTTTTGCCCAGAATCCCCAATCGGGCGGGGATTCTCGTTCAAAAACGATCAATTGGCACCTTGCTGGCGGGTATCTGGTTCGTCATCGACGTCCCACGGCTCCCCATCCTGGGCGGGCTGCAGCCCTTCCAGCCTTGGATCATAGGGGGCCGGGGCCTCCGGCCGCGACGACAGCCACTGTGCCATCTCGACGATGGCCTCGCGGAGGCCGTCCAGCCCCAGGCCATCCCGGGCGGAGACAAACACTTTCGTTGGAACACCGTCTTCGTCTCGCTCGACACGGGGGCCGAGTTCGAGCAGCTCTGGCGCCGCATCGATCTTGTTCATGACCACGATCTGCGGAATGTCCGAGGCGTCGATCTCGGCGAGCACACGATTGACCTGTTCGATTTGCTCGTGGCGCACCGGACTCGATGCATCGACCACATGCAGGAGCAGGTCGGCATGCACGGTCTCGTCGAGCGTGGCGCGGAACGCCGCTACGAGCTGTGTCGGCAGATCCCGGATGAACCCGACGGTGTCGGACAGCACCACATTGCCGAATCCGTCGAGAAACAGGCGGCGCGAGGTCGTATCGAGCGTGGCAAAAAGCTGATCGGCCGCATAGGCCCGCGCCTTGGTCAGCGCATTGAACAGCGTCGATTTGCCGGCGTTCGTATATCCGACCAGCGAGATACTGAGCGTGTCATTACGGGCCCGGGCGCGGCGCTGCGTATGGTGCTGGCGCTGCAGGCGCGCCAGATCGGACTTGAGCCGTTTGGCGCGATCATCGAGCATCCGCCGGTCCAGTTCGATCTGTCGCTCACCAGGGCCGCCGCGCATCCCGATACCACCCTTCTGCCGCTCCAGGTGGCTCCACGCGCGAACCAGACGCGACGCCTGGTACTGCACCTGCGCCAGTTCCACCTGCACCTTGCCGACGTGGCTCTGTGCGCGCTGACCAAAGATATCCAGGATCAGACCCGTTCGGTCGATCACATGGCGCCCCAGGAATCGCTCCAGGTTGCGCTGCTGGGCGGGACTCAAGGCGTGGTTGAACACCACCACATCGGCATCCAGCGCGTCAGCGGCCTGCCGCAGTTCCTCGGCCTTGCCGGAACCGATGAAGAGCGCCGGATCGGGGCGCGAACGCTTGCCGGTCAGCGTGTGCACAGGCACCGAGCCGGCCGTGGTCGTCAACAGCGCCAGTTCGGAAAGGCTTTCCTGGAAGTCATGCTTGCCGAAGTCGACGCCAACCAGGATGGCGCGGGTCGGTTCGGTCTGGGAGGTAGCTCTGGGTTGCAAGCGGATGGAGGCAGTGCGCCGAAGGGATCGTTGTTAAGACAAAATCTGGCCGCGTTGGCGCAGCCTGCCGCCCCCGGACGCCGTAAGGCTCGGGACAGGTTCAGGTTGCAAGCGGGAAGCGGCGGAAGGGCTCGCCCGTTCCGGGCGGAAAAGACGGCTGATAAGCCGAGGCACGCGATGCGACGGCCGCACTGAGATGCGGCCGCCCATGGGAGAGGAAAAATCAGCTCTCGGAAGAATCATCCACGCGGAAATTGACGGCGCGCGCCGGCACGACAGTGGAAATCGCATGCTTGTAAACCATCTGCGTCACAGTGTTGCGCAGCAGGACGACGTACTGGTCGAACGACTCGATATTGCCTTGCAGCTTGATGCCATTGACGAGGTAGATGGAAACTGGCACGTGCTCTTTGCGCAGCGCATTCAGAAACGGGTCTTGTAGCAATTGCCCTTTGTTGCTCATGGCACACTCCAAATTTATAGATTTAGTGATGGATCATGGGGACGAAAATCCCCGGTTCAAGCCAGTTGGCGCAAGATGCGCCAAAAAAAGATCAAAAACGGTACCAGGCTGGCATCTACGAGCAGGGTTTCCCCGCTACCGTGAATTTAGCCGCAGTTCCAAACGAACGCAAACGAAACTTGGCGGCAAAACCTGTCACTTTTCCTGGTCAATCCTTCGATTCGGCGTACGGGTTTTTGTTCGTACGAAATTCGATCCGAAGCGGTGTTCCCTTGAGTTTGAACGCCGTGCGGAAGCGGTTCTCGAGGTAGCGCCGGTACGCGTCGGTCACGCCGGACAGCGCGTTCCCGTGCACAACAATGATCGGCGGATTCGAACCACCCTGGTGCGCGTAGCGCAGTTTCGGGCGGGACACGCCCACGCGCTTCGGCTGCTGGAACTCCACCGCTTCCTGGAGCACCCGCGTGATCTGCGGCGTCGGAAGCTTGATCATCGCTGCGGCGTACGCGTCGTCCACCGAGCGCAAAAGCGCGCCAATGCCGGTGCGCTCGCGGGCGGATACGAAGTGGATGTTCGCGAAACTCAGGAACTGCAACTTGCGCTCCAGGTCGTGCTTGACCCGGTCGCGCTGATGGCCGTCCAGGCCGTCCCACTTGTTCACGCCTACCACCAACGCCCTGCCCGACTCCACGATGAACCCGGCGATATGCGCGTCCTGCTCGGAGATATCCTGCTGGGCATCGAGCAGCAGCACCACCACGTTGGCGTCCGCGATCGACTGCAGCGTCTTGACCACCGAGAACTTCTCGATCGCTTCGAACACCTTGCCGCGCTTGCGCAGGCCAGCCGTGTCAATCAGCGTGTAAGGCTTGCCGCCACGCTCGAACTCCACATAGATGGCGTCGCGCGTGGTACCCGGCATGTCGAAGGCAATCACACGCTCTTCGCCGATCAGGGTGTTCACGAGCGTGGACTTGCCAACGTTCGGGCGACCAACAATGGCGATCTTGACGCCGTGCTGGCCGGCATCCTCCTGATCTGCCAGTTCCGGACGCTCCTGAACGGCCAGGTCAAGGGCTTCATCGACCAGCTCGCGCACGCCGTCGCCATGCGTCGACGAGATCGCGTACGGGTCACCCATGCCCAGTTCATAGAAATCCGCAGCCACCGAGGTGTACTTCATGCCCTCGGCCTTGTTGATCGCCAGCATCACGCGGCGACCTGTCTTGCGGAGGTAATCCGCGATGACACGGTCCTGCGGCGCCAGCCCCAGGCGACCATCGACGAGGAAGATGACGACATCCGCTTCCACCACGGCCTGGCGCGTCTGCTTGGCCATTTCGGCAACGATGCCTTCCTTGGCCACCGGCTCGAAGCCTCCGGTATCGATCACGATGAAGGGGCGATCGCCGATACGGCCCTCGCCGTAATGGCGGTCCCGTGTCAGGCCCGGCAAATCGGCGACGAGCGCGTCGCGCGAGCGGGTCATGCGATTGAATAGCGTCGACTTCCCTACATTGGGACGGCCGACGAGTGCGATAACTGGTTTCATTCAATAAACGGAAACAGGGGGCGGCTCGCGCCGTCCCCCAGCTATTCCGGAGTCATGTTGATCCGACAACCATCGTGCCTATGCACGTCTGGCCGCTTTTCCTGTCGGCGGAACCGGAGCCTTGAGCCCGATTCCGCAGTTTTTGGCACGACCAGGGATCATGCTACCGGATTGGCGCCGCCCGTGCGACAGGGGCACGGGCGGCGTTGGGTGCGTTACGTGCGCTGGCGATCAGTCCGGCACGAAGCCGTAAATATCGCCATCGCGGGTCTGGACCACCAGGGTCTGACCGGCCATGACCGGCGCCGCGGTAACCGCGCTGCCGTCGGTCTTCATACGGGCCAGGATCTTGCCGTCTTCGCGCGACAGGAAGTGGACGAAGCCCTCGAAGTCGCCCACCACCACCGAGCGGCCCACGGCCACGGGCGCGCCGAGACTACGGTACCGCAGTTCAGTGTTCTTCCAGCGTTCATTGCCGTTCTGGCGATCGAACGCGTACACCGCCGACGTCTCGTCACTCGCATACAGCGAAGTATCGTCCTGTGCCAGCCCGCTTGGCGACGAGAAATCCTTGCCCCATTGCGGCTGGCCGTTGGCGAGCTCCAGGCACGACACGCGCCCCTGGAACGTCGTCGCGCACACCTGGCGGCCATTGACGGCCGGCACGCCGGTCACATCGTTCAGACGCTCGATCTCCGAGACGCCCTTCGGGTACGACACGGTGCTTTCCCACCGCAGCGCGCCATTGCCCGGGGCGAGCACGCCGAGCTTGCCGCCCGGGAAGCCGGTGACGATCCCGTCGCCGGCAAACACCATGCCCATGGCCGCACGCAGGTTCAGCGGGGTCTGCGTGCGCTGATAGATCCAGCGTCGCTCGCCCGTCGTGGCGTCCATGCCGATCAGGCGCGTATCGGTGGTACGAACGATCACCAGACCGTTGCCAACCAGCGGGGCCGACAGCACCTCGCCGTTGACCTGTTTCTTCCAGATCTGCTTGCCGCTGGCGTCGAACGCGTAGATCGCGCCCTTCTCACCCGCCACGGCCGTCACCGTACCGTCGGTGCCGGGGCCGGACGTCAAGTCCAGATCGGTCTTCGCCTTCCAGCGCGTCTGACCGGTTGCGCCATCGAGCGCCAGCACGGTGCCGCCATTCGACGACACATAAACCGTATTGCCCGACGCCACCGGCGACATCACGTACGGGCCACCCTTGCCCACGTCGGCCTTCCAGGCCTGCTTGACCGACAGCGTCGCGGCAATCGGCTTCAGCTCCGTGGGCGGATGCTTGTTTTCCTTGCTGAACAACGAGCAGCCTGCCAGCAGGCCGAGGCAGGTGCCGGCAACGATCGTGCGGGTGGCGGCTACGCGAAGCAATGACGTCATACGGTGCAATCCTTAGTGAGGAACTGGGGCCGCTCAGGCCGCGCCCAGCGCATCGAGTTTGAACTGGATGATCTGGCGCATGGCCGCCTCACCGCTGCCGATCTTGTCGAGCGCGCTGCGATAGGCGGTACGCGCTTCCTCGCGCTTGTCCTGGGCGGCCAACAGATCGCCACGACGGTCTGCGAACAGCGCAGCGTAAGGCGCGGCTGGCTCGTCCTTGAGCAGCGCCAGACCCTGGTCATAGGCCTTCTCGTCCAGCAGCACGCCAGCCATGCGCACACGGGCCAGCGGCGCGTAGTCGTCACCGCCATGGTCGATTGCCCACTGGAGCTGGGTCTTGGCGCCAGCCAGATCACCGGCTTCGTACAGCACCTTGGCCGCGACCAACGCACTCATCGGTCCATAGGCGGTACGACCAAACTTCTCTTCGAGGTCGGTAGCGGCGCGCTTCACGCGGTCGGCGTCGCGGCTTTCCGCAGCCTTGGTGACCTGCTCATACAGCAGCGACGCATCGCGCGCCTGCACGCGCTGCCAGTAACCCCAACCACTCCAGGCAGCCAACCCGAGCAAGATGACAATCAACGCCCAGGTGACAGCGTTGCCATACTGTTTCCACCAGGCCTTGAGACTCTCAAGCTGTTCCTGTTCTTCTAGATCGTAAGCCATGTCGAGGCAGTTATCTGCTTAGGTTGAATATAGCCGGCCGCCGTCAGGGACAACGACCGGGTGCTGCGATAGGGAACGGCAGATTATTGCTCGTCGTCGCCTTCGATCTCATCGACCATCGCGTCGATGATGAATTCGACAACCTGCTCGGCCGGCACGCTGGTTTGCTGACCACCTTCGGCCGCATTGCCGCCGCGCAGTTGCTTGACCTGCACCGTGCCCGCGGCGATTTCGTCGTCGCCAATGATAACTGCAAAGGATGCGCCACTTGCATCGGCACGCTTCATCTGCGATTTGAAGCTCCCGCTCTTGCCGTCCGGCGTGGCATGGAGGACCACGTCCAGCCCGGCGTCACGCAGGCGTTCGGCGGCGATCATTGCCTGCTGGTTCGCCAGTTCACCCTGGTGAACCATGTAGACGTCACAACCCTGCACATCCGGCACCAGGTTCTCTTCGCGGATCAGTTCGATGATCCGCTCGATGCCCATTGCCCAGCCGCAGGCCGGCGCAGGCTTGCCGCCCATCTGCTGGATCAGCGGGTCATAGCGGCCACCGCCGGCGATCGTGCCCTGGGCACCCAGCTTGTCCGTGATCCACTCAAACACGGTCAGGTTGTAGTAGTCCAGGCCGCGCACCAGACGCGGGTTGATCTTGAACGGAATATTGTTGGCCAGCAGGATCCGCTGAACGCCCTCGAAGTGAGCGAGCGACTCCTCCCCGAGGAAGTCGATCAGCTTCGGCGCATTAGCGGCCATCTCCTGCAGCGCCGGATTCTTCGTGTCCAGCACCCGCAGCGGGTTCGTGTACAGACGACGCTTGCTGTCCTCATCGAGGATGTCCTGGAAGCCTTCCAGGTACTTGATGAGCTGCTCGCGATGCGCGGCGCGCTCGTGCGCCTGGCCCAGCGAGTTCAGTTCGAGACGGACGTTGGTCAGCCCGAGGTCGTCCCACAGACGCTGGCACATCAGGATGATTTCCGCGTCGACGTCCGGGCCGGCAAAGCCGAGCGCTTCCGCGCCGAGCTGGTGGAACTGACGATAGCGACCACGCTGCGGGCGTTCGTGACGGAACATCGGGCCGATGTACCAGAGACGCTTGGGGCCGTCATACAACAGGTTATGCTCGATCGTCGAACGCACGGCCGCCGCAGTACCTTCCGGACGCAGCGTCAGATTCTCGCCGTTCAGGGAATCGGTGAAGGAGTACATCTCCTTCTCGACGATGTCGGTGACCTCGCCGATACCGCGCACGAACAGCTGGGTATGCTCGACGATCGGCGTGCGGATCTGCTGGTAGCCATAGGCGCGCAACATGCTGCGCGCCGCGCTTTCGAACATATCCCACAGCGGGGCGTCAGTGGGCAGCATGTCGTTCATGCCCTTCACGCCCTGCAGTGCCTTGACGGCCTTCGTCTTGTCTTCGCTCATGTCTGATTTGTTGTTACGGTGATGCCCGATCCGTGCGCCATGGCGCCGAATCGATCAGGCCACCGCTTCTTGTGAAGCCTGTTTCGCGCCCGGACCGTAGTGCGAACGCACATACTCGTCGACGATCGCCTGGAACTCTTGCGCGATGTTCTCGCCGCGCAGGGTCTTCACCTTGACGCCGTCCACGAACACCGGCGCCGCAGGCGATTCGCCCGAACCCGGCAGCGAAATACCGATATTGGCGTGCTTGCTTTCGCCAGGGCCGTTGACGATGCAGCCCATCACGGCCACATCCATTTCTTCCACGCCCGGGTAGGCCGTCTTCCAGACCGGCATCTGCTCGCGCAGATACGACTGGATGCTTGCCGCCAGTTCCTGGAACGTTGTGCTGGTGGTGCGGCCGCATCCCGGGCACGCGATCACCATCGGCGTGAAGTTGCGCAGCCCCATCGTCTGCAGGATTTCCTGGCCGACGTAGACTTCCTTCTCGCGCGGCGCGCCGGGTTCCGGCGTCAGCGAGATCCGGATCGTGTCGCCGATACCTTCCTGCAGCAGCACCGACAGCGCAGCCGTCGACGCAACGATACCCTTGCTGCCCATGCCGGCTTCAGTCAGACCCAGATGCAGCGCATAGTCGCAGCGGCGCGCCAGTTCGCGGTACACCGCGACCAGTTCCTGCACCTGCGACACCTTGCACGACAGAATGATTTGATTGGCCGGCAAACCGATCTCTTCAGCCTTCTGGGCCGACTCGATCGCCGACGTGATCAGCGCCTCCACCATCACGCTTTGCGCGGGCCACGGCTCGGCGCGCTGGGCATTCTCGTCCATGATGCGTGCCAGCAGATCCTGATCCAGGCTGCCCCAGTTCACGCCGATACGCACCGGCTTGTTGTAGCGGCACGCCATCTCGATCATCTCGGCGAACTGCTTGTCGCGCTTGGCACCCTTGCCCACATTGCCGGGGTTGATCCGGTACTTCGAGAGCGCCTGCGCGCACTCGGGGTAGTCATGCAACAGCGTATGGCCGTTGTAGTGGAAGTCGCCCACCAGCGGCACATCCACGCCCATGCGGTCGAGCTGCTCGCGAATCGCCGGCACGGCCGCGGCGGCTTCCGGCGTGTTCACCGTGATACGGACGATCTCCGAACCGGCGCGTGCCAGTTCCTTGATCTGGATTGCGGTGCCGATGGCGTCCACCGTATCGGTGTTGGTCATCGACTGCACGCGCACTGGCGCGCCGCCGCCGATCGTAACGATGTTGTCGCCCCACACAACACTGGCCTGGCGCGAAACGCGACGCGGCAGCGGGCCCGGGATCACGGGCTGGAAAGCGTTCTGGTTCATTGCATTACCACCTTTTCTTGCATGGCTGGCCGCGCCACCCGCAGCGCATTACTGCAGGGTCAGGCGGGCCACATTATTCCGGTTGGACGCCTGGAAGTTCACTGCAGCACCATTGTGCGTCAGTGACTCAACGCCCTTCACATTCCCGAGAATGACCTTGTAGGGCCCGCCCGCGCCACCACCCGACACGGTATCGCCAGCCTTGGCGGTACCGCCAAGAATGACCTTGCCGGTGCGGTCTCGTACTTCATACCAGCTATCGGCCGAGAAACGGATCTGCACAGCACCCGCACTGTCGCCCTGCACAGCGGGAACCGTGGCTGTCGGCGTAGCAGCTGGCGTCTTTGCCGCCTCAGCGGAAGCCTCTCCACCCGTGACCATCGGCAAACCCGCCGACGTGGTAGCCGGAGCCGGCGTGACTGCCACGGACTGCGCAGCCGATGCCGAAGCAGTCTCGGACGGTGCTGGCGAGTCGTTGCCGGTCATCACCGGCGGCAACGCTGCGCTCACCGTGCCATCGTTATTGCTCTGCTCCTGGGCCCGCTCCTCGACAACAGCCGGTTTGGGCGCCTCGGCCGCGGCCTTGCTGCGGGCTTCGACCCACGCCTTGGCATGATCAAAGCCGAAATATCCACCAACGCCGATCAAGGCCAGCACGCAAACCAGCCAGACCCAGCGCCCGCCGGCACCACCGCCAGTACCCTTCGAACCGAAGCGCTTGCGATCGTCGAAAGCCTGATTGAGTGCGCCCTCATGACGCTGCGTGATCCCGGCAACCGGCGTGGCCTGAGCCTGCGCGTGATAGCGCCCCAGCAACCCATCGATATTCACCTGGAGCGTCCGCGCGTAAGCACGCATCACACCCTTCGCGAACGTCACATCGGGCAGGCTCGATACATTGCCCGACTCAATGGCGACGAGCTTCGACGCTGCCACCTTCAGTCGTGCACTGATATCTTCCAGAGAAAGCCGCTGCGCCTCGCGAGCGTCTTTCAATTTCGCCCCGATCTCGCGGGCAACAGCCTCGCGGTCGGAGTCTGTCGCGCCACCGCCGACGTGACCCGTCGTCGCGGCCTGGCTCTCGGCGCGCTCTTGTTCACTCATCCCAAGCTCCTCTCTCGTATGCGGTCAGCTCACGCGAGTCGGGGAACCGGCTGCGCAGTTGTGCCGTGAGTGCGTTCTGTGTATCGGTATCGCCCTGTCGGCGGGCGATGCGCGCACCCAGCCAGAGGGATTGCGCGCTGGCAAAGCGGCTGCTGTTGACGCGACCAACGTAGTCCTTGGCCTGCGGCATCTCCCCGCGTTGGAAACTGAGCTGCGCGAGGTTCGTCAGCAACGCCGGATCATTGCGGTCGTAGCCATAGGCCGTCTGGAGACTCTTCTGCGCCGAAATCAGGTCGCCATTGCGCATCTCGCAGGCGCCCAGGTTCGTCAGCGGCTTGACGGGGCCATTCATGGACGGCGCCTGCACCGCGCGCTGCAGCATCGCCTTCGCCTCTGCGTAGCGGTTGTTCTGGCACAGGAACCAGCCGTAGTTGTTCAACACATCCGGGTCGCTGTCACGCATGCTCAGCGCGGTGCGGAAACTGTCTTCGGCCAGGGCTGTTTCGTTCATGCCCATGTAGATCAGCGCGCGAACGTGATAAGCGTCGACCAGCGTCGGATCGATATTAATGGCCTGCTTGACCTCGTCAAGCGCCACCGAATACTGGCGCGCCTCGAGGTACTGCGTGGCCAGGCGCAGCCTGATACTGGCGCGCTTGTCGGCCGGAGTCTGATCGGAAGCGGTCTTGATGTCCTGGGCGGGTGCAGGCGGCAACGAACAGGCGGACAGCATCAGCCCGAACAGGGCAGCAACGATCAGACGGGTCATGCAGGACGGGCCTCCCGGGGGGCGCCGGCGTCAGCCACCGGCACCAGTGGCGTGATCTTGCCGAACTTGCCGCGCTCGGCCAGACGGGTACGATCCATGACTTCGCCAGCAAGCTGGCCACACGCGGCGTCGATGTCGTCGCCACGTGTTTTGCGGATCGTCGTGACAATCCCCGCATCCATCAATACCTGGGCGAAGCGGCGAATCTGCTCGTTGTTCGAGCGCTTCAGCCCCGATTCCGGGAACGGGTTGAACGGAATCAGGTTGAACTTGCAAGGCACGTCGGCCACAAGCTTCAGCAGTTCCCGCGCATGTTCGACGCCATCGTTGACGCCATCGAGCATGCAGTATTCGAAAGTAATGAAATCGCGCGGCGCGAATTCCAGGTAGCGGCGACAAGCCGCCATCAGCTCCGCCAGCGGGTACTTGCGGTTGAGCGGCACGAGCACGTCGCGCAGCGCATCGTTCGAGGCGTGCAGCGAAACCGCCAGCGCCACGGGCAAGTCCTTCGACAGACGGTCCATCATCGGCACTACGCCGGACGTGGACAACGTCACGCGCCGACGCGACAGGCCATACGCATTGTCATCGAGCATCAGCCGCATGGCCGGCACGACCGCGTCATAGTTGAGCAGCGGCTCGCCCATGCCCATCATCACCACATTGGAGATGACACGCTCGTCCTTGGGGCCGCGACCCAGCTGGGCACGCATCGCGAACTCGGCCATCCAGAGCTGGCCGATAATCTCACCGGTGGAGAGATTGCGCGAAAAACCTTGCTTGCCGGTCGAACAGAACCGGCAATTGACGGCGCACCCCGCCTGCGATGACACACACAGCGTGCCGCGTGTGTCCTCGGGGATGTACACCGTCTCCACCGCGTTGCCGGCCCCCACATCGAGCAGCCATTTGCGCGTGCCATCGGACGACGTATTGTCCGAAATGGCAGCCGGCGAGCGGATCTCGGCACGCGTCGCGAGCTTTTCGCGCAGCGACTTGGCGAGATCCGTCATGGCGTCGAAGTGGCTGGCTCCAAACTGGTGGATCCAGCGCTGCAACTGCCGCGCACGGAATGGCTTCTCGCCGAGCTCGCCGCAATAGGCAGTGAGCGCGTCCGCGTCGAGATCGAGCAGGTTGACGAGATTATTCATGACGGCAGTTCCAACTTGACTACAGGTTCAGTCGTGATGTCAGAGACAATCAGCGGCTGTAAACGTTCATGCCCGGGAAGAAGAAAGCCACTTCCACGGCAGCCGTTTCCGGAGCGTCCGAACCGTGCACGGCGTTAGCGTCGATGCTGTCAGCGAAATCGGCGCGGATCGTGCCCTTTTCAGCCTTCTTCGGGTCGGTGGCGCCCATCAGGTCGCGGTTCTTGGCGATAGCGCTTTCGCCTTCCAGAGCCTGGATCATGACCGGGCCCGAAACCATGAAGTCCACCAGGTCCTTGAAGAACGGGCGCGCCTTGTGAACAGCGTAGAACTGCTCGGCTTCACCGCGCGACAGGTGAACCATCTTGGCTGCAACGACTTTCAGGCCAGCGGCCTCGAAACGGGCGTAGATCTGGCCGATAACGTTCTTGGCCACGGCATCCGGCTTGATAATCGACAGGGTGCGTTCGATCGCCATGAAAAACTCCGAAAAATGAAGGGGTTACAAATGGATTAAACGTGCAATTCTAGCACGACCGCATGGCGGTTTCGAACATGCCTGCCAATGCATTTCCAGGCGTGCCCAACGCTGCAGACCGCGAAGCAAAAAGATATCTACGAGTAACTTATTGGCCGGAAATCACGGGAACGGAAGCGCGTAGACCCCGTCAAATGTTTGCGTTTTCGGAAAACAACTATTGAACGGGGATATTGTCCATACAAAGCCCCCTTGCAAATCCGCGGGCGCGATGCCACATTGGCGCTGTGCTGGCCGGGTTGCCCCGGCGCCTCACTGATATCTGATGACAGGAGTCACCATGAACAACAAGCTGAATACCTATGGGTTCGGCAATAGTGCTGCGAGCGTCACTGATGTAGCCGTCCGCAACCGGGTCCTTCGTAATACTTACTGGCTGCTGGCCATTTCGATGATTCCAACCGTGATCGGCGCCTGGATCGGCGTAGTCACTGGATTCACCGCGATGATCGCTGGCAGCCCAATGATGTCGGCCGTGCTGTTCCTCGCGGTCGCCTTCGGTTTCATGTTCGCCATCGAGAAGACCAAGAACAGCAGCATGGGCGTGGTCCTGCTGCTGGCCTTCACCTTCTTCATGGGTCTGATGCTGGCACGCATCCTCAGCTTCACGCTGTCGTTCTCGAACGGCCCCGCGCTGATCATGTACGCCTTTGGCGGTACCGCAGCCGTTTTTGGCGTGATGGCCACCGTTGCCAGCGTGAGCAAGCGCGATTTCTCCGGCCTGGCCAAGTTCCTGTTCGTCGGCGTGATCCTGCTGATCCTGGCCAGCCTGGCCAACATCTGGCTGCAACTGCCGGCGCTGATGATCACGCTGTCGGTGATCGCCATCGGCATCTTCTCGGCGTTCATCCTGGTGGACGTGCAGCGCGTGGTGAACGGCGGTGAAACCAACTACGTGACCGCCACGCTCGCGATCTACCTGGACGTGTACAACGTGTTTGTGAACCTGCTGGCCTTGCTCGGCATCGCAGGCGGCAGCCGCGACTGACCCGCATCTGCCAACGAAAAAGCCGCCCTCGGGCGGCTTTTTTCATGGGTGCGCCACGTAGATTCAGTCGCGCTCGAACACCGCGATCGACTCCACGTGCGACGTATGCGGGAACATATTGACCACGCCCGCGCCGGCCAGGCGGTAGCCGGCCTCGTGCACCAGCAAGCCCGCGTCGCGCGCCAGCGTCGCCGGACTGCACGACACGTAGACGATACGCTTCGGCAGCACGTCGCTATCGGCCTGACTCAGTTCAGCGAGCGCCTTGCAGACAGCCAGCGCACCCTCGCGCGGCGGGTCTACCAGCCAGCGGTCGAAGCGGCCCAGCGCCGCGATGTCCTCGGCGGTCACCTCGAACAGATTGCGGCAGGCGAAGGACGTCTTGGCTGCCAGCCCGTTGTACTCGGCATTGGCCAGCGCACGCGTGGTCAGCGCCTCGCTTCCCTCGATCCCCATGACGGACGCACCCTGCGTCGCCAGCGGCAGCGTGAAATTGCCGATGCCGCAGAACAGGTCGAGCAGGCGGTCAGTCGGCTTCGCATCCAGCAGACGTAGCGCGCGACCAATCAGCACGCGATTGATCTGGTGATTGACCTGCGTGAAGTCAGTCGGCTTGAACGGCATCCGGATGCCGAATTCGGGCAGCGTATAGGCCAGTTCCTGCTCGGCCGGATAAAACGGATAGACCGTGTCCGGCCCCTTCGGCTGGAGCCAGAACTGCACCTGATGCTGATCGGCGAAGGCCCGCAGCAAGTCCTTGTCGGCGTCGTTGAGCGGCTCCAGGACGCGCAACACAAGTGCGGTCACCTCCGCACCAACGGCCAGTTCGATCTGCGGCATCCGATCATGGATCGACAGGCCGCCCACCAACTCGCGCAGCGGCACCAGCATTGCCGACACATGCGGCGGCAGGATCTCGCAGCGCGTCATGTCCGCCACATAGCTGCTCTTGCGCTCATGGAAGCCCACCAGCACTCCACCCTTCTTGACAACGTGCCGCACCGTCAGACGGGCGCGGTAGCGATAGCCCCAATCCGGGCCCGCGATCGGGCGGAACACGACGTCGGGCTTCACCTTCGACAGGTGCCAGAGATTGTCTTCGAGCACACGCTGCTTGATTGCCAGTTGCGCGCGCGAATCCAGGTGCTGCATCGAGCAGCCGCCGCACACGCCAAAATGCTGGCAACCCGGCTCCACCCGCATGACGGAAGCCTGCTTCACCTCGACGAGATGGGCCTGTTCGTAGCTAGGCTTGCGGCGATAGCTGCGATACGCCACCGTCTCGCCGGGCAGCGCGCCCTCGACGAAAATCACCTTGCCTGGCGTGCCGTCCTCGTTCTCCAGACGGCCTACGCCACGCGCCTCCATGTCGAGGCTGTCGATCTTGACGACGGGATCATTGGAAGCGGCGGAAGCGGCAGATGCCGCGTCCGGGCGGCTTGTCGGATTGGACTGAGAAGACACGGCTTGAGACACCAGTGGGACCTGTCGTATTGTTTTGCAGAAGCGCGATTGTAGTCCAGTCGCGGTGCCCGACATCGAAGGGGGCAAGCTATGGAACTGATTTCGTGGAATATCCAGTGGGGTCGCGGGGCCGACGGCAAGGTCGATCTCGCCCGCATTATCGACACCCTGCGTGGAATGGCCGATGTCGACGTGCTCTGCCTGCAGGAAATCACGCGCGGCTTCAGCGACCTTGCCGGCCACCCCGGCCCCGATCAGGTGGCCGAACTCTCCGCCCTGCTGCCGGACTACCAAGTGATCTTCGCCCCCGGCGTCGACCGGACCCACCGTGACGGCAGCCCGCGCCAATTCGGTAACGTAATCGCCACTCGCCTACCAGTGCGCGAGATCTTCCGCCATGCCCTGCCCTGGCCCGCCGATCCCGATGTCGCATCGATGCCCCGCGTGGCACTGGAAGTCACGGTGCAGGCCGGCAGTCGACTGCTGCGCATCATTTGCACGCACCTGGAGTATTACTCGACATCGCAGCGCGCGGCGCAGACCGAAGCGTTACGCGACTGGCATGTGCAGGCTTGCGACCACGCGCGCCACCCGGGTCGATCGGAAAACCGGCCGGGCCCGTTCACACCGGAACCCCGGCCGAGCGAGGCGATCCTGTGCGGCGACTTCAACAGCCGGCCGGAAGATGGGGCCTATCTGCGCATGGTCGAAACCTATGGCGGCGTCACGCCGGATTGGCACGACGCATGGATCCATATGCATCCTGGGCAACCGCACGCGCCCACCTGCGCACTGTTCGACAAGGAACAATGGCCGGAGCCACCCTTCGCCTGTGACTTCGTATTCGTGACGGACGATCTGCTCGGGAACGTGCGCCGGTGCGAGGTCAATGGCCAGACCGATGCATCGGACCATCAACCGATCCACCTGACGATCGGTCTGTAGATCAGTCGTCGTCCTCGCTCTCCGGGCTCATCGGCTGGAGTCGGAACGCCCGCAGGTATTCCATCCACTGTTCCCCGGGAAGCTCTGCCAGCGTCTCCTGGGCCAGTGCCACCTCCATATCGAACTCGCGCGGCGTCAGGCCACCGCGCATGAGCTGAAAGCGGCAGTACATCAGGTACGTGTTGACGACATCGGTCTCGCAGTAGTCGCGGATCTCTTTCAGCTTTCCCGCCTGATAGGCTTCCCAGACCTTGCTGCCGTCCATCCCCATCTTGCCGGGGAATCCGCACAGCTTCGCCAGATCGTCGAGTGGCGCGCTCGCGCGCGGCTGGTACATCGCCAGCAGGTCCATCAGGTCGAGGTGCCGCATGTGATAGCGGCTAATGTAGTTGTTCCACTTGAAGTCGCGGCTATCGTCGTCACGGCCCTCGCCCATTTCCCAGTAGCGCGGCGCAGAGACGCCGTGAACCAGACCACGGTAGTGCAGCACGGGCAGATCGAAGCCGCCACCATTCCAGGACACGAGTTGCGGGCTATAGCGCGCAATCAATTCGTAGAACTTCTGGATCAGCGTTGCCTCGCCATCCTCGAGCGTGCCCAGCGAGCCGACATGAAACACCGCCGATCCGTCGCGTTGCGTCCGACGCAGCACGCACGAAATGGCGGCCACGCGCTGCAGGTAGTGCGGCAGGAAATCGGAGCCGGTCTTCTCCCGGCGGGCGGCAAACGCATGCTCGGCGACTTCGGCGTCGCTCATCGATGCGGGATGGTCATGCAAACGGCGCAGGCCGTCGACATCGGGAATCGTCTCGATGTCGAATACCAGCACAGGAGTCATAGAACGGCGTCCTTGCGTACACCTTGCGAAGCGAAATGCCGTTTGAGCTTGACCAGCGCTTCCTGCTGGATCTGACGCACGCGCTCGCGCGTGAGACCCATTTCCTCGGCCAGCTCCTCGAGCGTGGCCGGCTCGATGTGATTGAGGCCGAAACGGCGCTCCACCACATAGCGATGCTTCTCCGACAGGCGCGCCAGCCAGAGTTTCATCAGGTTTTCCAGCTCGCGGTGGGCCACCTCCTGATCGGGTGCGGCGTTATGCTCGTCGGAAAGGAAATCGAGCAGGCTGGAGCCCGGGTCGAGATCGAACGGCGTGTCGAGCGAGGTGGTATGTTCATTGAGTGCCAGCACGTCCTGCACCTCGTCCGGCGTCTTGCCGAGCAGGTGAGCGATGTCCTCGAGGCTGGCGTCGCGGCCATCGGTGCCACCTTTTTCAAGATGGCGCTTGGCGCGCAGAACCTGGTTGAGTTCGCGAATCACGTGCACAGGCAAGCGCACGGTGCGTGCCTGGTTCATGATCGCGCGCTCGATGCTCTGGCGAATCCACCAGGTCGCATACGTCGAAAAGCGGAATCCGCGCGAAGGATCGAATTTCTCGATCGCGTGCATCAGGCCCAGGTTGCCTTCCTCGATCAAGTCGAGCAGCGGCACGCCCCGATTCAGATAGCCCTTGGCGATGCTGACCACGAGACGCAGGTTGCGCTCGATCATCACCTGACGCGCGGAAAAATCGCCGCCCTTGGCCAGCGTGGAGAAATGGAGTTCCTCCGGCGCGGACAGCAGCGGCTTGATGCTGATGCGATTGAGATAATGCTGGACCGTGTCGGCGGCGAGTTCCGTGTGCAACACGGTACGGAAGTCATCGGGCTCGGCAGTGGTCTCACTGCTGGCTTCTTCCTCATCCTCTTCGGATTCTTCCTCGTCGCCGTCGTCGTGATCGGCGTCGTCCGCATTCAAGTCCGTGTTGCGCAGGCCGACACGCGAAACTGGCGCGATCGGCTCATCGGTGACGGGTACCAGTTCGGCGGCCGGATCGTCGCCGAACATTTCCGTGTCGATCCCGCCGTCAGGTCTTGCCACTCCAGCCTTTCCTTCCGGCTGCTTGGGACGACGGGTCCTGCTGACAACTCCGGATGAGACAGTTTTCTGGCGTGGCATGAAACCTCACTGTGGCGGCAGATACCGCATCGGATCGACCGGTTTCCCGTTTTTGCGGACCTCGAAGTGCAGCTTGACCCTGTCAGAATCACTGTTACCCATTTCGGCAATCTTTTGGCCCTTGCGGACCGTAGATTGCTCTGTGACCAGCACCTTGTCGTTGTGCCCGTAGGCCGTCAAGTACGTGTCATTGTGTTTGATGATGACAAGATTCCCGTAGCCGCGCAAGGGGCCAACGTGAATCACTCGCCCCTCATCGGCGGCCAGGACTGCATCGCCCTTTTTGCCCGCAATATCAATGCCTTTGTTGCTCTTCTCGTCAAATTTGCCGATCAATTGGCCGCTGGCCGGCCAAGCCAGGCGAATATCGGACGCCGGCGCGGAAGCCGATGCCGAAGGCGTTGCTGCCTGGGCTGCCGCGGCCGATGCAGGCGCCGCCGCTACAGCGGCTGGCGTGCTGGTCGTCGCGCCGACAGGCGCGCCTACCGGACGGGCCGAATCGATCGGCTGGGACTGGACGACACCCGAAGCCACCGGCGCGGTTGCCACGCCAGGCGCGGCATTCACGTCGGCACCCGGCGGCACCACGCGCAACAGTTGGCCAACCTCTATCTGGTTCGCATTGGCCATATTGTTCCAGCTCGCCACATCCCGATACGACTGGCCATTTTCGAGCGCGATACGGTAAAGCGTATCGCCTCGCTTGACCCGATAGTATCCGGGCGGCGCCGGCTCGGTGGAGGCTGCCTGCTGGGCGCCGGCCGTGGAGGTGCGATCCACCACAGGGGCGGGCATGGGGGAGTTGGCGCAGGCGGCCAGGACGGCTGCGATCGCCACGACGCTCAAACGTTGTCCGACTCGCGCGAAAGAATCCGATTTCACGATGTTGTGCATAGTTCGACTCAGATGGTGCCCGATTTTAAGGGCACAAAGAAAACCGCTTCAAGCGCAGTTCTGTGAAAACGATGCCGGTTGAGGCGCTCGATCAGCAGCAACTGCTGCGTCACGGTCTGCCCGGGCGCGCCAGAACTGGGCGCGACCACCGGAGCGATCAGCCGCCCGCCGATGGCCAGTTGTTCCAGCAACGCTTGCGGAACCTCCATGCCAGCGGCGGCCAGGATGATCGACGAAAACGGCGCGGCCTGCGGCAGGCCAAGCATCCCGTCGCCGTAATGCAACCGGATGTTTGGCACGCGTAGCGGCCGCAGGTTCGCCTTGGCTTGTTCGTGCAGCGGACGAATCCGCTCTATGGAGAACACTTCCTGCGCCACCAGGCTCAGCACGGCCGCCTGATAACCGCAGCCGGTGCCGATCTCCAGCACGCGCGCCAGCGCGTGATCGGATGACATCCCTTCGCGCAGCAGCTCGATCATGCGCGCCACCACGGACGGCTTCGAGATGGTTTGCTGATGTCCGATCGGCAACGCGGCGTCTTCATACGCCTGGGAAGCCAGGCCCGGCTCCATGAACAGGTGGCGCGGCACCGTGGCAATGGCGCCAAGCACCCGCTCGTCGCGAATGCCGCCGGCGCGCAGGCGTGCTGCCAATGCCGCCCGAGCCCGATCCGATGCCATCCCACCCCCGCCAGCCACCGCTGCGGACGCCCGAGCTTCCACGGCGCTGCCCGGCGGCGGCGGTGCAACCGGCGGAGCCGCCGGCTTGCGCGGCTTGACAGCCGTCGGCGCCGGCGCCGGGGACGCCGCGCGCTTGCCGACCGCAGGCATTCCGGCGGTTCGTGCTGGCGCGGGCTTGCGCTCAACCACCGCATCGAGCGGAAGTGGAAAGCGGGATCGGCGCGGCGTGGAACTCATTTGAACTGGTACGGCAATCTGACGGATACGCGCAGGCAGGCGCGGGGATTCGGTGTGAACGACTGAAAGCTGCGTGGCGATGACACGCTCACCCCAACCACTGTTCGATTTTTTCGAGCTGGCCGCGATGAGTCAGGTCCAGCTGCAACGGTGTCAGCGAGACGTAGCCATTGGCGGTCGCGTGAAAATCGGTGCCTTCGCTCGCGTCGCGCGCGTCGCCGGCCGGCCCGATCCAGTAATTGGTTTCCCCGCGCGGATTCACCTGCACCACCACCGGTTGTGACGGATGCCGCTTGCCGAGACGCGTGGCGCGGTGCCCGCGGATATGTTCGTACGGCAGGTTCGGGATATTGACGTTGAGCAGCAGCGGCTCGGTCGGCGGGTGGGCGATCACATGCTCGACGATCTCGCGCGCCACGCGCGCCGCGGCGTCCAGATGCTCCCAGCCGTGATTGACCTGCGAGAACGCGATCGACGGAATCCCGAACAGATAGCCCTCGATGGCTGCGGCCACCGTGCCCGAGTACAGGACGTCCTCGCCCATGTTCTGCCCCTGGTTGATCCCGGAGACCACCAGATCGGGCATGTCATCGAGCAGGCCGGTCAGCGCCACGTGCACGCAATCGGTCGGCGTGCCATTGATGAAGCGAAAACCCTTCTGCACGCCCTCCCGAGCTTCGTAGACAGACAGCGGCCGCTGCAACGTCAGCGAATTCGATGCCCCGCTATGGTTCTGTTCGGGTGCGATCACGGTCACGCGCGCCAAGGGGGCGAGCGCGGCGTGGAGGACGGCGAGTCCCGGCGCGAGGTAGCCGTCATCGTTGGCGAGGAGGATATGCATGGCCGCGATTGTACCCGAGCAAAGCGGCGCGGGAGCGTCATCGTGCGCCCGGACATGCGGCGCCCGAATGGACGTCATGCAGCGATTTTTCGAACAGAACGACCGTGCTTTTCCTGCGCTACACTTGCCCGCAGCGCATGCGTACCCCCGCGCATGCCCCATTCCAACTGGAGACACAATGAAAGCCGTACTGTGCAAAGCCTGGGGCCCGCCCGACTCCCTGACCCTGGAAACGCTGCCCGATCTCGTGCCGGGTGACGGCGAGGTCGTCATCGACGTCAAGGCAGCCGGCGTCAACTTTCCCGATGTCCTGATCATTCAGAACAAGTACCAGGCCAAGCCGGAGCTGCCGTTCTCGCCGGGCTCCGAGCTGGCCGGCGTGGTCAATGCCGTTGGCGCGGGGGTCACGCACGTCAAGCCCGGCGACAAGGTCATCGCCTACCTCGGCAACGGCGCGTTCGCCAGCCAGGCCAAGGCGCCCGCCAAGGCCGTGGTCCCGATGCCTCCGGGCATCGACTTCGACGTGGCGGCGGCGTTCACGCTGACCTACGGCACATCCCACCATGCCGTGGTGGACCGTGGTGAGCTCAAGGCCGGTGAAACGATGCTGGTACTGGGCGCGGCGGGTGGCGTGGGCCTGGCAGCCATCGAGATCGGCAAGGCCATCGGCGCGCGTGTGATCGCCGCGGCTTCCACCGATGAAAAGCTGGCAGTCTGCAAGGAACACGGCGCGGATGCGCTGATCAACTACAGCACCGAGGACCTGCGCGAGCGCGTCAAGGCGCTGACCGACGGCAAGGGCCCGGATGTCATCTATGACCCGGTGGGCGGCGTCTATGCAGAACCGGCGTTCCGCTCGATCGCCTGGCGCGGCCGCTATCTGGTGGTGGGTTTCGCCAACGGCGAGATCCCCAAGATGCCGCTGAACCTGGCGCTGCTCAAGGGCGCATCGTTGGTGGGCGTGTTCTGGGGTGAGTTCGCGCGCCGCGAACCGAAGGCCAACCAGGCCAACATGGCCCAGATGCTCGGCTGGATGAAGGAAGGCAAGATCCGCCCGCATATCTCGGCGCGGTATCCGCTGGAGCAGGCGCCGCAGGCACTCAAGGACATGGAAGCCCGCAAGGTGACCGGGAAGATCGTCATCACGCCTTGAGTCGGACTTTTGTTTGCCCCTCTCCCGCTCGCGGGAGAGGGGCGAAATCAGACCGCAGCTTCAAGCGTCAGAGCTTCTCCGTCTCCCCCGACTTCGGCTGCCACCGCATCAGGCGCTTCTCCCCCACCGTCACCATCCAGTCGAGCACCAGCGCGAATGCAGTCAGCACCACGATACCCGCGAACACCGTGTTGATGTCGAAGGTGCCTTCCGCCTGCAGGATCAGGTAGCCAACGCCGCGCGCCGACCCCAGGTATTCGCCCACTACCGCCCCGACAAACGCCAGGCCCACCGAGGTATGCAGCGAGGAAAACACCCAGCTCGTGGCACTCGGCAGATAGACATGGCGCAGCAGTTGCCGCTTGTTGGCGCCGAGCATGCGCGCGTTGGCCAGCACCACCGGGCTTACTTCCTTGACGCCCTGATAGACGTTGAAAAAGACGATGAAGAACACCAGCGTCACCGCCAGCGCCACCTTCGACCAGATGCCGAGACCGAACCAGACCGCGAAGATCGGCGCCAGGATCACGCGTGGCATCGAGTTGGCAGCCTTGACGTAGGGATCGAGCACCGCCGAAGTGAGCGGGCTCAGCGCCAGCCACAGGCCCACGCCCAGCCCGGACACGGTACCAATGCCGAATGCCAGCACCGTTTCGAGCAGCGTGACGCCCAGGTGCAGGTAGATATCACGCTCGACGATGAACCAGCTCCAGATGCGCTGCGCCACCATCAGCGGCTCACCGAAGAAGAACGCCACTTGCTGGGAACGCGTGGCCATGTGCCACACGATCAGTACCACCGCAAGAAGCAGAAGCTGCCAGACGCGCAGCATACCTTTTGAGTCGGGACGAAAAGCCATGTTCGATTGTTGTCCGATCGGGGAAACTCAGGCCGCCTTGCGCTGCTGCGCGTAGCCCTTGAGCACTTCTTCGCGCAGCACGTCCCAGATGGCGGCGTGCAGCTCCACGAAGCGCGGATGGTTGCGGATCTCGGCCACATCGCGCGGCCGCGGCAGGTCGATGGAGAACTCGCCGATCGGGTGCGTGCCCGGCCCAGCGGACAGCACCACCACGCGGTCACTCATCGCGATGGCCTCGTCAAGGTCGTGCGTAATGAACAGCACGGCCTTGCGCTTGGCCGCCCACAGGTCGAGCACCTCGTTCTCCATGAGCTGGCGCGTCTGGATGTCCAGCGCCGAGAACGGCTCGTCCATCAGGATGATGTCCGGGTCCATCACCAGCGTCTGCGCCAGGCTCACGCGCTTGCGCATGCCGCCGGATAGCTGGTGCGGATAGCGATCGCCAAACCCGCCCAGCCCCACGCGCCGCAGCCATTCCTCGCCCTGCTTCACCGCTTCATCGCGCGGCACTCCGCGGAACTCCAGGCCGGCGATCACGTTGTCGAGCGCGCTGCGCCACGGCATCAGCGCCTCGGCCTGGAACATGTAGCCGGCACGCGCGTTGATGCCCTTGAGCGGCTCGCCAAAGACGTGCACGGTCCCGGTCGAGGGTTCGAGCAGGCCGGCCGATACGTTCAGCAGCGTCGATTTGCCACAGCCGGTGGGGCCCACGACAGAGACAAACTCGCCGGGTTGGATGGATAGCGTGACGTCGCGCACAGCGGTATAGCGCTGCGCGCGGTCTTCGCGCGAGACGAAGGTGCAGGTCACGTTTTCGAGGGAAAGTGCAGGCGTGCTCATGACGGCATGACTCTGGGAAGCTTTCGCCCGCCGGACGGCTGGCGCGCGGCGGGCGACTGGGAGACGGCTCCTTGAGGGAGCCGGATCGGATACTGGCTTGTCTTACTTGTACTTGGCGTTGGCCTTCTGCACGAAGTTGTTCGTGAACGTGTTCTCGAGCTTGATCGCCTTGCCCTTGAGCTCCGGATCGAACTGCTGCAGCGTGTTCAGTGCCGTGTGCGGGCCATCGGCCGGCATCATGCCGTCCGGCGAAATCGCTTCCTTGACCTTGTCCCACGCGGCCAGGTACAGCGCGCGATCACCCAGCAGGTAGCTTTCCGGCACGGTCTTGACGATGTCCGACGGGCCGGCCTTTTGCAGCCACTTCAGCGCGCGCACCATGGCGTTGGTCATTGCCTGGGTGGTGTTCGGGTTCTGCTGGATGAACGACACCGACGCGTAGAGACAGCCCGACGGCATATTGCCGCCGAACACGGTCTGCGTTTCCTTGATCGTGCGCGTGTCCGACGCGATCTTGACCTCGTTCTTCTGCGTCAGCATCGAGATCACCGGATCAAGGTTGGCCATGGCGTCGATCTGGCCCGAACGCATCGCGGCCACCGCGCCGGCGCTGGCGCCCACACCGATGAACGACACGTCGGACGGCTTCAGCCCGGCCTTGGCCAGCACGAAGTTAGCCATCATGTTGGTCGACGAACCCGGCGCGGTCACACCGATCTTCTTGCCCTTCAGGTCGGCGATCGATTTGAAGTTCGGCATGGTCTTGTTCGACACCACCAGCACGATCTGCGGCGCGCGGCCCTGGAGCACAAACTCCTGGTACTGCTGGCCCTTGGCCTGCAGGTTGATCGTGTGTTCGTACGCGCCCGACACCACGTCGGCACTGCCGCCGACCACGGCCTGCAGCGCCTTGGCGCCACCGGCAAAGTCGACGATCTCGACGTCGAGCCCTTCTTCCTTGAAGTAACCCAGGCGCTCGGCGATCGTCAGCGGCAGGTAGTAGAACAGGTTCTTGCCCCCCACGGCGATGGTGACCTTGCTCTTCTCCGGCTTGCCCTGCGCCTGCGCGCTGCCGAATGTGAACCAGCCAGCCAGGAACAGCGCCAGCGCGATCAGCACCTGTTTCCAGAACTTCTTGTTGTACATATGGCTCTCCTGCCTTTTCTATTTCTGTTTGATCGAGGGGCGCGCCGCATGGCGGCTTGCTGCGATGCTAGCGGACGCAAGCGCCATGCGCATCGGGATCAACACCTAATCCCGGCAAACGCGGCGGCGGCCATGCTACACGCCGCCCCTTTCAGGCAGCTTGCCAACCCGTCATTCCGCGTGGATATCGGCGGCCTTGATCACCTTGGTCCAGCGCTGCAACTCGGCGCGCTGGTACTGGTCGAGCTGTTGCGGATTCATGTAGCGCGCCTCTGCGCCAAGCTCCTCGGCCTTCTTGCGGAACGCCTCCGACTTCATGATCTTCTCGATCTCGGTGGTCAGCCGGTCGATCACAGGCTTGGGCGTGCCCACGGGCGCGTACATCGCGAACCAGGACGAAACGTCGAGATCGGGATAACCGGCCTCCGGCGCCGACGGCACGTCCTTCAGGCTGGGCAGCCGGGTCTTGCTCGTGACCACGAGCGGGCGCAGCTTGCCGGCGGCGATATGGCCCATCAGGGGCGGCGGCGTGGTGATCGTCATGTCGACATTGCCGCCGAGCAGGTCGGTCATCGCTGGACCCGTGCCCTTATAGGGCACGTGCGTGATCTGGATACCCGCCATCTCGTTGAGCAATTCGGTCGAGACGTGCTGCAGCGACCCATTGCCCGACGATGCGTAGTTGAGCTTGTTCGGATTGGCCTTGGCGTAGGCCACCAGCTCCTTCAGCGACTTCACCGGCAGGCTGGAACGCACCACCAACACCTGCGGCGCCGACAGCAGGTTGGCCACCGGCGCGAAGTCCTTGACCGGGTCCCACGAAGTCTTGGTCAGCAGCGGCGTGATCACGTGATAGCCCGAGTACTGCACCAGCAGCGTGTAGCCATCCGGCTTGGCCCGTTGCACAGCCTGCGCGGCAATCGTGCCATTGCCACCGGGCTTGTTGTCCACCACCACCGATTGTCCGAGCGCCTTCGACAGCGGCTCTGAAATCATGCGGGCGGCCAGATCGGTCGTGCCACCGGCAGCGGCCGACACCACGAGCATGATCGGGCGATTGGGGTACGTGCCTTCCTGGGCGTGCGCGGTGGCGGACATGGCCAGACCGGCGGCAGCCAGCAGTGTGCCGGCACCAATCAGTGTGCGTTTCATGGTTGTCTCCGTATGTTTTATTGGGGGACTCAAAAAATCTGTCGGTTGATGCCTGCCATCAAGCCTTGGCGAAAAACTCTTCCATCCACGCAGGCGGCTGATGCGTGCGCAGGCGCGGGCCGGCGCGCAGGAGTTGGCTGGACACGTCGCGCTGCACCAGACCGGAGACGCCCGCGACCACGTCGAGCAGCGCGTCCAGATCGACGCCCGTATCCACGCCCATCGACGCGAACATGTGCACAAGTTCCTCGGTGCTGACGTTGCCGCTCGCGCCGGGCGCGTACGGGCACCCACCCAGCCCACCGGCCGCGGCGTCGAACCGCGTCACGCCGGTCTGCCACGCGGCGATCGCGTTCGCCAGACCCATGCCTCGGGTGTTGTGCAGGTGAATCGTCAGGCCAGTCTTCGGCAAGGCGCGCTGGAACGTCTCGCAGAGCGCGGCCACCTGGTTGGGATAGGCCATGCCCGTGGTATCGCACAGGGTGATACCCGCCGCGCCGGCATCGGCAAACGCCCTCGCCAGGCGCATGACCTCGGCTTCGCCGACGTCGCCCTCGAACGGGCAGCCGAACACGGTCGACAGCGACACGTTGACAGGCACGCCGGCCTTGCCCGCTTCCGCGATCATCGCCAGCAACTGGGCCTGCGACTGCTCGCGCGTCATGCGCAGATTGGCGCGGTTGTGCGTCTCGCTGGACGACATCACCAGATTGACTTCGTCGGGGCGGCACGACAGCGCGCGCTCCAGCCCGCGCAGATTCGGCACCAGCACGGTCAGCCCAACACCGGGGACGCGCTCGACCTGATGCATCACGGCTTCCGCATCTGCCAGCGCGGGAATGGCGCGGGCCGACGTGAACGACGTAGCTTCGATACGCGCGAAACCACAGCGGGCCAGCGCATTGACGAAGGCGACCTTGCCCTCGGTGGGGACGATGAACGGTTCGATCTGCAGCCCGTCGCGCGGGGCGACTTCGTTGATCTCGACCTTCGCCGGGCCTGACAGCGGATACGTAGCAGCACTCATCTTGGCACTCATGCAATCACTCCACGCGTACGCAGGTCGGCAATGGCCGCTGCGTCGAAGCCGGCATCGGCCAGCACGGAATCGGTATGCTCGCCCAGCGTCGGCGCGCGATCGTGGATGCCGCCGGGATTGCCCGACAGCTTCGGCATGATGCCCGGCACCTCCACCTGCAGGCCCTTCGCGGATGTCACCGTCTCGATTACGCCGCGCGCCCGGTAGTGCGGGTCTTCGGCAATGTCCTTGACGGTGTAGATGCGGCCAGACGGCACGTCGGCGGTGCGCAGCACTTCCAGCGCGGAGGCCACGGTTTGTGTCTTCGTCCAGGCGGTAATCGCGGCGTCGATCTCGTCAACACGCTTCACGCGGCCATCATTGCGTGCCAGCGCCGGGTCTTCGCCCAGGTCGTTGCGACCCATCGCGGCCATCAGGCGTCGGAAGATCGCGTCGCCGTTGGCGGCGATCAGCACATACTCGCCGCAGCCGCACAGGTAGGCATTCGACGGCGCGATTCCCGGCAAGGCACCCCCGGCCGGCTGGCGCACAGCGCCGAACGCGGAGTACTCGGGCAACAGGCTTTCGCTCAGATTGAACAGCGACTCGTACAGCGCCACGTCGATGACCTGGCCTTCGCCACCGCGCGCATCGCGTTCGTACAGCGCCAGCAGCACGCCAAGCGCGCCATGCAGGCCGGCGATCGTGTCACCCAGCGACAAGCCTGCGCGCACGGGCGGGCGTCCGGGCTCGCCGGTCAGGTAGCGTAGCCCGCTCATCGCCTCGGCCACCGCCGCAAAGCCGGGCTCATCCCGCTTCGGGCCGCTCTGGCCGTAGCCCGAGACCCGCACCATGATCAGCTTCGGATTGTCGGCATGAAGCACATCCCAGCCGAGCCCCCATTTCTCCATCGTTCCCGGGCGGAAGTTCTCGATCAGGACGTCGGCCTCGCTGGCCAGCTTGCGCACCAGAGCCTGGCCCTCCGGCTGGCGCAGGTCGATGGCAATCGACTGCTTGTTGCGCGACTGGGCTTCCCACCAGACCGAGGTATCTTCGTGCAACATGCGCCACTTTCGCAGTGGATCGCCCTGCCCGGGCGGCTCTACCTTGACCACGTGTGCGCCGAAATCGGCAAGTGTCTTGGCGGCAAAGGGGCCTGCAATCAGCTGGCCCAGTTCGAGAACGCGGATGCCGTCGAGAATCTGTCGCGCCATGAGTGTCTCCGAGAAACTGACCCCGATTGGGGTGGATTGGCGTAGTTTCGACGGAGTGTGCCCCAGTGGCGGGGTGATGCGGAATCGGCATTCCGGAAAGCGGGCTTTCTCGGAATGCGAAAGATCAGGGAGAACCCTAGAGGGTTCAGAAGCGGGCTCGGGAACTCAGAATGGTGCGCGGTCGCCGCAGAGATGGCTGATCAGCAGCCGCGCCGAGACAGTGAGCCCGGCCGGGTCCCGCATGCCGATCAGCAGCGAGCGGCGCGCCCAGGCGTCCTGCAGACCGACCAGCGAGAGCCCCATCGACTTGACGTGCGGCTCCGCGGCGATCCGCGGCAGCACCCCCACGCCCAGACCGGCCATGACCATGCGACACATCGCGTCGAAGCTCCGCACCTGGATGCGCAGCCGAAACTGCCGCTCGAGCCGACTACTTTCTTCCAGCAGCCGTGCCGCCAGCGAAGTCACCTGCGGCAAGCTGACGAAGTCGTATTCGAGCGCATCGGCATAGTGGACCGGGCCGTTTTGCGCCAGCGGATGCCCCGGAGGCGTGATGATGACGAGTTCGTCCTGCCGATACTCGACCGTCACCAGTCCCGCGCACGGCGTGCGGTCGGCGAAGATGCCCACATCGGCCCGATTTTCCATGACAGCGGCAACGATGTCGCTGCTGTTGTGTTCTTCGAGTTCGATGCGGATGGTGGGATGCTGGCGCATGAACTGCGCCAGATCATCGGGAAGAAACTGCGTGATGGCCGAGGTATTGGCACAGACGCGCACCTGCCCGCGCACACCCGAGGCGTAGTCGGACATCACCCCGGCCATGCGCTCCACGTCCTGCAGGATGGTCAGCGCGTGGTGGAAGCAGGCCTGCCCCGCCTCGGTAAGCTGCACGCCAGCGGCATGGCGGAAAAACAGCGGCGCCCCGACCGCGGTCTCCAGGTCGGAGATCCGCTTACTGGCAGCCGCCACGGCCAGATGCGATTGCCGCGCGCCGGCCGAGATACTGCCCTGCCGTGCCACAGCCACAAACAGCCCCAGCGTGACGAGATCGAAGCGCGCCAGATTCATGGTCCGTTACAGGGTGCGACGGTCCATCACGGCGCGGGCGATGGTGCCCGCATCCACGTATTCCAGTTCGCCACCCACCGGCACCCCTCGCGCCAGACGCGAGACCTTGAGCCCGCGCGCCTTCAGCATTTCGCCGATGTAGTGCGCGGTGGCCTCGCCCTCGCTGGTGAAGTTGGTGGCGACGATCACCTCGCTGGCCGGGCCGCCGAGTTCGGGGTCAGTAGCACGTGCCAGCAGGCGGTCGAGATGAATCTCCTTCGGACCGATGCCGTCAAGCGGCGAGAGCCGCCCCATCAGCACGAAATACTGGCCGCGATAGGTCAGCGTCTGCTCGATCATGACCTGATCGGCCGGCGTTTCGACCACGCAGAGCAGCGTCGCGTCGCGCTCTGGATCGCTGCAGGTTCCGCAGATTTCGAGTTCGGTGAATGTATTGCAGCGCGTGCAATGGCGGATGCCATCGACGGCCCCGCGCAGCGCGTCGCCAAGCTTGCGCGCGCCTTCGCGGTCGTGCTGCAGCAGGTGATACGCCATGCGTTGGGCCGACTTCGGTCCAACGCCGGGCAGCACCTTGAGCGCCTCGATCAGCGCCTGCAGCGAGGTGGGCGGCGCCGCTCTCATGACAGAGCCGCCTGGTCGGAACGTGTCATCAGAATGGCAGCTTGAAGCCCGGAGGCAGCGGCAGACCCGACGTCATCGAACCCATCTTTTCTTGCGTGGTGGCCTCGGCCTTGCGCACGGCGTCGTTGAACGCGGCGGCTACCAGGTCTTCCAGCAGGTCCTTGTCATCGGCCAGCAGGCTCGGATCGATCGTGACGCGCTTGACGTCGTTCTTGCAGGTCATCACCACCTTCACAAGGCCGGCGCCGGACTGGCCCTCGACCTCGATCTGGGCAAGCTGCTCCTGCATCTTCTTCATGTTTTCCTGCATCTGCTGGGCTTGCTTCATCAGCCCGGCCAGTTGACCTTTCATCATGGGATCACTCCTTGAATACGTGTGGATGGGGGCGGGCGGCGCGACCGTTAGTCAGGCGGCCGCCACTTGAAACTTGAAATTCAGGCTGCGCGCGGCTGGATCGACCCTGGCACGATCTGGCCGCCGAACTCCCGCAACAGACCTTGCACAAACGGGTCGCGGTCGATCTCGGCTTCGGCTTCGCGCTGGCGTTCCGCACGCGCCGCGGCATCGACAGCCGCCGCGGTATGCGTCACGCCGCCAACGACGCATTGCACGCGCACGTCGACGCGGAAATGCTCGATCAGCGCGGCCTGAAGCCGCTCCGCGACGTTAGCCTCGGCAATCGCCGCAACCGGCACGCGCAGATGCAGCGTACGGCCGACCACGCGATGCAGTTCGCTTTGAAGTGCAAGCTGCTGGGCCAGCCCCTTGAGCGGCAGGGTGGCGGCGAACTCGGGCCAGTCGCCAGTGAAAACCGGCGGCGTGCCATCCTCGCCGGCGCTTGGCGCCACTTGCGGGACGGCAGGTGCCAGTTGCACTGCCGGTTCCGGTTCCGGCTTGTTGACCGGCTTGCTGACTGGCTTGGCTGCCGACTGCGTCGGTGCGGGCTTGCGAGCAGCGCGCGGCGCGCGATCGGCACTGTCGGGTTCAAAGCCGTTGTCGAAACCACCGAAGCTCGGGTCATAGCCCGGATCGCTGTCGTACGGACCGATCACAGGCAGATCGGGCGGCATCTCTTCCCACGGCGGCACGTCACTTGCACCCGCGGCTTCCCACGGCGGGACGGACTTGGCTTCGGGTTGCGGCGCAGGCTTGGCGACCGGTGCCGGGCGCGCGGCCGCGACAGGGGCGGCAGCAGCCTTGCTCGGAGCGACAGCCGGCGTCACTGTCGGCGTCACTACTGGTGCAACGGCAGGCGAAACTGCCGGAGCCGGAGCCAACGCGGCAGTGGTAGCCGGCCGTGAGGCGGAAGGCGGACGCAGCGGCTGCGCAGCCGGACGCGAACTGGCCGCAGCGGCAGCACCTGCGTTTGGCGCAGCCGACATCGGACGGCCAGCACGACCGGCGGAAGCTTGACGCGCGGCGGCCAACGCCGCACGGGCTGGCGACATCGACGTATCCACGTCAGCCTGGGGCGGCGCGGGTTCGGCTGACTTCGCTGGCGCAGCGGGCATGGAGGGTGTTGCAGATGCGGCCGGAGCAGCGGCCGTAATCGGCGCTGTCGGCGCTGCCGGCGCGACCACTGGCGCAGCCTTGACCGGCTCGGCCGCCACAGGTTCGGCAACAGCCGATGCCATGGCCCGGGGCGACGGTGCGGCACTCGTCGTGCCAGCCGGGCGCGGGCGTGCCATCTGCTGTCCGCCACCGCCCTGTCCGCCCACCGGCGAAGCGGGAGCAGTGGACGGCCGGAACGCCAGCATTCGCAGCAACGTCATCGTGAAGCCGGCGTATTCGTCCGGCGCCAGCGCCAGTTCGCTGCGGCCAAGGTTGGCAATCTGGTAGAAAAGCTGGGTTTCCTGCGCGTCGAACTGCCCGGCCAGGCGGCGCACGTCCTCGGCTTCGGGCCATTCGTCCTGCACGGAAGCCGGCACGGCCTGCGCCAGCGCGACCTTGTGCAGCAGCGAGCCAAGATCCTGCAGCGCCCCGGCAAACGACAGGCTGCGGTCGGCCATGGAATCGGCGATGCCGAGCATCGTGGCGCCGTCTTCGGCAGCCAGCGCGTCGAGCAGTTGCACGAGGTAGCTCTGGTCGATCGCCCCCAACATGCCGCGCACTGCCTCTTCCGACACCTGGCCGGCACTGTAGGCAATGGCCTGATCGGTCAGCGACAGCGCATCGCGCATCGACCCGTGGGCGGCCTGCGCCAGCAGGCGCAGCGCGCTACCGTCGTGGCCGATCCCTTCCTGGGCCAGGATGTGGTCGAGGTGCGAGACGATGTGACCCGGCGGCATCTGCTTCAGATTGAACTGCAGGCAGCGTGACAGCACCGTGACCGGAATCTTCTGCGGATCGGTCGTGGCCAGGATGAACTTGACGTGCTCGGGCGGCTCCTCCAGCGTCTTCAGCATGGCGTTGAAGGCGTGGTTGGTCAGCATGTGCACTTCGTCGATCATGTAGACCTTGAAGCGGCCGGCCGTCGGGGCGTAGATCGCCTTGTCGAGCAGCTGCGCCATCTCGTCGACGCCGCGGTTCGACGCCGCGTCCATCTCGATGTAGTCGACGAAGCGCCCGCTGTCGATTTCCGTGCAGGCCTTGCACTGGCCGCAAGGCTGGGCGGTGATGCCGCCGTTGCCGTCAGGGCCGGTGCAATTGAGGGCCTTGGCCAGAATCCGGGACAGCGTGGTCTTGCCGACGCCGCGCGTGCCGGTGAACAGGTAGGCGTGATGCAGCCGCTGCTGTTCCAGCGCGTGCGTGAGCGCGCGGACCACGTGCTCCTGGCCGACCAGCGTGGTGAAATCCCTGGGGCGCCATTTGCGCGCTAGAACTTGATAACTCATGGCGGCGATTGTAGCAAAAGGCGGACCTGGGTCAGACCTGGATTTGGAGTTGCCAGATGCTATCGCACGCCGCCGCCATCCGTGAAGGGTCGCCGGCTAGCCACACTCGCCCACGTAACCGCAATTGGCGCACTTGGCGCAGCCGTCCACCTTGTGCAGGGCGTGAGCGCCACACTCGGGGCACGGCTTGCCGGTGCCAATCCCGGCAGCCAGCTTGGCGGCGGGCGCCGCTTCGGCCGGCGAAGCCAGCGCCACAGCCGCCTCGCCGCCTTCGCGCCGGGCCAGACGGGCAGCCAGCGCCACCACCGGTACCTGGCTACCCTCCTCGTCCAGGAAACCACGCTTGATCAGGATGCGTTGAATCGCGTAACTCAGCGCCGCCACCTCCGAATCATGGAAGCGCGGCACCTCGGTGCCGTCCTGGCGAATCAGGGAGCCGTAGCGGACCGTGCCCTTGTCCCAGACCACGTTCCGCATATCGGCCAGCGCCTTGGCGATCGGGCCGCCCGAGCGGGCCACCATCGACAATAGCCGCATCGTCGACGTGATCCACTGCTGGCCCTCGGAGCGCTGCCCCGCTGGCATGAAAAACTCGATTGGCCGCTCGATCGTCACCGGCTGACCGCCGACCGTGCCTGACACCTGCATGAAGTTGACGGTCAGGTAGACCGTCTTGTGACCCTCATAGGTCAAATACTCGACCTTCGACGTCACGCCTTCCAGATCGCCGAGTGGCCGGCTACCGAACGGCCGCGTCAACGGATCGTCCTCGCTCAGCGTGGCGGGCGCTGGCGCCGTGGTGGCCGTGGCGGCCGGGGTGACCGACAGCACCGCGCCAAGCACCTGGTTCGGCCGATACGTGG
Source organism: Cupriavidus sp. SHE (assembly GCF_000812445.1). Classification (NCBI taxonomy): domain Bacteria; kingdom Pseudomonadati; phylum Pseudomonadota; class Betaproteobacteria; order Burkholderiales; family Burkholderiaceae; genus Cupriavidus; species Cupriavidus sp. SHE. Next base: position 14,538 of record NZ_JWMB01000025.1, on the reverse strand, counting down.
CGAGCCCCTTGAGCCCGGCCTTCCACGCTTCGAGGTAGAGATTGCGGAAGGCTTCGTACGGATAGTCCTCCGGCACGTTCACGGTCTTGCTGATGCTCGTGTCGATATAGGGCTGGACCGCCTCCAGCATCCGCATATGGTCAATGGCAGACATCTGGAGCGCCGTGACGAAGCTCTCCGGCAACTGCTCGACGTCGCCGCCCATATGGCGATAGAGCCGCCATGCATGGTCGGCCACCTCGAACGTGCGATAGCTGTCGTCGGGCATCCGCTTGCGCCGGTTGTAGGTCCACGAGAAGGCCGGCTCGATGCCATTCGACGCGTTATCGGCAAAGGCCAGCGTGATCGTGCCGGTTGGCGCGATCGAAAGCAGGTGCGAGTTGCGCAGGCCGTGTTCGCGGATGGCATCGCGGATGGGCTCGGGCAGGCGGCTCACGAAGCCGCCACTCAGATAGGCGTCGGCATCGAATAACGGGAAGCGGCCCTTCTCCTCGGCAAGCTCGACCGATGCCAGATAGGCGTGATCGCGCATGGTCTCGGAGATCCGACCCGCGAGCGCGCGCGCCGCATCGGTGTCATAGCGATGACCCAGCATCACCAGTGCGCTGCCAAGCCCCAGGAACCCCAGGCCGATACGACGCTTGGCCTGCGCCTCGGCCTGCTGTTCCGGCAATGGCCAGTAGGTGATGTCGAGCACGTTGTCGAGCATCCGCGTCGAAACGCGCACGACCTCGGCAAACGCCTCGAAATCGAAGCTGGCCTGATCGGTAAACGGGCGGCGCACGAAGCGCGTCAGGTTGATCGAACCCAGGCAGCAGCAGCCATACGACGGCAACGGCTGCTCGGCGCACGGGTTGGTGGCCTCGATCGTCTCGCAGTAATAGAGATTGTTGTCGGCGTTGATGCGCGACAGGAACAGGATGCCAGGCTCCGCGTGGTCATAGGTGGCCTGCATGACCTGGTCCCACAGCCGACGGGCCGGCACACGCCGATACACCCACTGGCCGTCATCGCGGCGATAGGCACCCGCCGCGATATCGTCCGCGCCAGGCTCGGCCTCGTGGATCAGTTCGATTTCCCCATCAGCCGCCACCGCCTGCATGAACTCGTCGGTGACGCCAATCGAGATATTGAAGTTGGTCAGGTCGCCACGGTCCTTGGCGTGGATAAAGCTCTCGATATCGGGGTGGTCGCAGCGCAGCACGCCCATCTGCGCGCCGCGCCGTGCGCCGGCCGACTCCACGGTGGCACACGATGCATCGAACACCTTCATGAACGACACCGGCCCCGATGCGCGCGAGTGCGTGGCACGCACCAGCGCGCCACCCGGCCGGATCGAGGAGAAGTCATAGCCGACACCGCCGCCGCGCCGCATCGTCTCGGCGGCCTGGGCCACGGCGGTATAGATGCTCGGCTTGCCGCCACGCACCTGGGAAACCGAGTCGCCCACGGGCTGGACGAAACAGTTGATCAGCGTAGCTTGAATGCCTGTGCCAGCCGCCGAGTTGATACGCCCGGCCGGCACGAAGCCGCCTTCCAGCGCCCAAAGAAAGCGCGAGGCCCAAGCCTCGCGTTTGTCGGCGGGTTCCACCTCCGCGAGCGCGCGCGCCACACGGCGGCGCACATCGTCAATGGTCTGCTCCTCGCCCTTGGCGTATTTTTCCTGGAGTACTTCGATGGAGATGTCTTGCGGCGCAAGCGCGCCGCGGAGGATCTGGTCGTTTGCGTTCATGTCCCCAGCCTGTCAGATGAGAGCTTTCCGGCCCGAATTTGCCGTCCGCCATGCTGCCAGCACGGCAGGACGCCAACCCCGCTTCAGATCAAACAACCCGCCAAAGCCCCTGGCAAGAATACAAAATTGGAAACCCTCTCAAGGTTGCGTTACAATGCCGGTCGGACGGGCCTCCTCGCATGGCGGCGCGGTCAACCTGGTCAGGTCGGGAACGAAGCAGCCACAGCCGTTTTCCACCAGTGCCGAGGGTCAGGCTCGTCCCCTTAATTCCCCTTTCTGCTTTTATCTCCCGGCATTTCCCTGATTAATCTCTGGCGCCCGCCCGTTTTCGCGCGCCAGAAACGTCTTATTGTGCGCCTGTTTCGCGAATCGGGCACAGGCCGGGTGCGCTCAGAACAATGACCCCTGCTGCGTCGTGGCGATAGGCACCGCCTGTGACACCGAGGCGCGCAGAAGCTCCACATCGATCCACTCTCCGGCCGCCGTCGCCACGCCAGCCTCGATCCGCTTGCCCGGAAACATCGGCGCCACCGCCGCTGCGTAGCGCAAGAGCTGCGCGCGATAGCCCGCATGTTCCTGCGGCAACAGCCTGAGCTTGTAGTCGATGATGACGACCCGCTCGTCGAATTCCACCAGCCGGTCGATTCGCAGCAACCGGCCGCGGCCGTCATAAAGCTCCACCTCATTGCGTGCCGACACGGCATCCACCGGGAACATCAGTTCGCGCAGTGCCGGGGCCTCAAGCATTGCGCGCAGGTCCGCGACGGCCGCCTCGGCCTGCTGCCGCCAGCGCTCGCGCGCGTTCGGCGCACCCGCGCCAGTCAGCGGGAACCAGCGCAAGACCGTTTCCACGTCGGGCAGGCTGCCATGCGCATCGGGATAGCGCGAGACACGTTCGAGCAGCGCGTGCACCAGTTCGCCATGTGCAGCGGCATCGGCATCGAACACGATGCCCTCGGCCTCGTCGTCCGCATCGTCGATCGGCAAGCGGTCGTCAGCCGCATCGCGATAGCGCAGCCGGAAATCGGTATAGCGGATGCGCTCGCTGGCCGCGGTCAGGGTATCGACTGCCGCGACGTCGGTCTCGGGATAAGCCGTGATCTCGTCACCGACACCCGCCGCAGCCAGACGCACGTACCAGCTTCCGGCGATCTCCGCCCCTGGCGCGTCTTCCTTCTCCGCTTTGCTCGCGCGCCCCTTGACGCCGCTGACCAGCAGGCCTTGCTGCGCGCGCGTCATCGCCACGTAGAGCAGATTCCAGTTTTCGCGATCGGCCAGCGCCGCTTCGGCCTCGAACAGCGGCGTGCGAGCCATGCCGCGCTCATCGCGCTTGCCGTAGGCGGAAAAATGCCGTGGCACCGCCGATGTCGGCGGCCAGTCAACCAGAATGCCACCACGATCCGCCGCCGGATCGCTGTGATTCGCATCGAGCAGAATCACGAACGGCGCCTCGAGGCCCTTTGCCGCGTGCACCGTCAGAATATGAACGGCATCGAGCTGATTGTCTGCGGCGTCGTCTGGCTCCGCCTCGGTATCCTCGACACCTTCGCCCATGCCGCCCTCGTCAGGGCTTTCATCCTCGTCACCACGCCGAATTTCCTGCAGCTCATCGATGAACTTGGGCAGGCTCGGATAGCGTCCGCCATCAAGGTCGAGGGACAGCTTCAGGAAGGCATCGAGATTGGCCAGCACCTGCTCGCGAATGGCCGCGGGCGCGGCCTCGGCATAACGGCGACGCACCTCTCCCTGGTGATAGATCTGGTCGACCAGATCATGCACGGGCTTGTGTGGCGCGAGCGCCAGCCAGCCGCGCAAGCGCGCGACACCCGTTCGCAGCGAATCGGAAACGCGCTCGGGCAGCCCCAGCGCCTCGATGCGCGCCCACCATCCACCCTCGCCCTCCATCATGGCCAGCAGCACCAGATCGTCGTCAGTCGCGCCCACGAGCGGGCTCTTGAGAACATGCGCGAGGTCGAGATCCGATTCCGGCGTCATCAGGAACGCCAGGAGCGCCGAGAGATCGAGCGCTTCCAGCGTCGTCAGCAAGCCGCCACGGCGCGGGCTCAGACACGGGATGCCGGCCTCGCGCATCGCTCGTTCGTAATCGGCCAGAAAGGTCTTGCGTCGCACCAGCAGATGCATGTCGCGCCAGCCCGCCGGGCGAGTGCTATCGCCTTCCCTCACGGGCACCTGGTCGCGCAGATAGTGCAGCCAGGCTGCCACGCGGCGACCTTCCTCGTAGCGCAGGGAGTCGCCTTTCTGCGTGCGTGGCTGGGTCAGCGTATCGCGATGGCCATCGCCCTCGGATGCTTCGTCATCCTCTGCTTCCTCTGGCTCGACGAGCGGCAGCAGCCAGACCGGTCCGGCCGGACCGCCGAGCGCCGTGGTTTGCGTTTCGTAGAGTGGATAGCGCCCCTCCGCGCGTGCGTGATCGAAAACAGCGTTGACCCAGTCGAGCACCTCGGGGCGATTGCGGCGCGTGCGGTTGGTACGCAGCACGGTGGCGCCGAATCCGTCCTGAAGCATGACCCGCGCGGCATCGAACAGGCGCGCGTCCGCGCGACGGAAACGGTAAATCGACTGTTTGGGATCGCCAACCAGAAACACGGTGGGCTTCTCTCCCAGCCCCTGATAACCGGCCAGCCAGCCCTGCAGGATGCGCCATTGGAGCGGGTTCGTGTCCTGGAACTCGTCAAGCAGCAGGTGACGATATCGCGCGTCGAGACGCACCTGCAGGTACGTGGCGGTCTCCTCGTCGGCCATCAGCTTCGCCGCCAGCCATTCGAGGTCCGCGAAGTCCATCGCACGCTGGTCGCCCTTGTAGCGCTGATAACGTTCAAGCAGTGCATCGCCCAGACGGTACAGCGCCAGGTTGATCGCGAGCACCATGGCCTCGCAGCGGCGCGCCGCGATCTCGTCCAGCCGTGCGCAGTGCTCTGCGTGCTGATCCAGCAATTCGTCAACGGCACCTTCGCTACCGCACACCTTGGCCAATGCCGTGGTACGACGCAGCGAGCGCGGCTTGCCCCCATCGGTGAAAAACGCGGCACGCAGCAACTGGAATGCGTTGGCGGCGGCCTCGCCCGGCGCGGCGCCCGCGTCGCGCCATGCACGGATCGCACGCAGTCCGTCGATGACCTTCGACGCGTGCCCCTGCTCGGTCTTCCCGCCACGACCGAGCAGCAGTGCCATCTGCGCGCATTCCTCGAGCCAATCGTCGTCGCAGAGCGCGTCGACCAAAATGTCGGAGGTGGCGTCGTCACCAAGATCCTGCGCCAGCTTCGTGGCGGGATCGCCCGACTCCTTGAACGCAAACCACTCGTTGCGTGCGTGGAACATCCGATCAAGCAGACCCCGTGCCTGGAAGTCGCCGATCGCATCGACCAGCGCTTCATAGGCTTCGCGCAGATCAGCGTATTGCGGCTGCGCCAGCGCGCGCCAGAACGGCGCCCAGGCCTCGCGCTTCATGCGCAAGGCGTCCTCGCGCAGCGACGCGCCGGGCACGATGCCCGACGACAGCGGCGCCCCCCGCAACAACGTGCCGAACCAGCCGTGGAACGTGTCGATCGCCATGCGGCCCGGAGACGCCAGCACTTGCGCATGTAGCGTCCGCGCGCGGGGCAATGCCGCGCGCGCGGCGTCTGGAGACAGTCCGCGCATTTCCAGCTGCGTCAACACCGCCTCATCGGTTCCGCCGGCAAGCTGCGACAGCACTTCGAGCAGGCGCTCGCGCATTTCCTCGGCGGCCTTGCGCGTGAAGGTGATAGCCAGGATCTCATGCGGCGCGGCGCCGGCCAGCAGCAGACGGACCAGACGCGCCACCAGCAGCCACGTCTTGCCGCTGCCCGCGCAGGCCTCCACCACCACGGAGCGGCCGGGGTCGCAGGCGGCGCGCGTGAAATCGGCCTCGCCCACGGATTGGCCATCGCGCAAATAGGCGTGAACTTCGGTCATGACTGCAGATCCGGCAACGCGGTGGACTCCCAGAAGCCCTTGCGGCACAGGCCGCGGGCATCGCAATAAGTACAGGCGGCGGCATCGCCGATCGCGGGCAGCTTCGCGCCTTGCCGCAAACGCACGACGTCGTGCCGCAACTGGCGCTCGAGCCAGGTCACCGCCGCCTGAAATTCCGGCAGATCGACTTCCCGCTGGGCACCGGGCGAACTGTCGCGGCCGCCCTGCTTCACACCTTCCAGCGCCACCCAGCTTCCCGCCACGGCATCGGCCCGAAGCAGACCGTAGAACGCCAACTGGCAGTCTTCCTCGGCATCACCAGCCTTGCGCCGCAGGCGGCTGGCTGGCTGGGTCTTGTAATCGAGCACCGCATGAGCGCCATCCGGTCCCTTGTCGAGCCGGTCGATCCGGCCGGCCAGCCGCAGCGGCACGCCATCGGGCATCGCCACATCCACGCCGGCATCGAATTCGCCACCGCGCCAGTGCCAGCCCGCTTCCTCACGCTCAGCCTGCCATGCCACGTACGACGGCAGGACTTCCATCCATCGGCGGTAATAGCTGATGGCATTGCCGTCCTCGGCAATCTGCTTGCCGAACGAGGTATCCGAGATTTCCCGCAGACGCGCCAGACGCCGGTCGCTGTCACGCTCGCCAGAGGCGTGAATCTCCTCGTGGTATTGCAGCAGCACGCGATGCAGCAGGTTGCCGATATCGCGCTTCTCGAGGTCGTCGCTGAGCGTGTCGAGCCCGGAAAGGCCCAGCATCCGGCTGGCGAAGAACTGATAGGGGCAACGGCGCAACGTGTTGTACGCCTGCGCGCTCCAGCGCTCTGGCACGCGCTCGGGCGCCACCGGCGCAGGCATTCCGGCGGGCTGCGCGAAGGTATCGTGCAGAGCGGGCGTGGCGCTGGCTTCGATCGGCATGCCCGCGCGCGCGCAGCATGCGGACAACCGCTCGATCCAGCCGGAGACATGATGCGGCTCGCCCCGGCCGCCGAAGCGTTGCCACGTCAGCACGACGTCGCTGTTGTTGAGCAGCACTTCGGCCAGGTCCCGGGCCTGCTGGGCAAAGCGGGCCTCGCGGTCTTCGAGCCCAAGCTCGCGTCGCATCTGGTTCGAGAAAAACATCAGCTCGGCCGCGCTGGACGGCAACTGCGCGTCATCGCATCCGACTACCACCACGCCGTCGAACCGTCGCATCCGGGCGCCGTTGAGCGGCAGGATCGTGATGCGCGACTGGCTCTGCGCCGAGGGCTCCTTGTAAGCCACCGATTCGAGCAATGCCGAAAGCATCGCGCGAAACTCCTGTTGGTTCAGCGTGGCGTGGCTGCCGGTCTCGTCGTCGGGCAAGTCGCCCAGCTTCGCCAGCGCATCCAGCAGTTGCCGCCCGGCATCGTCGGCAGCCAGCGCGGCACGCATATCGAGCGTGTCAAGCATGGCGTCGAGGCGGCCCAGCCAGACATGGAGCGGCTGTTGCGCGAGGCCCCGTGGCCACTGCGCGGCCTCGTCGGCCAGCGTGGCGATCAGCGTGCGAGCCGCAGCGCGAATCTGCAGTTCGGCATCGCTGGCCTCCATCGTCTCCGCGTCGACCAGCGCGCCTGCCGCTCGCTCGCGCTCTGCAAACAGATGCGCCAGTCTGGTCCAGCCTCCGGTAACGACAGCGCGACGGATGCGGCGCTCCATCAGCGCGATCGCCGCGCCGCGATGCTCGAATGCAGGCAGGCAAAACGGGCTCTTGAGCAGGTCGAGCAGTGCCGCGCTATCGCCATCGCGCGCCAGCACGTCAAACCAGCGCATCAGCGCGGCGGCAGCACGCGTGGTCGACAACTTCCAGCCGGTTTCATCGCGGACAGGCGCTCCGGCACGCGCCAGCAACGCGCGGGCGCGGCGGGCCACCACGCGGTCGTGGGCCACGAGCGCCACATGCCTGCGGCCTTCGTTGAGCCATTGCACGAGCTGGTCCGCTGCGGCGGCGGCTTCATCCTCGAAGCGCGCGCTGCCGATAACGCGGACACGCGGACGTTCGGCCGGCAATTCGGCCGGCAACGCAACGGGCAAGGCCAGCGGTGCCGCGGACGGTTCGCTGTCGGCACTACTGCCCCCGTCGCGCCGGGCCTCGGGCCACAGCGCAAGCAGCGTCCGATACCAGTCGGGCTCGCCCCCCGCTTCCGATGCGCCGGTCCAGTCGTAGCCGACCTCGAGCGTCGGCACGAGTTCGCCGGCCTGCTCGAGGAATCTGGCTTCAACCGGTTCCGGCGGTGTCGGGCCAATCCAGACCACTGGCCCCGCAACCTGCTGCGCCAGGCGCTGCAGCGCCCGGCGCCGCGCCGGAAGGGGATCGTCCGGCCCCGACAGCATTTGCCAGAAGGCCAGCACGATCTGCGCCTCCTGCCCGAGAAAGCGTTCGGACAGGTGCGCATAAGTACGTTGCAGCGCGCCTTGCAGGAGCGCCGCCCGTTCATCGCTATCGTCGCTACCGTCGCCCCTGAGATCATCGTCTCCGCGGATCGCAGCGTCCTCCAGCCAGCGCGCGCTCAGTTCGTCACTGATCGATAGCAGCGTCTGCGCCAGTCCCCATGCCGCCCCCTCTGTCTGGGCGCCAAAGGCGGTCCGCAGCCAATCCTGCGAGCGAATCGCCTGTTGCACCGCCAACAGGCGCGCGGCATGGCCACGCGTGGGGGTCGGATCGGCGGCAAGATCGGGGGGAAGGTCCAGCAGCCAGTGCCCGAGCGTCAGCACGCGCGGTAGCAAACGGGGCTGCCCGGCGGCGCGCGCAGCGGCATCCAGCGCCTGGCGCACGCCAGGAATCTGCGCAGCCGTCGGCACGACGATATGCGCGCCAGCGGCTACCGGGCCGCAGTGATCCAGGAAATACCAAGTCGCCGTGGCAGCCTGATCGAGAAAGGACGGCCCGGGAGGAAACGAGAGTCGGGTCATGGATAACGGGGACGGAGTCGTGGCCGAGGGCAACCCGTGACCCCCGGAACGGACATCTTGATTAGTTGTCGTCGCCTGCGCTGCCGCCCTCCAGACGGGCGCGCAGTTCGCGCGCCGTCTCCAGCAGGCCTTCATAGCCCGAGCGGGCGTGCTCGGGCAAGTCGGGGTCGCCGATCAGCGTGCCGAGCGTTTCCATCACACTGTAGACCAGCCCTTTGGCGGCGCCGGTGGCGATGCTCTCGGACTCGACGGCGCTGCTGAGATGCTGCAGCGCATCGCTCAGGTGGTCCGCCTGGCTTTCATCGGACGGAGTGGGCTTGCGGGAGTCTGGCGTCATGATCAATAGCGTTGTGAATCGGTTTGTGCGTCACATGCGCACGATTCCATTCTACTCGCGCGTCACGTCTGTCTGAATGGATTACGCGTGGATTACTCGGATACGCGAAGTGCATTCTAGATCATGCCAACGAGCAGGCATCGCTTGGCGCCTCCGCGAAGGCGCGGCAGATTAACTCAAATAAGGGATGCCAATAGCGGGAAACTCTTGCGGCGATTGACACTATCATCGGCAAAACGATTCACAACACGGCACAATATCCACTGTTGCCGCCCCCGGCTAAATCCCGATTCTGGCGAGGACTTGATTTTCGCCAAGCTGGTAACATATCGGCGTCAGCGGCGCCTGCTGCCGCGCGCCGTCGCGCTGCGAGTCCGCGCAATGTCGTGTAAGGTAGCGGATCGCGCCGACAGCCGTTGTCCGCCTTCAACATAAACTGAGCGATACCTGAGGTTCCCCGCCATGAGCGAACAAATCAAATATGTGAGCGACGCTTCGTTCGATGCCGACGTGCTCAAGTCCGACAAGCCCGTGCTGCTCGACTTCTGGGCCGAATGGTGCGGTCCTTGCAAGATGATCGCCCCGATCCTGGACGAAGTCGCGAAGGACTACGGCGACAAGGTGCAGGTCGCCAAGATCAACGTGGATGAAAACCAGCAAGTGCCGGCCAAGTTCGGCATTCGCGGCATCCCGACGCTGATCCTGTTCAAGAACGGCCAAGTGGCCGCGCAGAAGGTTGGCGCACTGTCGAAGTCGCAACTGACCGCGTTCCTGGACAGCCAGCTGTAATCTGTACCCGCCCGGAGCCGAACGGCTCCGGGAATGCACTACCCGGTCATGCGTGCGTCAGCTCTGGCGCACCGGCCGGATTGTGCTATGATGCCACCCAACAACTTCCCCGAGCGTTCGCTCATTCTTTTCCCCCTTCTCCTTGTTCTTGCCCGTCCGGGCACTTCTGTACCCCTCGTCTATGCACCTGACAGAACTCAAATCGCTTCACGTGTCTGCGCTTCTCGAAATGGCGGCAACGCTCGAGATCGACAATGCACAGCGGATGCGCAAACAGGAACTGATGTTTGCGATCCTCAAGAAGCGCGCCAAGATGGGCGAAACCATCTACGGAGACGGCACGCTGGAAGTTCTTCCCGATGGTTTCGGTTTCCTGCGCTCGCCGGAAACTTCGTACCTGGCCAGCACGGACGACATCTACATCAGCCCCTCGCAGATCCGCCGTTTCAACCTGCACACCGGTGATTCGATCGAAGGCGAAGTGCGTACGCCGAAGGACGGCGAGCGCTATTTCGCGCTGGTGAAGGTGGACAAGGTCAACGGGCAGCCTCCCGAAGCGGTGAAGAACCGCATCATGTTCGAGAACCTGACGCCGCTGCATCCGAACCGGCCGCTCACGCTTGAACGCGATATCCGCGCCGAGGAAAACATCACCGGCCGCATCGTTGACATCATCGCGCCGATTGGCCGTGGCCAGCGCGCGCTGCTGGTGGCATCGCCGAAGTCCGGCAAGACCGTGATGCTGCAGCACATCGCCCACGCGATTGCGAACAACCATCCGGAAGCCGACTTGTTCGTGCTGCTGATCGATGAGCGCCCGGAAGAAGTGACCGAAATGCAGCGCTCGGTGCGCGGCGAAGTGGTGGCGTCGACGTTCGACGAACCTGCGATCCGTCACGTGCAGGTGGCCGAAATGGTCATCGAGAAAGCCAAGCGTCTGGTGGAACTGAAGCGCGACGTGGTGATCCTGCTGGACTCGATCACGCGTCTGGCCCGCGCCTACAACACCGTGGTGCCGGCATCGGGCAAGGTGCTGACCGGTGGCGTGGATGCCAACGCGCTGCAGCGTCCGAAGCGTTTCTTCGGCGCCGCGCGTAACCTGGAAGAAGGCGGTTCGCTGACCATCATCGCCACGGCGCTGATCGAAACCGGCAGCCGCATGGACGACGTGATCTACGAAGAGTTCAAGGGCACCGGCAACATGGAAGTGCACCTCGAGCGCCGCCTGGCCGAGAAGCGCGTCTACCCAGCCATCAACCTGAACAAGTCGGGCACGCGCCGCGAGGAACTGCTGATCAAGCCGGACATCCTCCAGAAGATCTGGATCCTGCGCAAGTTCATCTCCGACATGGACGAAGTGCAGGCGATGGAATTCATCCTGGACAAGATGAAGCCGACGAAGAACAACGCGGAATTCTTCGACCTGATGCGCCGCGGCGGCTGATGCCACGCTGGTAGTCCATCCTGTTAAAAAGGCGTACCCTTGGGTGCGCCTTTTTTACTTTCGCCCCCTCGCGAGAACCATGTTCGGAAAGCTGACCAGTTTCCTGCGCGCCCGCTCGAAGGCGCGCAAGCTCGCCCATTACGCGATTCCCGACGATCTCTGGGGGCAAACCGTGGCTGCCCTGCCCTTCGTGCAGCGCTACGGCGAAGCTGACCTGACCGCATTACGCGAGCTGGCCACACTGTTCATCGCCAACAAGGAATACTCGACCGCGCACGACATGGAGCTGACCGATGAAATGGTGGTCAGCGTGGCGGCGCAGGCTTGCGTACCCATCCTCAAGCTCGGCATCGAGTGGTATCGCGGCTGGCACGGCATCGTGCTCTACCCGGGCGAGTTCGTGATTCGCAAGACCATCCAGGAGGACGTCGGCTTCGAGGACATCGGTCTCGTACATGGCGTCGAGGAAGAGGCCAGCGGCGAGGCATGGGAACACGGCCCGGTAATCCTGTCATGGCCGGATGTGGCCTCGCCCGGCGCCGGGCTGGACGCCCACCATGGCGAACACGAACTACCGGTAGACACGTACAACGTCGTCATCCACGAGTTCGCCCACAAGCTCGACATGCTCAATGGCGAGGCCGACGGTGTGCCGCCGTTCTCGCGCGTTCTGCACCCGGGCGTCGACGCCGAGCAGTGGGCGGAGACCTTCCTGAGCGAATACGATACGTTCGCGGAGGCCTGTGACGCCTTGCCCGACCATATCTGGGACGACCCCAATCGACTCCCTCCCCGCCTGCAGGTGATCGATCCGTATGGCTGTGAGGCGCCGAGCGAGTTCTTTGCAGTGGCGTCCGAAGCATTTTTTGTAGAACCTGTTGGTTTGCGACGGCAGTGGCCTACTCTTTATGACGCCTTGGCCCAGTTTTATCGGCAGAATCCAGCCGTAAATGCAGCAAGCGACACTTAAGACATCGCCAGTTGCCCAGCTACGACGCCATTTCGTTTGTTGCACCTGCACTTGATTTTCTGCCATAATCCCGGTTTGCCCGTTATCGGCAAGTGGTTCGCTCGCCGCAAGCTTTCTGACCTGCGGCACGACGAGCGGACTGGCTACCCAACCTGAAAGGAAGCACCATGAAAGAAGGCATTCACCCGAATTACCGTGAAGTCCTGTTCCACGACGTGTCGAACGACTTCAAGTTCGTGACCCGCTCGACGATCCAGACCAGGGACACGATCGAACACGAAGGCAAGACCTACCCGCTGGCCAAGATCGAAGTGTCGTCGGAATCGCATCCGTTCTACACCGGCACGCAAAAGATCATGGACACGGCCGGCCGCGTCGAAAAGTTCCGCCAGAAGTTCGGCAGCAAGCTGGGCGCCGCCAAGAAGTAATTGCCCCGCTTTATGCGAGCAAGCGCCGCGCCCAGAGGACAGATGCTCCCGCGGCGCGCGACCTGACAAAGAGGCAGCATCGGCTGCCTCTTTGCATTTGTGCCCCCACAAGACGATTTTCATGCGCCGGGGTCACATGCCTTACCATCTGCCGATGAGCCAAGCCAAGACTTCTCCCGTCCATCTGACTGCCGCTGCTACCGGTGCCCTCCCGCGTGCACTGCTGCTGGCGATCTGCATCATCTATGGACTGGCTGGCCTGTTCGGCCGCGACCCCTGGAAAAACGAGGATGCCGCCGGATTCGGCGTGATGTGGCAACTCGGCAGCGGCAGCCTGCAGGACTGGCTCATGCCGAACATCGTCGGCCGCCCCTACAGCGACGACGGCCCACTCGTATTCTGGATCGGCGGCGGCATGATCCGCCTGCTTGGCGGCTGGCTCGGCGCGCCGGATGCGGCAAGGCTCGCCACCGCGCTGTTCTACTTCGCCACCTGCGCGCTGATCTGGTACTCGACCTACCTGCTGGGCCGCCGCGACGAGGTGCAGCCCTTCGCCTTTGCCTTCGGCGGTCAGCCTGACGCGCGGTCCTACGGGCGCGCGCTCGCCGATGGGGCCCTGCTGATCTTCCTGGCCTGCGTTGGCCTGGCGTTGCGCGGCCACGAAACCACCGCGCAGGTCGGCCAGGTCTGCTTCATCGCCTTCACCTTGTACGGCCTCGTGCGCAGCCTTGACAAGCCGGTACAGGGCAGCCTCTGGTTCGGCGTCGGGCTTGGTGCCCTGTGCCTGGCCAGCGGGCCAATCCTGCCGCTGGTATTGCTTGCCGCGACACTCATTGCCGGACTGATCTGCCGACCGCTGCCGCTGATGCGGCTACTGACGATCGGGGCGCCGCTTGGCGTTCTCATCATTGCCGTATGGATGGCCACGGTATATTTCGGCGCCACCGTCACGGACGATGCCGTGACCTATATTCGCGAGTGGGCTCGCTACGACCGCCACACCTACGGCCCGCCTTCGCTGGCAGCCGCCGGCTTCATCGCACGCAACTTCTTCCTGTTCTCGTGGCCGGTCTGGCCGATTGCCGCCTTTGCATGGCTGTCGTGGCGCGGCATGCGCCGGGCACCCCATGTGACGCTGCCGCTGTCGTTCCTGACCGTGCTGTTCGTGCTGCTGGTGCTGCTGCGCAGCCCGGGGGACGTGCAGTTCATCCTGTTGCTGCCGCCGATGGCCGTTCTGGCTGCCTTCGCGCTTCCGACGCTGCCGCGCGCGGCGATCAACGCGATCGACTGGTTCTCGCTGCTGTTCTTCACGATCCTGGGCGGCACGATCTGGTTCCTCTGGGTCGCGAAGACCACGGGTTGGCCGCCACGCATCGCCAGCAACGTATTCCGTCAGTTGCCCGGATTCCAGCATACGTTCACGATCAGCGCCGTCATCATCGCGCTGGCGGTGACGGTGGCATGGGTGCTGATCGTGCGCTGGCGCCTGTCACGCGCACCGAAACAGATCTGGCGACCCGTGGTCATTTCCGCCGCCGGCACGACACTGATGTGGGTCATGGCGATGACGCTGTGGCTGCCGTCGATCAACTACGGCAAGACCTATCGAGACGTGGCACAGGCCGCCCAACTGGCGCTGCCGTCCACCTATACCTGCGTGCAGCCCATCCGCATGGGCGATGCGCAGCTTGCCTCGTTTGCCTATTTCGGTCATATCCGTTTCGGCGGCCCCGATGACGGCTGCGACATACTGCTGCGGCATGATGCCGTGGACTACGGCGCCCCGAGCAGCATCTCCCATTTCGAATGGCGCCTGATCTGGGAAGGTCGCCGACCCGCCGACCGTGACGAGCGCTTCCGCATGTACCGGCTCGTCGATTTGTCGCACACCACCCCGCCACGGCCGACAATTCAGCGCCGGCTGCCGCGTCAGCCCTGAGCATTCGCC
>NZ_JWMB01000024.1:0-15527 GCF_000812445.1 Cupriavidus sp. SHE | reverse complement strand
AGCGTGTACTGCGCCCGCTTTGTCTTGCTTGTCATCACATCTCTCCTTGCTTCAGTTTAACCTCAGCAAGGGATTCGTTTTGCGGGGGCAAGCTCAGACCTACTATTCGAATGGCACCACAGCGCAGCAGATCGGAAACCAGACCTACTTCTCCAACGGCCGCACGTGCCAGCAAATTGGCAACCAAGTCTACTGCAACTAAATTTTCCTAAGCCCTACTGGCAAGGATCGTTTCGATTGCGACTGACGTCTTGAGTTGTTGGGCTTCGAATCGAGGTCTGTCAGTAATAGCTGATGAAGCTGGCTGCCTGACCTGCAAAGGCGTGTCCAAACAACCGGAGCCGATACATCGGCTTGTCCTGCACGAGTGGGCCGGGCCTTTTCTCCCAAGCTATATATGAATAGTTCGAAACCGTCAGACGGTGTTGCCAAATCTTGGGAAGATCTGGAGGTACGCAGAAAACGCCTTGAACGCTATGCCGTTCTATGCAACGGGGAGCGGTTCCCTAGCTTTTCCGCAGCGATGAGGCACTTCAAGATCCCGGATCCCTCGAACAAACATATCAAAATCCGCGGCCGGTTGACCAGCGGAAAGAGCCCTCAGGAAACCTGGATTCACGAAGGCCGTGAGTATGTTTTTAAACTCGCTGAGCCTGCCAGCACCATCAAGTCGAACCTCGCAGATGCGGAACGGCACCCTCTCATCAACAGTTCGCTATCGGTGATGAATACTCCTCCACTCAACCAGATCCTGTACGGTCGCCGAAACCGTACAGGCGCAAGACATTGGCCGCTGAAGGTCCATTTGCCATTGTGCAGCGGACGTACACGCGAGCCCGCGGAACGTCGCAGCCTGGCCAAACCCAGCCATCCCCCCCTCCCCCCAAAAAAAGACCCCAGGCTGTGCAGGTATCAGCCTGGGGTGGTAGGTCGGGGATCTGCCTGGGGCTCCACTGCTTGAGCCTTGGCGTGAGCCTTGACGCTTCCATATTCGCAACCCGCGTGCCAGCCCTGGCACGGCTCAATGCGCCCTCGTCGGATTCGCTCGGTCTAACACCTTGAAAATCAATCGTTTCAATGACTTACGGGCGTTTCAGACGGTCGGTGCAAGGCCGTTGGTGGCGAACGTCGCCGCCGCGCCGGTGTTACGTGTTACGTAACGCCCGGGCGAATCGGTACGACATGGTGATTTGGCCGATGGCCTGGGATTACCCGCGCGCGCTGGCGGCGCCGGGCTTGCAGTCTTCCACGATACCTTCGATACGGCCTTGTCGCAGGATCGGGTGCCACTCGCCCGCGCTGCGGATTTCCACGTCCGAGCCCTGGGCGGCGGCGCGGAGGTAGATCAGGTAGAAGTAGCGCATCTCGGAGGCGGACGCGTGGCCGATGCGGATATCGACCTTGCCCGGTTCCGCATAGGGGACGATGGTCGCTTCTTCCTGCAGCTTGCTCTTCAGGCACTGGACCAGGTCGCCTACGCTGGCATTCGAGTGAATGCGCTTGGGTTCTTGCGACTGGATGTAATCGGGGGTGTTACCGCCGCCCGCGCAGGCTGCAAGCAAAGGGGCCGCCAAGGCGGCAATCAGCAGAACCCGGGTTTTTTGCATGTGTTTTCCTGAGGCGCCCGCCCCGCGGGCGTGGGTGGTCCGAAGTCGGGCCGGGCGGCGAGCGTGCTTTCGCCCGCCGTGCCAGCCATGGTGCCGGCATCGTACAGACCTCGTTGTCTTGGCACAACCGCGTCCCGGGGCCCCTACTGGAAAAAACACGCGGGCGTCAGCCGTCAGACCACAGGTGGATTCTCGATATCGATTTCGAGGTTCTCCAGGAAGCGGCTGACCAGCATATAGAAGCCGATCGTCATCAGCACCTCAATCAGCTGCTTGTTGGACAGCAGCGATGCGACGGCCTCGTATAGCGGGGCCGGTGCCTTGACGTCCCGGACGACCGCATCAGTGAAGCGGATCAGCCGGCTTTCGAGGTCGGTGAACACGTTCGGGTCAGGCTCGGCGGCGCCGTGGTCGAGCACGCTTTCGATCTTGTTCTCAGGCACCCCTGCCTTTCGGGCAACGCGCCGATGCTGATGGATTTCATAGGATGCCCCCGATAGCGCCCCAACACGCAGGATCACCAGTTCGCGCAAGGTGGGGTCCAGTTCCGATTCGCGCAGGATCGCGCCACCGAGCGCCAGGAATCCCTCCCCCACGGCGCCGCCATGGGGCAGCATCCTGTAGAGGTTCAGCGGCGGACGCGCGCCGATCATCTTCTTGTACGTCGGCGATGCCTGTTCCAGATCGAAGTATGGAAGTCTTGCCATGATTGTCTCCTGCGTTGTCTAGTCGAGTTTGAGTCCGGCGGAGCGGATGACCTCGCCCCAGCGCTGCGTTTCGGTTGCGGCAAAGGCTGCCAGCGACTTCGCCGTACCGCCCTGAGGGTCAGATGCCAGCGCCTCCATTTGCGCGATCATGGTGGGATCCTTCAGGACTGCATTGGTCTCGCGATTGAGCCGGTCCACGATGGCCTGCGGTGTCCCGGCCGGCGCCCACAGCGCGCCCCACCCTGCAACTTCGTAGCCCTTGATGCCGAGTTCGTCGAAGGTCGGAACGTCAGGCAGGACGGACAGCCGTTTGGGCGACGAAACCGCCAGCGCGCGCAGCTTGCCTGCCTTGATATAGGGCAGCGAGGCGGGCAAGTTGTCGAAGAGCACGGACGTCTGGCCGCCCATCACGTCGTTCAGCGCCGCGGCGCTGCCCTTGTACGGCACATGCGTGATCTTGATGCCCGCCCTGGACTCCAACAGCACGAGCGACATATGCGGACTGGTCGAGTTTCCCGGTGTCGCAACGTCGATCTGTCCCGGCGCGGCCTTGGCCATCGCGATCAGCTCGGCCAGCGAGGTGGCCTTGTACGACGGATTCACGCTCAGCACGTTCCAGACCTTGCCCATCAGCACGATCGGGACGAAATCCTTCACCGGGTCGTAGCCCAGTTTCGGATACAGGCTGACGTTCATCGCGTGCGTGGTGTTGGTGCCGTAGAACAGCGTGTAGCCATCCGGCGGCGTCTTGGCGACATAGGCGGCCGCGATATTGCCCGACGCGCCCGGACGATTCTCCACCACCACCGGCTGGCCGAGCCGTTTGCCGAGTTGGTCAGCCACCCGCCGGGCGCCCACATCGGTACTGCCACCGGGCGGAAAGCCGAGCACCAGCTTGATGGGCCGGCTCGGATAGTCCGAAGCCGCCTGGCCCGGTACGGGCGTCACGGCTGCCAGGCATACCGTCGCGATGGACAAGGCCGTCGGCAACAGGGCAGGCAACGGGCGTAGTGGGCGTAATGGTCGTAACGCGCGCAACCGGCGCGGCCGCGCATGAACAAGAGATGCATCCATGCAGCGCTCCTCAGGCCGTCAGGGCCACACCGGCGGCCAGTCCGCCGTCCACCTGCAACGCGTGCGCGTTGACGTACGACGATTCGTGCGACATCAGGAACAGGCACGCATACGCCACCTCCCAGCCGGTGCCCTGCCGGCCGAACGGCAGCGCCCCACCGACGCGCGCGGGCCGTCGCGCGGTGGCGGCACGGCCCATCGGCGTATCCATGAGTCCCGGCAACAGGCTGTTGCAGCGGATGCCCTGCTTCTGCCCGGCCATCGCAATGGAACGCGCCAGCGCCACCTGGGCGGCCTTCGACGACTCATAGGCCGGGTTGCCGCTGCTGTTGCGCAAGGCAGCCAGCGAGGACATCAGCACGATGGAACTGCCCGGATCCATATGGCGCATGGCCTGCTGCGCGAACAGCATGTTGCTGCGCACGTTGACGGCGTACTCGCGGTCCCACGTGTTGGCGTCCTGCTTATCGATCGGCAAGGCGCTGGAGATGCCCACCACCATGACCAGGCCGTCGAGGCCTCCCATCTGACGAGCCGCGCGCTCGACCAGCGGCGCGATGGTCTCGGCGCGCTCGACATCGGCCACTTCGGCAAAGACGGTCGCCCCCAGGTCCTTCACCTGCCTGCAGGTCTCCGCCACGGCGGGTTCGGAAATATCGACGCAGGTCAGCGTGGCGCCTTCACGCGCAAACAGCAGCGAGATCGCGCGGCCGTTGCCGACGGGCGGGTCCGGATCATCGATGACGCGCTGTCCGGCCCCGACGACGAGAATGCGACGCCCCGCCAGTCGACCGCCAGCGGGCGGGGTTTGTCCCAGCGCCTCGTCAAAACATTGCACTTCCGGATGGATCGGGCGTGTCGCGGTCATGTTGTCTCCGTTGTAGTTCCAGATGTGGAATCGTTTTCCGTGTGGTATTAATTTACCCAGCAAGGAAATCGGCGTCCAACTGTGGAACGTTTTCATTAGGGAAGACCATGACGGGAAAGGCTTCGGTGCGCGATGTGGCGCAGGCGGCGGGGGTATCGGTCGGCAGTGTGTCGCGCGTCCTGAACGGCAACGGCTATGCGAGCCAGGAACTGCGCAGCCGCGTGCTGGCCGCGGTGAAAGCACTCGACTATGAGCCGAGCTTCGCCGCGCGCCATCTGCGTACCGGGCGCAGTCGAACGGTCGGCTATCTGACGACCGATATCAGCAATCCGCTACTGGCGGCCCATTTCAGCGAAGTCGAGCAGCACATGCACGCCGCGGGCTATTCGATGCTTATCGGCACCACGCGGAACCAGCACCACCGCGACCGCCTGCTGGTCGAACTGTTCGAGACGCGCCGGCTTGAGGGCATCATCGCGTCACTGAGCATGGAGAGTTCGGACCCGGCCGAAGACCTGTTCGCCAAGGCGGACCTGCCGATCGTCATCATGGATCGCGAAACGGCATCGCCCAGGGATTGCGTGCTGATCGACCATCGAACCGGACTGAGCCTGGCGGTGCGCTACCTGAAGCAACTCGGCCATCGGCGCATTGCGTTCTTCGGGCCAAAGGAAAGCATCCGTCCGGGCCGCGAGAAGCTGCTCGGCTATCAGGAAGGACTGGCCGAGGCCGGGCTTGCATTCGATCCCGCGCTGGTGTGCACCCTGCCCTCGATGGACTCCTCCCGCGCCGCGATGAAGCAGATGCTGGCGCTGAAGCAACCGCCGACGGCGGTGATCGCGCTGGGCACGCGTCTGCTTTCAGGGGCGCTCTATGAGGCGCGCAAGGCCGGGCTTGAAGTGCCGCACGATCTGTCCGTCATCGCGCTTGGCACGCCGGAAACGCTCGAACTGATGTATCCGCCCCCGACGATGCTCCGCTTCAACACAGCGCTTTCGGCAGAGACCGCGGCGAACCTGATGCTCGACCGGCTCGAAGGCCACTACGCTGGCGAGGCGCGGCGCGTGGTGATACCGATGGATCTTATGTTGGGCGAATCGTGCGCGCCGGTGCGTCCGGGGCGGTAGCGTCCCCAGGACGCCCGGTACGGCAGTCCGCGAATTCAGCGATTGCCGTCGCCCGCCACGTCGTTCAACTCGTAGCTGGTGCTTCGGCCGCCCGCCGCCGCCTTGCGCAGCATCCCCCGCTCGACCAGATCGTTAAGGTCCCGCAGCGCGGTATCGCTGGAGCATTTGGCGATGGCCGCCCATTTGCTGCTCGTGAGCTTGCCGTCGAATCCGTCCAGCAACCGGTTCAACACCTTGATCTGCCGGGCGTTGAGCGCCTGCGTGCCCCAGTGCTGCCAGAAGCGTGACTTGGCCAGGACGTCGTCGAGCGTGACCTGCGCTTGATCCACCGCGCGGTGCAACGTTTCAAGGAACCATGACAACCACGGCGTGACGTCCATCGCGTCCTTCTGCGTCCGTTCGAGGATGTCGTAGTACGCGTTGCGTTCGCGCTGGATCTGGGCCGACAGGCTGTAGAAGCGTTGCGTGCTGCCGTCGGCCCGCGCCAGCATCAGATCGCCGATGGCGCGCGCGATACGGCCATTGCCATCGTCGAACGGGTGCAGTGTCACGAACCACAGGTGAGCAAGGCCCGCGCGGATCAACGGGGCTTCGCCAGACGCGGCGTTGATCCACGCCAGGAAACGGTCCGTCTCCGCTGGCAGACGTTCGGCGGGCGGCGCTTCGAAATGCACGCGCTGTCGGCCGATCGGGCCGGAAACCACCTGCATGGGCCCCGCCGAGTCGTCGCGCCAGTGGGCGACGTTGATCCGCGACAGGCCCGAATAGCCGGTTGGAAACAGCGCCGCGTGCCAGCCGAACAGTCGCGCCTGGGTCACCGGCGCCTGGCTGTTGGTGGTGGCGTCCAGCACCATTTCGACGACGCCATCGACATGTCGATCGACGGGCGCCAGCGCGCCGATTTCAACACCGAGCCGTCGCGCGATGGACGAGCGCACCGAATGCACGCTGAGATGCTCGCCCTCGATTTCACTGGTCTTGACTACGTCGTCGGTCAGCGCCGCCAGGCACGCCTGGTCCCGCAGCCCCATGCCGAGGTCTGCCAGTCTCCCCATCAACATGCCTTGGGCGCGACTAACCTCGGCCATCTGCGAGGCTAGCGCGCCGAGGTCGTAGCGCCAGTTGGGCCAGTCGAGGGCTTGCCAGATATAGGTGTATTCGCCGCGATTCATGCGGGGATTATGGCCGGCATTCGCCGCATGGACAAGATATTCGCCGCACAAGTCGCGGTGAATATTGCCGACATTCCCCGCAAATCGTCTGGATGAGGCATCAAAATGTCTATTGATCCGCTTTTTAGCATGAAGCCAAGGCACATCCCAGGGCTCAAGACCATCCACCTCCCAGCGCCCGGAACGCCGACACCGCCGCCCGCGCATTATCCGCCTGCACCCTTGCCTGCTGGTCGCGTGCAGCCAGCAATTGCCGGTCTTCGTCCAGCACTTCATAGAGGCTGACCACCCCGCCCTTGTAGGCATCCTCGGATGCGTTTCGCGCACGCTCATGCGCACGGATCTCTACGGCGAGTTCGCGGTTTTGCGATTCGAGCTGCGCCAGCGAGATCAATGCGTTCTCGACGTCCTCGGTGGCCTGCAGCATCGACTTGCGATAGGTGGCCAACGCTTCGGCATTGGCGCCCTTGGCCTGCGCGACCTCCGCATTGACCCGGCCGAAATCGAACAGCCGCCAGCGCAGCCCAGCCGCCGCCGCAGGCTGGAAGGCCTGCGCGGTGAACAGCTTGCCGGCGGACAGGCTTTCGAATCCAAGCAATGCCGATAGCGAAACCTTCGGGTAGTACTCCGCCGTGGCCACGCCAATGCGCGCACTCGACGCCGCAAGCCTGCGTTCGGCGGCAATGACGTCCGGGCGACGTTCCAGCAGGTTTGCCGGGCCCTGTGCCAAGGCGACTTGTGGCACCGCCTGCGTTTCGTGCTTCGAATCGCGCAACTCGGCTGCGTAGGTGCCCGGTTGCGCGCCCATCAGGACGTCGAGGCGATTGAGCTGCGTTTCCAGTTCGATCTGCAGCGGCGGAATCGTGACGCGCGTCTGCGAGAGTTGGGCCTCGGCCTGCGCCTGCTCGCGCTCCGCCCCGATGCCATCGGCCAACCGCAAACGCACGAGATCAAGCAGTCGCTGGTTGGTCTCGACCTGTTGCTGCGCGATGGCGATGCGGGCCTGCGCACCTCGCACACGGAAGTAGGCGTCCGCCGCCTCCGCTGCCACGAGAATCCGAACGCCCATATGGTTCGCCTCTGCCGCCTGCAGTTCGGCATTGGCCGCCTCGGCACCGCGCCGCAGCCCGCCAGCGATGTCGATTTCCCACGTGGCCGCAGCGCCCACCGAATAGAGCGTCTGGTTGCGGTCATATCCGGGGAATGCGCTGCCGATCTTGCCCAGCGGGCTTTGTACGGATTGATGCAGCTTGGTCACGTCGCCATAGGCATTGCCTTGCGGAAGCAACTCGGCCCCGGCGAAGTTGGCGGCGGCACGGGCCTGCGCCACGCGGGCAATCGACGCCGCCATGTCGAGATTCTGTTCAAGGGCCCGCTCGACGATCTTTGTCAGCACCGGGTCCTGGAAGCCGGCCCACCACGTATCCAGCGCCACCGGTTCGCGCGCGTCGTTGATCGCTGCCACGTCGGCGGCGTGCTGGTACTGCGTCGGCATCTCGCTATCCGGCGTGCGGTAGTCAGGGCCGACCGCGCAGGCGGCCATGCCCAGTGCAGCGAGTGTGGCGGCGGCCAGGGCCACGGCGCGCGCGGTATGTTGAACCAGTCCTTGGGCATGGGTGCCGGGAAGTGCTTTCGATGCCATCTCGATTCCTTTCGTCAGGTCTCATGCAGCGGTTCTCGAAACCGTTTCTTGCATGATGATAGTTACTAGCCTAGACTAACTTTCATATTGATAGCAACGTCTTTTTTCGAGGACGGACTGCCATGTTCAGAAAGTCACATCGCAATGCGCCCTGCCCGATGGCACGTGGCATCGAACGTGTCGGAGACCCGTGGACCTTCCTGATCCTGCGTGAGGCGTTCTACGGCACGACCCGCTTCGACGAGTTCCAGAAAGTGCTTGGCATCGCGCCGAACATGCTGACGCGACGACTGAACAGTCTGGTGGACGACGGGCTGCTGACCCGGCGCCAGTACAGCGCCCATCCGCCCCGCGACGAATACCTGCTGACCGATCTCGGGCGCGATTTCCGTCCTGTGCTGCTGGCCCTGCTGGCATGGGGGAGCCGCCACTTCTCGCAGGAGGGCGAACTGGTACGTCTCATGGATCGCCGCACCGGCCGTCCGGTGGAATTCGCTCTGGTGGATACGGCCACCGGCACCCCCATCACCGCATCCGATCACTACCTCGCACCGGGCCCCGCCGCGGGTCCGGGCCTGCGCGCGCGTCTGGAACGCGCCGCCCAGCATCAGCAATCCGATTCGAATACCACCGCGCCCGCGATGGGCGCGTGCTAACCATGGAACCACGGAGCACAGTCATGACAAGCACCACCACCGCGAGCCGCGCCCCCGCCGAGGCCGCTCCTTCCACGGCAGCCCCGGCCAGGCTCAGGACCAGCCGGCGGGCGTTGCTGATACGTGGCGCGGGCGCCTTGCTCGTCGTGGCAGCCGCGGGATACGGCTATCACTGGTGGACCGAATCCCGCTTCACCGAAGAGACCGACGACGCCTACGTAGGCGGTGACGTGACGCTGATTGCCGCGAAGGTGCCGGGCTATGTCGCGGAGGTTCTGGTGACCGACAATCAGCAAGTGCACGCGGGAGATCTGCTGGCACGCATCGACGACCGCGACTATCGCGCCGCGCTGGCCAAGGCGGAGGGCGCGGTCGCGTCCGAGCAGGCGCAGATCGCCAATCTCGATGCACGGGGAAAACTGCAGCAGGCGGTGATCGCCGAGGCCCGCGCCGGTGTGGCGGCGGTGGATGCGGAAACCAAGCGGGCGCGGGACGACCAGGCCCGCTACGCCAGTCTGGTCGAGAAATCGGCGGTCTCGATCCAAAGCTCTCAGAAGGCCGATGCCGACTACAAGCAATCGGTCGCCAACGGCCAGAAGGCGAAGGCCAGCGCGGAAGCCGCCCTGCGCCAGCTCGATGTGATCGCCACGCAAAGGCAGCAGGCGCAGGCATCGCTGACCCAGGCGATTGCCGAGCGCGACATCGCCCGACTCAATCTTGGCTACACCGAACTTCGCGCGCCAGTCGACGGCACCGTGGGCAACCGCCGCGCGCGCGTCGGCGTCTACGCGCCTAACGGCGGACAGTTGCTGTCGATCGTGCCGGCACGCGGACTCTGGGTCGATGCCAATTTCAAGGAGGGCCAGCTTGCCCATATGCGGCCCGGCATGCGTGCCACGATCGTGGCCGACGTGATGCCCGGCAAGGTATTCCACGGCCGCGTCGAAAGCCTGGCACCGGCCACGGGCGCGCAGTTCAGCGTGCTGCCTCCGGAGAACGCCACCGGCAACTTCACGAAGATCGTGCAGCGCGTGCCGGTGCGGATCGTGCTGGATGACGAAGATGCCAGGCTCGGCACCCTGCGCCCGGGCCTGTCGGTGGTGGCCGAAGTCGATACGAAGGCCGCAAAGGTGGTGACGGCAGACACGGCAGCGAGCAAGTCATGAGCGCCGACGTCAGCACGCCTTCCGCCGCGCAGGCGTCATCGGTTCCACCCGTAGCGCCACCCGTCTCCCCGATACACTCGCCCGGCGAACTGCCGATGGGAGCGCGGGTATTCGCCTTTGCCTCGATGTGCGTGGGCATGTTTATCGCCCTGCTGGACATCCAGATCGTCTCCGCGTCGCTGCGCGATATTGGTGGTGGGCTGTCCGCTGGCGCGGACGAGACGGTGTGGGTCCAGACCGCCTACCTGATCGCCGAGATCATCGTCATCCCGTTGTCCGGCTGGCTCGCGCGCGTCATGTCCACGCGCTGGCTGTTTGCCGCATCAGCCGCAGGGTTCACGGCTACCAGCCTGCTCTGCGGCATCGCGTGGAATATCCAGAGCATGATCGCCTTCCGCGCGGCGCAGGGCTTTCTGGGCGGATCGATGATCCCGATGGTTTTCACCACCGTCTTCGCGTTCTTCCAGGGACGTCAGCGCGTGGCCGCCGCCGCGATCATCGGTGGCCTGGCGTCACTGGCCCCCACCCTTGGCCCAACCATCGGCGGCTGGATCACCGACAATTTTTCGTGGCACTGGCTGTTTTTCATCAACCTGGTGCCGGGGATCTTCGTGACGATCGCGGTGCCGGCGCTGGTCAAGATCGACGAGCCCGACTGGTCGCTGCTCAAGGGGGCGGACTACCTCGGCATCGTACTGATGGCGCTGTTTCTTGGCTGTCTCGAGTACACCCTGGAGGAAGGCCCCCGCTGGGACTGGCTGGGCGACCGGACGATCCTGACCACGGCCTGGATCTCGGGGCTGGCTGGCATCGGTTTCCTGTGGCGTTCGCTCACGTACAAGAACCCCGTGGTAGACCTACGCGCGCTGAAGGACATCAACTTCGCGCTCGGATGTTTCTTCTCGTTCGTGGTCGGCATCGGAATTTTCGCGACGATCTATCTGACACCGTTGTTCCTGGGTCAGGTACGCGGCTTCAGCGCCCTGCAGATCGGGCTGGCGATCTTCTCGACGGGCCTGTTCCAGGTGCTATCGATACCGTTCTATGCCTACCTGGCGAACCGCGTGGATCTACGCTGGCTGCTGATGTTCGGCCTCGCCCTGTTTGCGCTATCGATGTGGAATTTCGCGCCAATCACGCACGACTGGGGCGGCGCGGAACTGCTGTTTCCACAGGCGTTGCGGGGTATGGCGCAGCAGTTTGCCGTGGCACCCACCGTTACGCTGACGCTTGGCGGCTTACCGCCGGCACGGCTCAAGCTGGCATCCGGACTGTTCAACCTGATGCGCAACCTGGGCGGGGCCATCGGCATTGCCGCCTGCGCGACGATCCTCAACGACCGGACCAACCTGCACTTCCTGCGTCTGGCGGAACATCTGAACATCCGCAACGAGTCCATGGCCGCTTTCCTCAACGAGGCAACCACGCACGCGGTGACGATGAACAACGAGATCAGTGATGGCAATGCGGCCGCCCTGAAGCAACTCTGGGCGCTGACGATGCGCGAGGCCCACACGCTGACATACGCCGATGCGTTCCTCGCGATCTTTGTGTGTTTTGTCATCGCGGTTCCAATGGTCGTGCTAATGCGAAAGGTTGCGCCGCCGAGCGCGCCGTCTGCGGATGCCCATTGAACGCCGGCGAAATGTCGAGTGACCGCCCATCGACCGTCCATTGAGCCTCTATCGAGCTTCTATTGAGCGACTATCGAACGTCCATTGGTAACGGTCACGCCAAACGCCTCTGATTCGGCATTTCCCCGCCTTTCGCCCCCTTCTTTTTTCTCTTATGATGCGGCGCACTGTACTACCCGTGCGCCGTCCGATTTGGGCCAGACCAATGTCTGCAATGTCCGGTCAAGTACATACAAAGAAGGTGGGCCGGTCTCACCATCGCCGGCCAGAACACTAAAAAACAAAGCACAACGAGAAGGAGAGATTCTTGAAGAAAGTCATCCGTACCAGTCTGGTAGCGTTGGCAGCCGCCATGACCATGATGCACGCCCACGCAGCCCCGACGCTGGTGGAGTCCGTGCAGGGCTACACGCTGCAGCACGATCAGATCGTGCAGTTCAGCGGTCTCGTGTTCGACCAGGGCAAGGTGGTGGCCACCGGTGACGCCGCCGCCCTGCGCGCGAAATACCCCGATGCCAAGCGTATCGACGGTCAGGGCAAGACGTTGCTGCCGGGCCTGATCGACGCCCACGGTCACGTGTTCCGCCTGGGCTTCAAGACGACCGAGATTTCGCTCTCCGGCACGCGCGACCTGCAGGAAGCGCAAGGCCTGATCCGTGCCTACGGTCAGAAGAACCCCCAACGCCAGTGGCTGCTCGGCTACGGCTGGAATCAGGTGAACTGGAAGCTGGGCCGCTTCCCGACCGCCGCCGAGCTCGATGCCGCGGTGTCGGACCGCCCGGTGCGACTGGTTCGGGTGGATGGCCATGCCGCGTGGCTGAACACCAAGGCCATGCAGGCGGCCGGCATCACGCGTGACACCAAGGACCCGGCCGGTGGCCGTATCGAGCGCGACGCGGACGGCAACCCGACCGGCGTGCTGGTCGACAAGGCCATGGCGCTGGTCAACGATGTGATTCCGCCCTACACCGACAACGATCGCCGTGCCGCGCTGGCCGCCGCCGTCGTGCACATGAACGCGCTGGGCCTGACCGCCGTGGGCGATGCCGGCGTGACCGTGGCCGACGACCGCATCTATCGCGAGTTCGCCGACCAGGGCAAGCTGAACACCCGCATCTACGGGATGATTCGTGATACGGGCGACGACTTCAAGGCCCTTTCCGCCAAGGGGCCGCTGATCGGCTACGGTAATGACCGCTATTACCTGCGTGCCGTGAAGCTCTACGGCGATGGCGCGCTGGGCAGCCGTGGCGCCGCGCTGATGGAGCCCTACACCGACGACCACGCCCATAGCGGCCTGCTGTTCATGAGCGATGCCGCGATGCAGACCGCCGTGAAGACCGCCCTCAAGGCTGGTTACCAGGTCAATGTGCACGCCATCGGCGACAAGACCAATCACCAGGTGCTCGACGCCATGGAAGTGGCCTACAAGGAAGTGGGCGGCCGCGATCTGCGCAATCGGATCGAACACGCGCAGGTGGTCTCGCTGCCTGATATTCCGCGCTTCAAGAAGCTGGACCTGATCGCGTCGATGCAGCCGACGCACGCCACCAGCGACATGAACATGGCGGAAGACCGTATCGGCAAGGAACGCATCAAGGGCGCCTATGCCTGGCAGACCTTCCTGAAGCAAGGCACCGTGATTGCCGGCGGCTCGGATTTCCCGGTGGAATCGGCCAACCCGTTCTACGGTCTGCACGCGGCGGTGACGCGTACCGACCATGAAGGCCGACCGATCCACGGCTGGCACCCCGAGGAAGCAATGACCCTGCCGCAGGCATTCCGCGCGTTCACGCTGGACGCCGCCTATGCCGAGCATCAGGAAAAGACGCTGGGTTCGCTGGAGACCGGCAAGTGGGCCGACTTCATCGTGGTGGACCGCGACCTGTTCAAGGTAGCCCCGACCGATATCTGGAAGATCCAGGTACTGGAAACGTGGGTGGCCGGCGAACGCGTGTACGCGAAAGGCGAGCAGTCGGCGCAGCGCTGAACCGAGTCATGATTGCGCCGTGATGGCGTGATAGCCGTTGTATGGAAAAAAGCCCGCTCTCTTCACGAAAGCGGGCTTTTTTCTTTGCCTCTTAAACGTCGAACGGCGGTGCGCACGGCACGCCCATGTCGCAGCACACCAAGCCCGTCGCCCGACGCTGCAAGGCCCCCGGCGTCCCTGGCCATGAGATCGAGCATGGAAACACCATTTCGATACATCCGGCGTTGGCTGCTTGTCACGAAGCACAGCAGCAATGCGCACCACAGGCAGAATGTCACGTGTGCCACAACTCGGCGATTCCCCCCTAAAATCCGGAATCCTGTCCGAACAAGCAAACACCTCTGGAGACTACATGCCTACCCCCCGACTGCACAGCCGAGTCAAATCACTGGCCAGGCTGACCGCGCTAGCCATGCTGATGATGTCGGTCGGCCCCCAAGCCGCATTCGCGGCGGGCGGCGCTAACCACGATGCCTTTTTCTGGCTAGGGGAGATCAACAAGGCGTCGACAGTCATCAATACCGACGAAGGATTGCTGGATCGCTCGCTGGCGCCGCGCGTGGCGGGCGGCATTGCCACGGTGCTGGCCAATGGCGACAAGCCCGGCGGCCAACGACCGTCGACGGTGATTACTTTCGAGCCGCTGATGATTCAGGCCGCAGGTCAGGAAGTCACGCTGATCCATGCCGGCCGCTCGAGCCAGGACATGCTTGCCACGGTGCGCGCGGCGATGTTGCGCGACGAAGTCTTGTCGCTGGCCGACCAGCTCAACAAGACCTCCACCACCATCGTCAAGCTGGCACGGCAGCATGCCGATACCATCGTGCCGAACTACACGAACGGCGTTGCTGCGCAGCCCAACAGTTATGGCCACTACCTGCTCGGCATCAATGCGGGTCTGGAACGCGATGCCCAGCGCCTGCGGGAAGCCTATCAGCGCATCGATCGCTCGCCGATGGGAACGACGGTGCTGAACGGCACGGGCTGGCCGCTGAACCGCACGCGGATGGCGAGCTACCTCGGATTCTCCGCGCTGGTGGATAACGCCTATGATGCGTCGCAGATCAGCGCCGTGGACTTGCCGGTGGAAGTTGGCTCGATCGTGACCAGCATCGCCCTGCACACCGGGAGCTTCATCGAAGATGTGATGACGCAGTATGCGCAGCCGCGCCCCTGGATCCTGCTGCAGGAGGGCGGCGGCAATACCTATGTATCAAGTGCGATGCCGCAGAAGCGCAATCCGGGGCTGCTCAATTCCACGCGCGAGAAGGCCTCCACAGCGATTACGTTGGCCATGGGGCCGGTGATCCGTGCGCACAACCTGCCGCCGGGCATGTCCGATGCCAAGGATGCCGTTACCAATGGCCAGATGGTGCAGAGCGCGATCACGACATTGAAGGGGCTGGACCGCATCATGACGGCCCTGGTGATCGATCGGCCGCGCGCGCTGGATGAACTGGACAGCGACTGGACGGCATCGCAGGAACTGGCCGACGAATTGATGCGCAAGTACAAGCTGCCGTTCCGCGTCGGCCATCACTTTGCGTCGAACCTGGTGGACTATGCGAAGGCGCACGACATCAAGCCAAGCGCCTTCCCCTATGCCGAGGCGAAGCGCATCTATGCCGAAGCCGTGCGCGACTACGGTGGTGGGGAGTTTCCAATGAGCGAGGCGGAGTTTCACGCGGCGCTCGATCCGGTGGCCATCGTCAAACATCGCGTCACGGTGGGCGGACCGCAGCCAGCAGAGATGGAACGCATGCTGAAGGCGTCCGAGGGACAACTGGGGGTCGTCTCAGAAAACGGAAAATAAAGCACGCTAAGGCATAGCCGAACCTGCCAAGCTTGCTCCACCCTGTAGTGACGCGATCAGCGGGCAGGAAA
>NZ_JWMB01000023.1:0-153606 GCF_000812445.1 Cupriavidus sp. SHE | reverse complement strand
CTCTTGGAGCGCTTCTTGGAGCCTCCCATCAACATCACTACACCGCCTTCGGAAGCCGGTTAGAAGTTCCCTTCATCAACCGGCTATTCCGAATACCCATTTTTTGTTGCCCTGCCACAAAGCGGATTGCGCCCAGGAAACAGGCGGAGTATCCAGCCGCAAACAGTTGCTCTGGATTCATGCCATTGCCACTGCCGCCCATTTCCTTCGGCACTGCCAGCTTGACGTTCAACTGGCCATCCGAGCTTTCGGCTCGGCCATCGCGGCCACCGGTTGCGGATGCGTGAGCGGTGTAGAGGACTTTTTCGAGTTTCATTTGAACACTCCAGGTTCTGCCCAGCGGGGGCGGGCTAGTCAAAGGTCCCGGCTTTTGCCGGTCAATCATCGGTCCGTGCGCTTTCCAGTGTGGACCGCAGTGCATGAAGACGCGACGTCAACGACTGAATCTCGGAGACCGAGCATTGCGTCGCGCACAGCAATTTCTCCGGAATGCCTACGGCCGAGGCGCGAAGCCTCCGGCCCGCATCCGTCAGGTTCACAAGAACACGACGCTCATCCTTGGCGTCTCGTTCGCGTGCTACCAATCCTGCCGACTCGAGCCGCTTGAGCAGTGGAGTCAAGGTGCCTGAATCGAGTGTCAGCCGTGTGCCCAGTTCCGAGACCGTCAGCGTGTTGCTTTCCCAGAGCACAAGCATGACCAGGTACTGTGGGTATGTAAGTCCAAGCTCACTTAGAATTGGCTTGTAGATCTTGGTCATCGCCAACGAAGTCGAATACAGAGCAAAGCACAACTGTTGGTCCAGCAAGAGCCAGTCGTTGCTTGATGCTTCAGTTCGAGAGGGAGTTGTCGTATCGCGCATGAACATATCTTATACACAATTAAATTGTTCGCAATATAAAATTTGCATCGAACCTATAGAGATTAGATGGGCGACGCGCGTGCACAAGCGTTGATGAGGAAAAGCAATCAAAGATGCACTCGTGGCGTGAGGCTAACCAAGCCGTGATCTGATCTGGTTCTTTAAGTCTGGCTTAAGTGTGGCTGCTTACCATGATTCCGTCGCGCCAAGAAAATCGTCGGCGCCATGGACCATCGAGAAAGGAAAGCACCATGATTCGTCAGACTCTCGCCCGCTCTGCTGTCGGTGTCGCTGCCTTGGCTGCCCTTGCCGGCGGCTACGCGTATCTGCAAAAGGATGCGATCACCCCGGGATACGCCGCACAGACCCCGGTCACCGCAAGCGCAGGACCGATTGCAGTCGCCACGCCAACGGATTTCTCGAGCATTGTGGATCAGTATGGCCCAGCCGTCGTGAACATCAGCGTGACCGCGCGCGCCCAGCGTACTTCGGCACAAGTGCCGCAGGGCGTCGATCCGGATGACCCGCTGTTCCAGTTCTTCAAGCGATTCGGCCCGCAGTTCCAGGGGCCGCAGAATGCGCAACCGCAACTGGTGCGTGGACTAGGCTCGGGATTCATCGTTAGCCAGGACGGTCTGATCCTGACAAATGCGCACGTAGTCGACAACGCTACCGAAGTCACGGTGAAGCTCACGGACCGGCGCGAGTTCAAGGCCAAGGTGCTAGGCAGCGATCCGCAGACTGACATCGCGGTGATTCGCATCGATGCGAAGAACCTCCCCACGGTCCGGCTGGGCGACCCGTCGAAGACCCGCGTTGGTGAGCCGGTGCTTGCCATTGGGTCCCCGTACGGCTTCGAGAACACGGTCACCGCCGGTATCGTCAGTGCCAAATCGCGCTCGCTGCCCGATGACACCTACGTGCCGTTCATCCAGACAGATGTTGCGGTGAACCCCGGCAATTCCGGCGGTCCGCTGTTTAACCAGCGCGGCGAAGTGATCGGCATTAACTCGCAGATCTACAGCCAGACTGGCGGCTATCAGGGCCTCTCGTTTGCCATTCCGATCAACGTAGCGACCAAGGTCGAGGAGCAACTCGTAGCCCATGGCAAGGTCACGCGCGGCCGTCTCGGTATCTCGGTTCAGGAAGTGAACCAGGCGCTTGCGCAGTCGTTCAACTTGCCGAAGCCTGCGGGTGCGCTGGTCAATTCGGTGGAACCGGACAGCCCCGCGGCGAAAGGTGGTGTGAAGGCTGGCGACGTGATCGTGCAGCTCGGCGATGACGTCATCGATCATTCCGGTGATCTGCCCGAGCATGTGGCCGACCTCAAGCCGGGCACTGAGACGAAGCTCAAGGTCATCCGCAAGGGGCAACCGATGACGCTGACGGTCCAGGTCGGGGCGGTGAAGGAAGACGCTCTGGCTCAGAAGGGTAGCGGTGGTCAGGACGGCGGACGCCTGGGTCTTGCGGTTCGTCAGCTGACGCCTGCGGAGAAGCGCGACAGTGGCATAGACGGCGGCCTCGTGGTCGAAGACGTGACAGGACCCGCTGCGCGAGTAGGTATCCAGCCGGGCGATGTCATCCTCTCGCTGAACGGCACGCCGATCTCTTCCGCCGAGCAACTGAGGGCGCTGGTGTCCAAGTCTGGCAAGCAGGTGGCACTGCTGGTACAGCGTGATGATGCGCGGATTTTCATTCCGCTCGACCTCGGCTGAGCGAGTGCGAAGAAGTGGTTTACGGTCCTCGCAACACGTATACGGGACGTATACCGTAAACGGGTATACGTCCCGCAAACCCTTGCCAGAAGCGGATTTCCGGGAGACAAAACACACCAAAACCGTGTTTGAACGGGTATGATCTCGACTGCGATGCATGAAGCGTGTGGTGATATTGCGATCACCACTTCTGGTTCTTGCTGAATCGACAGAAGAAGGAAGTCTATGCAGTTGGATTTCGCCCGCGCCCCCACCTCGCCGGCTACTGACCTGGCACGGCGGCTTGCGCCAGCCGTCACGAAGCCGACACCGCGTCGGCGCAAAAAAGAAGCTCCGCCGCACTGGGAACGGGGCTATCGCTCACACTACTATCGCAACGAACGCGGCGACAAACTTGGTGAAGTCCGCTTGTCCGACCGTGGCGATCTCCCCGTGGTCTACCACTGGGCAGCCGGCAACTACTCCGGTGCAGAAGGCTCGCTGGCCCATGCGCGTGCCCGAGTGGAAGAAACGGTAGGCTTTGGCATGCGCCAGTTGTCGTTGTTCTAAGGGCGAGCGCAACCTGCGCACGCCTGATCGATGTGATGGCGATCCGCCGCCATTGCCGCGCTGTCGCCAGCGCAAACGCAGTACCCCTCCCGCCTTTCCTGCCTAAGCAAGGCACATTCCCTGACTAGTCGAGCCGACGCTGTACTAGCATGAAGACCGCAGCCGCCATGGCGAGCACGGCAATCAATCGATAGAGATCCTCGCAGGCAATCAACCGCGCCTGTTGATCCACCAGGGCAGCAAGTTGTGCGAGCGCGCCTGCATGGGCCTGGCCCGCCTCGAATCCGCGTGCTACCAGCGCAGCCTGCACGGTATGCATCCATTGCTCCGTTTCGGCTGGCCGCTGCCCCAGGGCGTGCACCAGGCTCGTATGCACTGCGAACTGCCGGTTCTGCAGCAGGACAGCACCTAGCGCCGATGCAAACGAACTGGCGATCTGGCGGATCAGGTTCTTGCTGCGATACCCATGCGCGAAGTCATCGCCGGCCAGTGAGCCGAATGTCAGGCCCGCGATCGGAATGATGACCATCACGCCGAAGAGCCCCTTGCCGATCAGCCCGACAATGAGCGCTGGGGGGCCGACATCCGGCGGCATGAAGGAGAACCACGTCATCGCCCCAGCCATCAGCAGCAACCCCGTCGTCATCAGCGGCTTCTTGTGTTTCAGCTTGCGTGCCACGCGCTGGTACACCCAGATGCCGACCAGACTGATCGTCGCGGCGAACGTGTTCAGCCAGCCGGTGGTGGCAAGCGGAAACCGCAGCGCCTGCTCCGCGTAGATCGGGAACACATAGGCGGCGAGGTTGCTGATCATGTAATAGACGAAGTACATGGCCAGGCCGGTCAGGAAGACGGGCTGGTACAGCGCACGCAGATGCAACACGGGCTTTTCGTGGTGCCACTGCTGCCACAGAAAGACAGTTAGCAGCGCCAGCGCGAGCGCGGCGATCAGCGCAATGCGTATCGGATGCGAGAACACGTCGAAACGGGCTTCCGTCAACGTTGCCTGCAGTGCGACGATCGCGACGCCGAACAGCAGCAGTGGACCGAGCCCGGGTCCTTCCACGTCATCGCGGGCTTCCGCGTCCGGGAGCAACAGCCAGGCGCCTATCGTGGCAAGTGCCGCAAACGGCAGCACGCCATAGAAGACGTCCTGCCAGACCCCTCGATCGACCAGCTCCGCGGCGAAGGCGGGGCCCAGCGCCGAAGCGCTGAAGATGCCAAGCATGAAGATGCGCGAAGCCCGCACCCGGTCGGTCTGGCTGAACATCATGTTCACCAGGATCCGGCAGCTCGTGAACAGCGCGCCGCCGCCAACGCCCTGCACGAAGCGGGCCCCCACCATTTGAGTCAGGCCGGTACTGGTGGCGGCCGCGAGCGTGCCCGCCATGAACAGCAGGAGTGACCCGGTCAGGTAGTAGCGATATCCGAATCGCCGCGCGAGCCAATGCTGCGTCAGGATCATCAGCATGCTCCCGACGGCATAGGCGGCCTGGACCAGCGCAAAGCTGCGCGGGTCCGCGTCGATCCCGCCGATGATATGACTCGACGCGAACACGAACATGATGTTCTCGAGAAACTCGACGCCGGTGGCCAGGCCCAGCAAGATCATGAGCAACGTCTGCCGTTGCTGGTGGCTGAGCAGGCGCAGCCATCTCATGCGGGCGCGCAGCCGATGCCAGGGGTCTGCCTGCGCGGTCACGATGCGTTTGCTCCCAACGCGGCCAGATGCTGATGTAGCCGACCGAGATCGCGCGTGACGGCTGCCAGACCGGTCTTGCCGATGGGTGCCCAAGCTTCGGCGTAGGCGGCATGGACCGTCGGTGCGGCACGCTTGAGCAAGTCGTGGGCGGCGGGGGTGAGGATGAGCTCGAGGCTGCGCCGGTCGTGCTGCGAAGCCTTGCGCTGGACCAGTCCGCGCGTCTCGAGCCCGTCGATGAGGCGTGTCATCTGAGTGCGCGTGGCATCGATCGTCAGTCCCAGCTCGGACGGCATGGTCGGTTCCATGGCGTCGATCCCCAACATGCTGATGACGAGGTACTGGTTCAGGTCGAGATCATGTACGGCGAGCGCCCGTTCGATATGCTGGCGCAGCAGCCTTGCCGACCTCAGCAATAGCCGCGATGCCAGGATCAGGTCACGGGGCGCTTCCGGATACTCCGCGCAAAAGCGATCAATGCGACGCTCGAATGACATGACTGTATGATTTCATCTGTAATAGTTACGGATGAAACTATATGCGGCGTGCGGACCTTTGGCAAGGTGAAGCGTGAAAGGACTGATTACCGCAATGCTTTCGACAGTTCGCGCAGTGATATGCGCAGCCGGCCAATGACTTCGGTCTGCTGCTGCGTCGTCGGGGCGCCGTAGCGCCATGCCACGTAGCCGTTGGTGAACGCCTGCACCGCGGACGCCGCGCGAGGTAGCGCTGCACAGGCGCGAGCGCTGTAGTCCCGCGGCCCTTCTGAGGTATCACGTACGCAGCCGTGCCGCGCCAGCAGCCCACAGAAGCGGTCATAGAGTGCCTGGACCGGATCGGCATGCCGGCGCCGCAGCCAGAGCGGCAACAGTGCGAGCAGACTCAAGGCGGCCAGCCCGCCGACCAGCACCGACGGCAACTTGCCAGCCAGCCCAGCCTGCTCCATCAGTTTTCCTTGCTGGACACGGTCGTACTGCAATACCCAGCGCTGCCACGTATAGCTGAGACCATCGAGACCCCAGCGCAGATCACGCAGCCAGCCCGGGGCCCGCAGGTCACGTAACGCCGGGATTTCGTCGCCAGCCAGCGCCGCGTCGACGCCCTGCTCGACCCGGCTGGGTGCGACGGCACCAGTTGGGTCCACGCGGACCCAACCACGCTGTGCGATCCAGACCTCCGCCCAGGCATGGGCATCGGATTGCCGAATCACATAGTGGCGCCCGACCGGGTTCAAGTCTCCACCCTGATAGCCAGCCACCACACGCGCCGGCACGCCGGCTGCCCGCATCAGGAACACAAAGCTGCCGGCATAGTGCTCGCAGAAGCCTCGGTGCGTCTCGAACAGAAAGCTGTCGACCTGATCCTGCTTAAGGGACGGTGGAGATAGCGTGTAGGCGAACGGCGCCGCAGCGAAGAGCCGGAGGGCCGCCTGCACGCGCTGCCACGGATCCGGATACTCGTTGGCCCACCGCGCAGCCAGTTCGCGGCTGCGTGGATTGCCTTCCGGTAGCGTCAGGGCTCGTCGGAGCGTGCGCTGGGTCAGCGGTTCGGGTACCGCCCCAAATACGGATCGGGCGCGATAGCGCAACGGCCGGTCGACGGGGAGGTTCGCAAAGAACTCGTTATCGGTGGAAACCTGCGCATTGAGGCTCGACGAGATGGCCTGGCCACGATCGAGCACGTATAGCCACGACGCCTGCGTAGGCTCGAGCGTGATGTTGTACTCGTGCGCGCCTGGTGCCGCCGAATCTGCAAAGTCGCTGTCACCGATATCGTCGCGCAGCCCGTCGGCCGGACGCACCGAACGGGACCGGGCCGGCCGCCAGGTCTCGCCGTCGTAATCCCAGAGCACGAAAGCGCGCCAGTAAAGCGAGGCGGGGGGTGGTGTCTCTCCGACGAAGTCGACGCGGAACGCGACGTCGGGCGAACGGATCAATTTGCCGATACTGCCAGGCTTCATCGTGTCGCTGATACCCGTGCGACCGATCGGCTCCGATTGCGGCAGGTGCCACAAGGGATGGTCGAGGCGCGGGAACAGCACAAACAGGAACACCGCCCACGGTAGCCCGAACAGCGCCATGCGCCCGAGCAACGGCCAGATCGCCAGTCGGCCACGCGCTTCGGGGTGGTGCAACAGCAGCCAGTTGCGGAGGACCCATGCACCGATCGCCATGCTGTAGAGCGCCAGCCAGAATGGCTGATCGGCAAGGTAGAGCGTGAGCAACAGGTAGAACGAAAGCTGTGTGATGAGCGTGGCATCGCCCAGCGCACGGGTTTCCATCAGCTTGAGCACCACGAAGGCCGCCAGTAGCGCGATGCAGAGTTCGCGTCCCAGATTGCCGCCGGACTGCCAGACCAGCGCGCCAGCCACTACCAGCACCAGTATTGCGGCCAGGCCCACTGTCAATTTGGAGGGCAACGGCGCGCGCCGCTTCCATAGCATCCAGCGCCATGCCAGCAGCAGCACCAGCAGCAGGCTGACCGACACAGGCAGGGTGCGCGCCTGCGGCGCCAGCACCAGCGCAAGCTGGCCGATCAGCATCCCCTGTTCCTGATGGCCGAGGGGCCGGACCGCGACGGTCTTTGCCTTCTTGCTCATCGTGCGCGCCGCTCCGGCCAGAGTGCCAGGGCTTCCAGGCATGCACGCACGTGGGCGGAACCGCGACCCGGCTTGATCTCGACGCCCGGCAGGCGTAACCCGATTTCCGATACCTCACCCGCCATCAACACCCAGGCACACAGGCGGGACAGCCGCGCTTCCGTGTCTATGGCCGGCGGCAGGGTATTCCAGTCGATCCAGCAACTCGGCTGCTGCGGTGTGTGTCCCGAGCGGGTCAGCCATTTTCCGGTGCGCGCGCTGTGTTTCCAGGCGATGCGATGCAATGGATCGCCGGGCCGGTACCTGCGCAACTGATCGATCCCGTCGTCAGCCGCGAAGCTGGCCGCGCCGTCGTCGGCATCGTCGGATTGAGGGTGCAGGGGTAGCGGAGGCGGGCTGGCTTCCGGCGCGGGATAGACGATGGTGGCAAGTCCCAGGTCGGCATAGCTCCAGACGCGGAAGAGGCCGAACGGAAACCGGCTGGAAAGCGTGACGCGTGGCAACGCCAGTCGTCCGCGCCGGATGGCGGAGAGTCGCACCGGCAACGTGCCACTGGAAACGCCGTCGAGGGTGAGGGCGGCCGTTTCTGTACTGGCATCGGATAGCGGCGTGCGTGCCTCGATGCCGATTCGCGCGGCGGCATCCTGATTGTCGACGTGCAAGGTAAAAACCGCGCACTCACCGACGAATGCCGGCGTGACAGGCCCGGCGGACACGCGCAGATCGAGCAGATTGCGGTAAGCCATCCACATGCAGCCCATGCCGATGCCGGCCAGCAGGAATGTCAGCGCGAAGCCGAGGCTGATCGCATAGTTCAGCGATGTCAGCAGCATGGTGGCCAGCAGCACCGAAAACCCGATGCCGCCGCGTGTAGGCAGGATGTACAGATGCCGGCGGTCGAGCGTGACAACACCGTTGACGGGCGCGCGCTTGCGGCGCAACCACGCGGAGAAGCGTCCCGGCGTCGGGCCAAGGTGATCAGGCGCGGGAAGGGCTGGCCGCGTGGTCATGGGGCGGGGGTGTGTCCGATGACCTCAGGGAATTGCGACGCTGGCCAGCAGGCGAGCCAGTGTATCGGCGCCCTGGTTCAGCGCGACCTGACCCGCGGGCAGAAGCCGGTGCGCGGCCACCGGCTCGAACACGGCCTGGACGTCCTCCGGCAAGACCATCTCGCGCTGATCAAGCAACGCCCAGGCGCGCGCGCAGGCCAGCAATGCGAGTCCGGCACGCGGGGAAAGCCCGGTCACGAAGCTCGATTCGACACGCGTGGCCTGTACCAGCGCAAGCACGTAGTCCACCAGTGCCGGGCTGGCATAGACCTTCTCCACGGCGGTCTGCAGGGCCACGACCTGATCGGCGTCCATGACCGCCTCCGCCTCGTCCCTGATCGCGCCGCCGAGATACAGCACGCGCTCGAACGCGGCGTCGGGATAGCCAAGCGATATCCGCATCGTGAAGCGGTCGAGTTGCGATTCCGGCAGCGGATGGGTGCCGATCTGCTCGAGCGGATTCTGGGTGGCAATGACGAAGAATGGGGCCGACAGTGTCTCGGTGATGCCGTCATGCGTGACCTGCCGCTCGGCCATGGCTTCGAGCAGCGCGCTCTGGGTCTTGGGTGGCGCACGGTTGATCTCGTCGGCCAGCACGACCTGCGCGAACACGGGGCCGTGATGAAAATGGAACTCCCCGGTCTCGCGCTTGAAGATCGACACGCCGACCAGGTCGGCGGGCAGCAGGTCGCTCGTGAATTGCACCCGCTGATATTGCAGCCCGAGCGTGCGGGCCAGCGCATGCGCCAGCGTGGTCTTGCCGACGCCGGGCACGTCCTCCAGCAGCAGGTGACCGCCAGCCAGAATGCAGGCCAGAGCGAGCCTGACCTGGCGCGGTTTGCCCAGCACGATACGACCCAGCTGGGTTTGCACCTCGGTCAGCGAGGCGGCGATCTTGGGTCGGGCAGTCACGATGGCGCTCTTTGGGGTCGGGTTGGAGGCAGTGGCCGGATTCTTGCCGTCGGCCGCGCAAGGGTCCGGCCATTGTAGCGGCGCACGGGTCGCATCGGACAGTGGGTTTCCGCACGCTTGGGGGGCCTGAAAGCATGACGATCCCGTGGCGAATTCTCGAAATCGGGCGCTAGCCCGCGCCGGATTTCGCGGCTTCTGGCATCATCGACCTTGTTGGCGACTTGCCACTTTCAGAATTTTCTCCTCCGCTGCAATGACTGCCCCGCAACACCACGCGTCTGGCGCGTCCGCTTCCCTCGACTTTGATTCTTCCGCCCCGCTCGCCGATCAGGCCGCGCTGGCCAGTCTGGCACGCGAATTCCACGCGGGTGGCTATATCGTGCTGCGCAAGTTCGCGAGCGAAGCCACTTGCGCGGCGCTGGAGGCGGTGACGCGGCAGCAACTGGCTGCCGCGGTGCCGCCGGTCGAGTTCGAGGCCGATCTGGGTTATCCGGGGGCGCCGGCCACGCGCGAATCGGCAGGCGGGCATACGGTGCGACGCTTGCGTCAGGCCTATGGTCGCGACGAGGTGTTCCGCCGCTGGGCGAGCGATCCGGCTGTGGTGGCCACGGTCGAGGCACTGCTCGGCGAGCCGGCCCGCCTCACGCTGGCCCATCACAACTGCGTGATGACCAAGCATCCGCACTACGGCAGCCAGACCGGCTGGCATCGCGATACCCGCTACTGGTCGTTCGTCAAAAACGACCTGATCACGGTGTGGCTGGCCCTGGGCGACGAGGACGAGCGCAATGGCGTGCTGCGCGTCATTCCAGGCTCGCACCGCGCGAAGCTCGATCCCGCGCAACTGGATCCGGCGGAGTTCCTGATCGAGGCGCATCCTGCCAGCCAGCAGTTGCTCAAGGGCACCATGCCGCTGGCGCTGCATCGTGGCGACGTATTGATGTTCGACAGCCGGCTGTTCCATGCCGCGGGTCGCAATGATTCCGAGGCGGTCAAGCTGTCGGTGGCGTTCGCGTATTTCGGGGCGAGCAATCGGCCGGTTGCCGGCACGCGGTCGGCGGAATTCGGCAGTGTGGAGTTGCCGCCCACGACGCTCTGATGTGCCCCGATGCGCCCTGGGGCGCATCATCCACATCACAGCCGAGCCGCCGGCAAATAAAAACCGCCCCGAGGGGCGGTTTTTATTTGGGTGCGCGGTGCGCTCAGACGGTCTTGCGGTGGGCGTTCGTGCCGCGGAACAGCGCCAGCACGTCAGCGAATCGGAACGGCAGCAACGGCGTGGTGTGCCGAACGGCGTCACGGCGTGCGAAGTGGCTCAAGAGCTGCTCGCCCACCGGACGGTCGAAATACGAAGCATCCGGGTATTGCATGATGGTCATTCCCAATTGTGGTTAACATCAGACTACAGTATACACAAAATTGGTGCAGTGCGCCATTTCGTGGTGCGCACCATGGTATTGCTTGCCACGATGGGAATGCCGGACAGCCCGGCACCGGTGCGAGATGCACCGGACCGGTCCACGGATTGGGTAACTCGGGAAGAAGCGAAAGAGGCCGAAGAAGCCGAAAAGCAGGAGGGGGAGAGCGTCAGGCCGCCTTGTTGGCGTCCGCGGACGTGGATGCCGTGGTCGGGTCGGGATTCATGGCCTCGACGGCCTTGGCCGCGCTGTAGACATGCCGCGTGGCCAGCAGGGATGCCAGGTCGGCGTCGCCGGCAATCACTGCCTGAAGGATTTGCGCGTGTTCGTCCCAGTTGGTGCGCGCGCGGGTCAGATTCGCCGGGGCGAACAGCAGCGCCGTGCGTTCGCGCAGCGATCGCATCATTTCCTGCAGCACGCTGTTTGCGGCAATGGTGCCCAGTACCTCGTGGAAGCGCGAATTCAACTCGACAAAGCGCTGCGTCTGACCGCTGTCGACAGCGTCATTGCCTTCCTTCAACACCTTTTCGAGTTCCTGGATCAATGCCGGGTCGCGGCGCTGGGCGGCCAGCTTGGCATTGAGGCCTTCCAGCGTGGCGCGCACCTCCACCATCTCGCGGGCGATATTGGGTGACAGCCGCGCCACCGAGGCGCCACGGCGTGGCTCGATGTGCACCAGACCTTCGGCCGCCAGCGCGCGCAGTGCCTCGCGCACCGGAATGCGCGACACCCCCAGTTCCAGCGACAGCGTGTTTTCCACCAGCCGCTCGCCGGGTTCGTACTGGCCGCCCAGAATGCGCTGGCGCAGCGTATCGGTGACAAGCGCGAAAAGCGGGGAATGCTGGGCACCAAGGCTGGCAGCCGGGGCATCCGGAATCTGGCTGTAGGCACTGGCAGTGGCGTCGTTCATGGTCGGGATCGGCCGTCGGAATTCGGTGGACGCCGCTGCGCTGGGCCACGGCGTGAATGCCGCTATTGTATACCGTCACCCCCTGAGTGCAGACATAGGGTAGACATTGAGATGCGCGTTCTCGCGCCGGCGTCAGCCCGGCGCGTGCTGGAACGTGAATCCGTCGGAATAGATGAATGGCGCCTGCGCGCCCAGCACCATGAATGTCTGTTTGGCGTCGTGGATCATGTTCGGAGAGCCGCACAGATAGATCGCGTGTTCGGACAAGTCGCCGATATCGGCCGCCACCGCGTCGTGCACATAGCCACGCCGACCCTGCCACGCATCGTCCGCGCGTGACAGCACCGGCACGTACTGGAAATCGTAGAGCCGCTCGCCCCATCGGGCAATCTCGTCATGGAGATAGAGATCCGCTGCCGAGCGCATCCCCCAGTAGAGCCATACGGGAGGACAGTCGGGATCATCCATCAGTGCCTCGAGCATGCTCTTGATCGGCGCGAGCCCGGTGCCGGTGGCCACCATCAGCAGCGGCCGGTAGTCTTCCTTGCGCAGGCTGAAGCTGCCGTGCGGGACTTCGACGTCGAGCTTGTCGCCCGGCCGCAGTTGCGGAAGCTGGCCCGTGGTGAAGCGTCCGCCCGCGATCTGCCGCACGTGGAAGTCCACCGTGTTTCCGTTCGGGGCCGATGCCATCGAGAAGCTGCGATGGCTGCCGTCCTCGAGCAGGATCTTCATGTACTGGCCCGGTTCGAACGCGAACGCCTCGTCGTCGGACAACGCGAGCCGCAGATGCAGCACATCGGGTCCGAGCGAGGTGATGGCCTGCACCGTCGCGGTGGTACGTCGCACCGGAATCGCGGGTTCCGCCGCGCGCGCGGTGCTGATGACGAGGTCGCCGGCGGGCCGGGCCTGGCAGGCCAGCGCGAAGCCGGCCGCGTCCTCTTCCTCCGTCAGTCCCATCGGGAATTCTTCATAGGTCACGGCACCGTCGACCACGCGCACGCGGCACGTGCCACAGCCGCCGAAGGTGCATTCGTGCGCCAGGCTGACGCCGCAGCGCAGGGCGGCATCGAGCACGGACTCGCCGGGCGCCACCATGAAAACCTGCTGCGTTTCCGCAATCTCGACCCGATAGGACATGACGACTCCTTCCCTGGTTACTTCTTGATATCGGCCTGGGCCAGCACGGTCAGGTCTTCCGCCGCCAGCAGGTCGCGCAACGCTTCGAGCGCGGCCACGCCGCACGCGGTGTCTTGCTCGCCGTTACCGCCGGACAGGCCCACGCCGCCGATCACCTCGCCATTGACCACGATCGGGTAGCCGCCGACGAACACGGCAAACTTGCCGTCGAAGCTCCACTGGATGCCGAAGGCCTCATTGCCGGGCAGCGCGGGGCCGTTGGGCGGCGTGTTGAACAGGTGGGTCGAACGCTTGTGGCCGGCGGCCGTGAAGGCCTTGTTCCAGGCGATCTGCGGTCCGGTGATGCGGGCGCCGTCCATGCGTTCGAGCAGCAGTGGGTAGCCGCCGTCGTCGACGATGCAGATGGATTCCAGCACGCCGATTTCCTCGGCCTTGCGAATGGCCGCGGCCACCATGTGGCGGGCTTCCTTCAACTCGAGCTTGATGGCTTTCTTCATGTTCGTAATCCTTCAGGTGCCTTCTCAGATGCCTTGGTAGACGGTCTTGATCTGCGTATAAAACTCGAGGCCAGCGCGCCCCGATTCGCGGAACGTCGAGGTGCTCGAGCGCTTGAGACCGCCAAATGGCGCGTTGACCAGGTTGCCCGTGGTGGTGCGGTTGATCTTGACCGTGCCTGATTCGATATCGCGCGTGAAGTCGTGCATGTAGCGCGGATTGCGCGTGGCGATGGCGGCGGACAGACCGTACTCGGTGTCGTTCGCCTGGGCGATGGCGTCCGCGTAACTTTCGACTTCGATGATCGCCAGCACCGGCCCGAAGATTTCCTCGCGGGCAATGCGCATCGACTGGGTCA
The DNA here is from genome assembly GCF_000812445.1 of Cupriavidus sp. SHE. NCBI lineage: Bacteria > Pseudomonadati > Pseudomonadota > Betaproteobacteria > Burkholderiales > Burkholderiaceae > Cupriavidus > Cupriavidus sp. SHE. The sequence goes on along the minus strand of NZ_JWMB01000023.1, from coordinate 139,905 downwards.
CGTCGGTGAACACGGTCGGCGCAACGTAGTAGCCGTGCGCGAAATCGCCGTCGGACAGCTGTTCACCACCACACAGCAAGGTCGCTTCCTGCTTGCCGATGGCGATGTAGCTCAGCACCGTTTCCAGTTGCTTGCGCGTGGCCAGCGGGCCGAGGTCCATCCCGGCCGTCATGCCGCTGCCAATCTTCAGCGCCTTGACCTTGGCCACCAGCTTCTCGGTGAATGCCTGCTTCACGTCGCGCATCACCAGGATGCGGCTGGTGCCCGTGCACGCCTGGCCCGACAGCGACAGGCCGCCCTTGACTGCCAGGTCCACCGCGCGATCGAGATCGGCGTCTTCCATGACGATCAGCGGATTCTTGCCGCCGAGTTCCATCTGCGTGCGCGTGGTCATCGGCACGGACTTGTGAATCTGCTCGCCGGCGGATGTCGATCCGGTGAACGAGACCGCGCGGACCTCGCGCGATTCCACAATGGTCGGGCCCACTTCGGCGGCGCTGCCGGTCAGGAAGTTCAGCACGCCTTTCGGAATGCCGGCGCGGACGAATGCTTCGGCCAGCCGGTAGCCCGACAGCGGTGCGTCGGACGAGGGTTTGAACACCACGGTGTTGCCCGTGATCAGCGCGGGCGCGATCTTGCGCGCCGGGATCGACACGGGGAAGTTCCAGGGCGAGATCACCGTCACCACACCCAGCGGTTCGCGCAGGCTGTAGACGAGCATGTCGGGATCATCGTTCGGATAGCTTTCGCCGCTGAACGTCTGGCCCTCCACGGCGTAGAAGCGCAGGGTCTGCGCAGAGCGCATGACCTCGTCGCGCGCCAGGTTCAGCGCCTTGCCTTCCTCGCGGGTCAGTTCGGCGGCGATGGCGTCGGCGTTGGCTTCCAGATGCGCGGCGGCATCGTTGAGGATCTTCGCGCGCTTGCCGATCGGGGTCTTTTTCCACCCGTCGAACGCGGCTGCGGCAGCGGCCACTGCAGCGGCGGCGTCGCGCGCGTCGGACGCGGCGTGGCGGCTGACGATGTCGCGCGTGTCGGCAGGGTTGACGTTATCGACGGTACGGCCGCTGGCGCTGTCGCACCATTCGCCATCGATGTAGTTGCGGTACGTCTCGGTCATCTTGCGGGGGCCTTGAACTGGGATCGGGACACCGGACGCGGCTCGCGCGCGTCCGGGGCGTACTGCTTGCGCAACTCAGGCTGCGGCTTGTGCCTTGGTGTCGACGTAGTCGTAATAGAGCGCCGTCGTGTACAGCAGGCGCATCTGGGCGCCGATTTCGCAGATCTTCAGGCAGCGTTGCTGCAGCTCGGGCGTGTTGGCGTGCTCCAGCACGATCTGGTAGCCGCGCTCACCGTGGATCTCGTCGGACACGATGTGGAGGTCGAAGAACTCGACTTCCTCGTCCGTGAAGCCATACTTCTCGCGCAGCGTCGGCGTTTGCTTGCGATAGATCGACGGCACTTGCGATTCCAGGCCCACCACCAGGCCAGCCACGGCCACCACCGGGTCTTCGCGCATGGCCACGGCGTAGCACCAGCTTTGCAGGCCGCGCGTGGTCGGCGACATGTTGTCCGGGCTCACCACACGTTCGCGCGTGGTGCCGCAGGCCTCGGCAAAGCGGATCAGCAGATCGGTATGGCGGTCGCCGCCGATCTCTTCCTCGTACATATTGGCCAGCAGGAAGTCCTTGGCCTCGGTCATGTGATCGGGCGTGCGGGCGTAGATGTAGCCCAGGTAGTCCGCGAACGGGCCGACGTAGTGATAGTGGTTCTCTGCCCAGCGCGCCAGATGCTCGCGGCTCAGTTCGCCGCTGGCCCAGGCCTTGCTGAAGGGGGCCTGGTTAGCGCTCTTGCCCTTGATCGCGTTCTCGAGCGCGGTGCGGAATTCTTCACGGTTCATCAGTTCGGCCATGTTGGGGCTCCTGTTTTGACGAGGTCGGTTGGGGTTGGTCACCACGGCTCGCTGAGCGGTGTCGCGGCGTTTTCGGGTTTGTATACTTCCTACACTTTCGCTAAGCCGACAAAAATGCCGCGCACGGCGGCAGGTTTATCGGAATGGGTTCAGGCAGCCGCGGCTTGGGCGGCGGTGATGCGTTGATAGGCAATACCGGCCAGCGCGACATCCTCAAGTCCCACGCCGACCGACTTGTAGATCAGGATGTCGTCGGCATGCTTGCGCGTGGGCGCGGTGTCGAGCAGTACATCGGCCAGTTCCAAGATCTTCTCGTCCGGCAGCACCGCCTTGTCGGCGAGCACCAGGTCGCCGGCCTCCCGCAACGACTGCGGGCGCCATTCGACCACCACTGCGGACGCGCGCGACAGCGCCACATCGTCCAGCTCGCGTGTGTGCGGCAGGCTCGAACCGATCGCCGCGATGAACGTGCCCGGCTTGACGATGGCGCCAGGGAACAGCGGCGTGGTCGAGCGCGACGCCGTGACGATGATGTCTGCCGCAGCGGCCGCTTCCTCGGCCTGCGCAAATGACACGGAAACGCCGCATTGGGCAGACAGGCGCGTGGCGGCTTCCGCATCGGCATACGGATCACAGATCAGGATGCGCTGGAGCGGCAGTGCGGCCGACAGTTGCAATGCGTGCTGCACGCCCTGTGTGCCCGCGCCGAACAACGCCAGGGTTTGCGCATCGGGGCGCGCCAACCGCTTTGCGGCCAGCACGGTGCAGGCCGCAGTGCGCAGCCGCGTGATGGCGCCAGCGTCGAACGAAGCCAGCGGGCGTCCGTCAACCGTCGAAAACAGCAGGATGACAAAGGAGAACTGACCGGCGATCGTTGTGTAAACCTTGGCGCCGGCTACCTGCTGATCCGGGATTACCGCGCCCAGCGTCGAAAGCTTCACACCGCCGGCCTCCGTGCGGATGCGTTCCTGCATGGCGGCCTGCCCGCGGCCAAAGCTGCGGAAGGCGTCGAGCATCGCGGCCTGCGCATCGGTGGCCGTGACATGGCGATCGATCAGGGTGTCGGTGATATGGAGCATAGGGGCGTCTTGTTTGTATTTCGGTATACAGTCTACACAATGCTTCAAAAAGCGCTAGCCCCTTTTCACGAAATTCGCAGGCGCCGAACTGGTGCCAAATGCGCATATTCCGTGCGCTGGAGCGGAAGTCAGCCCCTTTTTTGGGGATTTCCCTAGGCGTGGTAATTTCTGCTTGTGTCAGAGGATATGCGGAATATAGTATACAACTCGTAGTGAAAACAGAAATTCATATCCGCCCCCACAAGGGCCTCCATAGCAGGGGAGCCTCATGCATCAAACCGTAGAGATCGGCCTGGCACATTGGGTGTATTTGCTAGGCGTGGCCGTGATCGTGCTGACCATGATCATGCGTGCCAACGTCGTGGTGCCGTCGATCGTCGGCACGTTCCTCGTGATACTGGCCATCACCGGCAGTCCGGTCACGGCACTGGGCGGCATCTTTTCCGCGAGCCTGGTCGCGGCGAAGGAACTGTTCAATATCTTCCTGGTGATTGCCTTCATGACGGCGCTGCTCAACGCGCTGAAGTCATTGCGATCCGATGTCCGGATGGTCGAGCCGTTCCGCGTGGTGATGAAGAACGGCCACAGCGCCTATTTCATCCTGGCGGGCATTACCTACGTGATCTCGCTGTTTTTCTGGCCGACGCCGGCCGTCCCGCTGGTTTCCGCCATCCTGCTGCCGGCCGCGATTGCCGCCGGGCTGCCGCCGCTGGCGGGGGCCATGGCCATTGCGATCGCCGGTCAGGGCATGGCGCTGTCATCGGACTACGTGATTGGCGTGGCGCCTGGCATCAGCGCCAAGGCGGCTGGCGCGGCGGTCAGCGCGGCGGTGGTGGCGGATCGCGCGCTGATCCTGTCGATCATCACGGGCGGCATCGCGCTCACGCTGGCCTACCTGTCGATGCGCCGTCATATCGTTCCCGCCAGCGGCGCGTTGCTCGACCGCTGGCAGGCGCGCGCCACCGGTGTGGACACCGCAGTGGAAGCCACCGGCACCTTTGACAAGGCCGAGATCGCACGCGGCACCTCGCACGAGGAGCCGCTGGACACCGACGCCAATATCGAACGCAGCCTGGCGATGGTGGCCCAGCGCCGCGTGAAGTGGTCGAAGTTCTTCGCCGTGCTGACGCCGCTGGCCTTTGCCTGCGTTGTGACGCTGATGGTGCTGCCGAAGATTTCCTCGGGCATGGTCGATCTCAAGGGCGGTGCGGCCGCTGCGCTGGTGGGTGGCGTGGCTGCAGTGCTGATGATGCTGGCGACGCTGGCCGCCGAAGGCCCGCGCAAGATGCTCGACACGTGCCCGGAGCACATCACCGATGGCTTCGTCTTCGCGTTCAAGGCAATGGGCTCGGTGCTGCCGATCGCGGGTTTCTTCTTCGTTGGCGCGGGCGAGACCGCTGCGCAGATTCTCGGCGTCGACACTGGCCGCGCGCCGAGCCTGCTGTTCGAACTGATCCAGGCCTACCAGCACATGATTCCCGACAACCACGTGCTGGTGGCGTTCGGGGTGCTTCTGGTCGGCATGATCACCGGCATCGACGGATCGGGCTTTGCCGGACTGCCGCTGACCGGCACGCTGGCCGGCGCGCTTGGTCCCGTGGTCGGCTTCGACTCGGCCACGCTGGCGGCCGTCGGCCAGATGGGTGCGGTCTGGACCGGTGGCGGCACGCTGATCGCCTGGTCGTCCCTGATTGCCGTGGCCGGATTTGCGCGCGTGCCGGTACTGGATGCCGTGCGGGCGCTGCTGCTGCCAGTGCTGGCCGGCCTGTTCGTCTCCACCATCTGCGCGATGCTGATCTGGCATTGAGCGCGTGGCGGACATCCCAATTGCCCATTCACTGATTGCGGAAAGCAGAGCTATGCCGAAAGTTGTCTTTCACAAGAACGGCCAGGTCTTCGTGGACGAGGTCAAGCCAGAAACCAACCTCGTGGTGCGCGCGGGCATCAAGCAGTTTCCATATCCGAACCTGCGCTACGAATGCGGCATGGGCAAGTGCTCGAAATGCGCGTGCCGCGTGCTGTCCGGCGCGGAGCATCTGCCGCCGCCGAACTGGAAGGAGAAGAAGCAGCTCGGTGACCGGCTCGATCAGGGCTTCAGGCTGACCTGCCAGATCTGGCTCACGCACGACATCGAGCTCGAGCAGGAAGAACTGGCTGCCTGAAGGTTGGCATGAGCGAGCAATGACCGAGGGAACCAGCGGATGAACCAAGCCATGTACGTGATCCTGACCAGCAAACCGGGCCAGTTCCGCACCGAGGCCGTGCCCGGCGTGGACCCCGTGGAGACGTGGGAGTACCTGTTCTACGGGCGCTGCACCGCCACGTTCGTGATTGCCGAGCTATCCGATACCCAACACCCGTTGAAGGTGCGTGTCATCGACGAGGCGGACAAATCCGCCGAGGTCGTCAATCACGTGCCGACGAAATTCCTCGAGCGCTTCGACACGCTCGACGCTGCCCGCACCGCGCTGCAATCGCTGGCGCACTTCGGCAGCATGGACCTTTCCCTAAGGAAGCAATGATGCAGGCCCAGACTGACATCGGCGACATCGACGCCGGCGCCGCCGTGCCCGATACCGATACCCCGCCCAAGCCCCGGACGATCGAAATCACGTTCGTGACCAACGGCGAAAAGACCGTCAACGCGCCGGAGAACAGCAATCTGCTGCGCGTGTCCCTGCGCGAGCAGGGCGGCATTCCGTTCAAGTGCGGAGGGGGGATCTGCGGCACCTGCAAGTGCCGCATCGAACGCGGGCTGGAACACACCGACGCGGTCAAGCCGAAAGAGCGCAAGCATCTCAGCGACGACGATCTGCGCGCTGGCTATCGCATGGCTTGCCAGACCTTCGTGAAGGGCGATATCGCGGTTTCCTGGTAACCGCGGGGGGCGGGCGCCCTGGCCCTCAGGTACGCAGCCCCACCATCGCCGAAATCTTGCCCGCCGCTTCCAGCAGCGGCGGCAGGAAGCGCTCCACCATCTCCTGCGCGCTCGTGCGATTGGCCTGGCCGCTGATGTTGATCGCGGCGATGACCTGACCGCCGCGATTCCGGATCGGGGCGGACAGCGAAACCAGCCCTTCCTCCAACTCCTGGTCGTTCTGCGCCCAGCCGCGCTCGCGAATCTCGCCAATCAGCGTCTTCAATTCGCCGATATCGGTCACGGTGCGGCGCGTGCGCGGCCGCAGGTCCGACGCGTGCAGCACGCGATCGAGTTCTTCCTGATCCAGTCCCGACAGCAGCACGCGTCCCATCGACGAACAGTAGGCCGGCAGGCGGCTGCCGATCGACAGGTTGATCGTCATGATCTTGCGTGCGGGCACGCGCAGCACATAGACGATTTCCGTCCCGTCCAGCACCGAGATCGAGCAGCTTTCATGGACCGACTGCGACAGCGCCTCCATGATCGGCTCGGCCAGATTCCAGAACGGCATTGACGTCAGATAGGCGAAGCCGAGATCGAGGATCTTTGGCGTGAGCCGGAACAGCCGGCCGTCGTTCTGCACATAGCCGAGCCCCACCAGCGTGAGCAGGATGCGTCGCGCGCCGGCGCGCGTCAGGCCACTGGCCTGGGCGATCTCGGTCAGCGTTTGCGCGGGGTGGCTGGCATTGAAGGCGCGAATCACCGACAGGCCGCGTGCGAAGGACTGCACGTAGCTGTCGCTTGGCTTTTCGGTGGCGCCGGCTACGGGCGCGCGGGACGTTGCGGTATCGGCTGGGTTCGCCATCGATCGGAACATCGGCGTCGATGCGCCGGAATTGGCTCGGAAAGGCCGAAAGGGTAGAGGAAATGCGCCGGCTTTGCCAGTCTGACGCATTTGCGGCCGGTACCGGGGTATCCGGGCACGCTGACGAGACATATCTGTCTATCGCATAATGTGCGTCCGCACAATGGTGGACAGATAGTCGGGACAACAAGGGTCAGCAAAGGAAACAGGGTCCGGTGAACGAAACAATTCAGTGGAACGATTGGGAGGCATTCTGCTGCGTGATCGAGCAGGGCACATTCACGGCGGCAGCCGCGGCACTCGATTGCCCGAAGTCGCGCGTCTCGGCGGCAGTGGCCCGACTGGAAACAGCCATCGGCGCCAAGCTGCTGGAGCGCACCACGCGACGCATGCGGCTGACCGACGCTGGCGGCGCGGTCTATCGTGACGTCGCGCCGCTGTTCGCGCGACTGCGCGAGATCCGGCAGGAGACCCTGGCTCGCGAGGAGCGCGTGCAGGGGATGTTGCGCATCGCGACGCCTTATGAGTTCGGCGCCCAGCAACTCGGCGGTGTGATCTGCCGGACACTGGCGGCGCACCCCGCGCTCGACATCACCGTGGAGATCTCCCAGGGCCTGGTCGATCCGATCCGCGAAGGTTTCGACATCGCCTTCGTCACGGTCGATACCGACCTGCCGGATTCAGGCACCATCGCCCGACGCATCTGGCATATAGAAAGGGGCCTCGTGGCGGCACCGTCGCTGGCGGCCAGCCTGCCGGCGCAGATGCAGCCGGAAGATCTGTCGCACATGCCGACGTTGGCCACGCCTGGCGTCTCGGTGTGGGAGTTCTCGCGGGATGGGGAACGTATCTCCGTGCCGATTCGTCCGCGAATGCAGACCTATAACGCCGAGTTGCGCATGCAGGCAGCGCTGGCTGGAATCGGGATCGCGCGTGTGCCGATGGCAACAGCGGAGGCGGAGATTGCGCAGGGCAGGCTGGTGCGGATGATGCCCGACTGGCCGTTGCCACCGCTGAGGGTCTTTGCGTTACTGCCCGACCGTCGCTTGCAGCCGCGCAAGGTGCGCGCATTCATGGAAGCGATTGAATCGATGATGGGGGCCGATCTCGATGATCTCGGGCAGTAACTTGCGCTGTGTACTGCTGACGGGGCAGGGGGAGCGCCCCGTCTGACTTGCCTGGATCAGGCAGGCGAGGCTCAGGCGCCTTCGCTGTAGACGTCGCGCTTTTCGGTCACGCCACGCGCGCCTTCGGTGTAGACGTCGCGCTTTTCGGTCACGCTGCGCGCGCCTTCCGTGTACACGTCACGCTTTTCGGTGACGCCACGGGCGCCATCCAGGTACGGGTCGACCTTGCGGGCGATGCTTCCGTCCAGGCGGGCCAGATCCGAATTGAACTCCGATGCTTGAGCGGCGGTGGCGCCGACAGACAGGCCGATGGCGCAAAGCAGGGAGAGTGCGAGGGTCTTCATGGTTGTGCTTTCCTACTATTTTTGGCAGTGATCGCGGTGGGTTCCGCGGTGCCTGTAATGTAGGCTTCAGCACGCACAGGAAAAAGGGAGAATCCTCGACAGACTGTCCAACGATTTGGACAATAAGGGTTTTCCCTATGATCCCTGTCTGTGGTAGCGTGGCGCCCCGGACACTTGCGCCATCGGGTGCGCCACCGCTTTGTAAATGACGTTCAAGCCACTCCGCGGCTGACGTTGGCGATCACCATCAGCAGGATCTGGGCGATCACGAACAGGATCAGCGGAGAGATGTCAAAGCCACCCAGGCGCGGCACCACGCGCTGGATCGGGCGCAGCAGCGGAGCAGTCAGGTGCCAGATCGGCGCGGCCAGCGGCGAGTTGGGATTCACCCACGACAGTACCGCCATCAGCAGCGTCACCCACATCACCATGCTGATGCCCCACTTGAGCATGCTGAGTACGCCCAGCGCCAGGATCACCGGCAGGAATCCGAGCGGATCGGCACCGAGCACCAGCGCGCGGCAGAGCAGGAACGCCACGGCGGTCAGATAGGCCGCGAAGACGGTGGCCCAGTCGATGCCACCCAGGCCAGGAATGATGCGGCGCAGGGGGCGGACGATCCAGTCCGTCACCTGGAACACGCCCTGGGACACAGGATTGCGCGAAGGCAGCCGGGACAGTTGCATCCACAGGCGCAGCAGCAATGCCATGCCAAAGAGCGTGAAAACAGTATCGAGCAGGAACAGGATGATTTCCGTGAACATCGGGCGGATTTCCGTTTTGCGGTTATAGGGTGTCGGCAACCGCACAGATTCTGCCATACCGCGCCGGGACCCAAAGCGTCGAAGTACGGGCGGGATTGCCGGGCAATGCGCGCCAGCGCACGGCGGCGCCTGCGGGCGCACCTCCTATAATGGGCGGCCGGTCCACCAACGCTCTCGCTGATCCGACATCCATGCCACGCAAGTCTGCCCAAGCCAGGGCCTCCGAAGAAACCGCCGTGCTGCACAAGCAGGACTTCGAAGCACTCTCCGATTTTCGTTACCAGTTGCGCCGCTTCCTGCGTTTCTCGGAGGAGGCCGCGCGCGCCGAAGGCGTGACCGTCCAGCAGTACCTGCTGATGCTGCATATCCGCGGATGCCCGGACAAGAACTGGGCCTCGGTGGGCGAACTGGCCGAGCGCCTGCAGGCCAAGCAGCATGGCGTGGTGGCGCTGGTCAACCGGTGCGAGGCCGCCGGACTGGTCAGCCGCAAGATCAATCCCGACGATCGCCGCGTCGTGCAGATTCATCTGCTGGCCAAGGGCGAGCGTTGCCTGAACCGCCTGGCGGCACTACATCGCACGGAACTGGAATCACTGCGCAACACGTTCCGCGTGGCGCGTATCACGGCGTTCAACGACGACGGCGCCGAGCGCATCTGATCAACCTCCCGCCTGGAGGCGATGACGCGATAACGCGATAAGGCGATGACGCGGTTACAGGCGGTTACCCATCACAATCTCCGGTGACACCTGCGGCCGGACGGCGGCACTAGACTCCCGCGCAATACCAATACGCGCATCGACGCAGGAGCCTTCATCATGTCTTTCCCGTTCCGTCCGGTTGTGTTGGCCGCGCTCGCCGCGAGCGCCCTGGCTGGCTGCGCCGCGCCATATGGCGGCTATGGCGATGGCTACGGGTCGGGCTATGGCGGCTCCTACGGCTCTTCCGGCTCCTACGGCAGCACCGCTTACGGTGGCGCCACGTATGGCAACGCTGGCTATGGTGGCAGCGGCACGCAGGTCAGCGGTAGCTACCCCACCTATCCGCAGCAGCAAGGCTACCCTCAACAGCAGGGATATCCTCAGCAGCAAGGCTATCCCCAGCAGCAGACCTACCCACAACAACAGACCTATGACCAGTACGCCTACCCGTCGCAGCCTTCCGCGCCGCAGGGTGGCAACTACGACAGCGGCTATAACAACGGCTACAACGACCAGTACGCCGTGCGTTATGGATGGGTGGAGTCGATCGAGCAACTGGCCGGCCAGCCGGCCGACACGAGCGGTGCCGGCGCCGTGATCGGCGGTGTGGTGGGTGGTCTGCTGGGTCACCAGGTGGGCGGCGGCCGCGGGAATACCGTCGCAACGATCGGTGGCGCGGTGGCCGGCGCGCTGGCCGGCAATGAAGTGGAAAAGCGCTCCAGCACCACGCCGGCGGCTTTCCGCGTGCGCGTGCGCACTAACGACAACGCCTACGTGACCGTGACGCAGAACAGCCCGTACAACCTGCGCACGGGCGATCGCGTCAAGATTCAGAACGGCGTGGCGATGCCGTATTGAGCGCGCCGCGTCCGCTGCAGCCGTTGAAACCGTCGAGGACGTACTGCGCAGCGGAACGGCGGCTGCATTGAAGCGTCAGGACAGCGCGTTGGTCAGGAACGTCAGCGCGCGGCCATGCGCGAGCGCCGCCGAGCGCTGGTGGTACGAACCACGCGCCCAGCAGTTGAAACCGTGGTCGGCCTGGTCATAGACGAAGACCTCGACACCGCGCTTGCCTGCCACGGCCTGACGCACACGTTCGACGTCCTCGGGCTTGATGTGGGCGTCGAGCGCGCCATAGTGGAACTGCACCGGGACGTTGAGCGCTTCGGCTTCCTTGAGGTTGTTCTGGATACCGCCGCCGTAGTACGGCACCGCCGCATCGACCATGCCGCGCGCGGCCGCCATGTACGACAGCAGCCCGCCAAAGCAGTAACCCACTGCCGCCACCTTGCCGCCGGCGCCGATTTCCGCGCGCAGCGCCTTGGCCGTCGCACCGATGTCGGATACGGCTTCCTCCAGGTTCACGGCCTGGCGCAGCTTCATGGCCTCTTCCCAGTCCTTGCCCGAGTAGCCAAGTTCCACGCGCGGCGCCGTGCGCCAGAACACGTCCGGCGCCAGCACCACGTAGCCGTCGGCGGCGTACTGGTCCGCTACGGAGCGGATGTGCTCGTTGACGCCGAAGATCTCCTGGATCAGCACGATGCCCGGGTTGCCCGGCTGCTTGCCTGCTGGCGGCAGGCTCAGGTAGGCGTCGAAGCTGCCATCGGGGGTATCGATACGAATCCAGCGGCTATTGGTGGTCATGGTCGGAAACTCCGGGGTGAAGTGTTCAGAGGGTGGGGAACCAGGGCGCAAGTTTGCCACCGGTAAGGCAATCGTGCAGCGGACCACGCGCTACATGGGTACGGGTCCGCGCAAAAAAACCGGCATCCGGGGGACGGATGCCGGCATTGGCCGGGCGACAGCCGGGCCTCATATGTGCCCGTGTGGCTTACCAGCGCATCTGGACGTTCTTCTCGCCCGGACTCAACGTGGCGTGCTTCGACATGCCTTCATAGGTCGCCACCACCTGATAGGACGCACGCGGCCCACGGATCAGGCAGCGCGGTCCGGTGGACCGGAACTCGGCCACTTCCTTGCCGTTTCTCATCAACTTGACGTTCACGTCGGACAGGTACTCGCCCCGTCCGCCTTGTGTGAACAGCAGACCCATGTCGTAGTTGCGGGCCTCGCTGCGCATTTCGGCCTGCTCGTCCGCGGCAACCCCGCCGCAGACATAGGTGATCGGCCCTGACGTCGAACTCGTGATGTCCGCACGCGCCGCCATGGCGGCACCCAGTGACATCACAGCGACGCCAACCGCGCACAAGTTGCGCGCGCGCTGGCGCATGGCAATCTGTTCTGTTCTCATCGCTTCCTCCTGCCAGGTAAAGCGGATGCGATGACGATGATGGAGACACGTGTGGAACTTTCGCACTCCGGGGCCGAGCTGGTGGCCCGTCGCGCATCCGAGGTTACTCGTCTCAAGTACATACCCGTACGCACGCCGGGAATGTCAGTGTTTGGCTGATCCTGATGCCGGACAGGCCAGACGGGATTTGGGGAGAGTGCAGGCGCGTGCCTATCATGAAAGGATATGACGCGTGCCGCGCATGAAGCCGCGCAGCATTTGCCGGGTCACAGTCACACTCACCCATGCACAACAGGAGACGGATCATGTCCAACCACACCTACAAGCTGGTCGAGATCGTCGGGTCGTCGGCGGACGGCAGCGATGCCGCCATTCGCAATGCGCTGGCAAAGGCCTCGGAGTCCATCAAGAACATCGACTGGTTCGAGGTCGTGGAAACGCGCGGCCATGTGCAGGATGGCAAGGTCGCGCACTTTCAGGTGACGCTCAAGATCGGGTTCCGCGTGAACTGAACGGGGCCGGCGGCATGGCGCAGGCCCCTGTTCCGCCGCGCCGGCCGCCCGTCAGTCGAACTGGTACGACCAGAGCAGGTTGAATCGCGGCGAACGATGGCTCGCGTTGGTCGGCTTGTCGCCCACAGGCTGCGCCACCGAGATATCCATCGTGTAGTAGCGACGGTCGGAGAACCGCAGGCCGATGGCGACCGATTGCAGCGTCCGGTGCGACAGCGACACGCTGTTGGAGAACACGCGCGCGTAGTCGGTGACGATGAACGGCTGCAGCGTCTTCAGGTAGGTGTAGTCCACCGCGAACATCCGGTTGATCTCGGCGGAGGCCCCCCAGCCCTTGTCTCCAGCCACTTCGCCGGCGGGATAGCCCAGGCCGAAGAAGCGGCCGCCGAAGCTGATCTGCTCGCTCGATGCCAGCCGGTTGCCGCTGTACTGGCCTGCCGCGGAAACCGATGTGCCAAATCCGTAGGGCAGGTCGTTGGCCTGCGACACGAGCAACCGGGTGCGGAAGAAGCTCAGGTCGTTGATGTTGTTCTGGCGGCTTGCCCCGAGCCCGTCGAAGCCCTTGTAGAAGCCCAGCGTGGCGTTGCGCGTGAAACCCTGGCCGCGCTGCAGGTACGACGCCTCCGCGCTGGCCACGCGCACATCGGTCGACAACTCGATCTGCCGGCCCGCGCCCGGCTGCACCGCCTGCGTGTAGCGCTCGAACTGGTTGTTCGCATAGAAGCCGCCGGTCAGCGTGAGCGCATGGCGGTTGTTGAGGATCACGGGGTAGCTCAACGTGCCGCCGAGACGCTTGGAGTCGTTGACATAGCGCGATTCGAAGCCAATGGGCGCCAGTGACGTGTTCTCGGGCACGCCGCGATAGTGCGACGCCGTCACCTTGGCCAGCATGCCCTCGGTGCCGATCGGCTGGGCGTAGTTGAGCGCGTAGTACTCCTCGTCGTTGTGGCCCTTCGGGAAAAGCGTCGTGAACGAGAGCTGCTCGCCGAGCGGCGTGAGGCTGTTGGTAGTGGCCGTGGCGATGGCGCGCAGACCCGGCGACATCCACTCCACACCGGTGCCGAACGTGAACGGCTTGCGCTTGGCCTCGAGCACCATCTCGCATGCGCCATCGGTGGTGGTGGGCGGCTGCACTGTGGCGTTGATCTGCATGCCCGGCTGCTGCGACAGCACGTTGACGTAGTGCTCGAAGCTTTCCTGCCGTAGCGGGCGCTCGCGCATCAGTTGCTGCGCGATCTTGCGCAGGCGGCCCTCGGCTGGGCCAGGCTTGCCGCGGACCGTGACGTTGGCCACGTAGCCTTCCACCACGGTGATCAGCACGTCGCCGTTCTCGAACGACTGCGCGGGCACAAACGCGAACGACAGCGGGTATCCCGCGTCCTTGTACATCTGAGTGACAGATTCCGCGGCCTGCAGCAGTTCGGCCACGCTGATCTCGCGGTTAGCCAGCGGCGAGAACTTGGCGGCGATCTGTTCGAACGGCAGCGTTTTCGCGCCTTCGATCTTGAAATGCTTTGGCGTCAGGCGCGAGGCGAGCAGATTCTGCATGGCCGCATCGGGCCGTTCCACCTGCACGGTGACATTGCTCTGCGCTGGCTTGCTCGGCGCGATGGTCGGGAGAGTCTGGGTCGGGTCGCCCTGGACCGGGCTCCGTTCGGCATGAGACAGGCCGCTATGAATGGCGCCGATGCCAATCAGCAATGCGGCAACACGCTTGCGTGTACGCATGGTAATACCCCTTGATCAAGACAGCTTTGCGGCTATGACGCCGCGTGCCACGGACGGTAGGGATGCCGCTCTCCCTGCCGCCCATCTGTGGCCGCGACGCTTTTGCTTCAGTTGATTTGGTTGATTCGCTTGATTCGGTTGCTGCGGAGGTCAGTGCTTGGTGCCACCCAGCGCGCCGGTCAGGCCACTGACCAGTCCGCCGACGAGGCCCGTGACGGGTGCCAGCGGATTGGCGGGCTTGGTGCCGCCCGTCGTCGTGCCACTGGTGCTGGCGGGCGCGTTGCCACCAGTGAGGCCGGCAACGATGCCGGTGACCGGGGCCAGCGGGCTGGCCGTGGTGCCGGCGCTATTGCCGCCGGTCAGTCCACCGGTGACGCCGCTGACCAGGCCCGTCACCGGCGCCAGCGGGCTGCTGCCGCCACCCGCCGCGCCGGACAGTCCGCTGGTCACGCCGCTGACGAGACCGGTAACGGGCGCGAGCGGGCTGGTGCCGCCACCGGCTGCGCTGGTCAGTCCGCCAGTCACGCCGCTGACGAGACCGGTAACGGGCGCGAGCGGGCTGGCGCCGCCGCCGGCCGCGCTGGTCAGTCCGCCGGTCACACCGCTGACGAGACCCGTCACAGGTGCCAGCGGGCCGGCGTTGCCCCCCGTCGCGCCGCTCAGACCGCCGGTGAGGCCGCTGACGAGCCCGGTAACGGGTGCCAGTGGATTGGTGACGCCGCCGCCCGCAGGTCCGTTCACGACGCCGCCAACCGAAGCCACTGTATTGCCCACACCGGTAACCACGCCACCCACACCCGAGACGACAGGCGTATTGGTGTTGGTCAGCGTGGTGCCCGCTACAGCCAGCGCGCCGCCCACCGTCGCCAGCAGGTTGTTGACCGGTTGGCCCAGACCCGTCGCCGCGCCCAGCGTCTGCGTGCCGTTGGTCAGCGTCGACGTGAGCGGCACGATGATCTTGCTGACGCCGCCGGTCAGTTGCTCGACGGGACCGGTCGACAGCGCCGTGCCGAGCTGGGTGCCAACGTTGCTGACGGTGCCGCCCACCTGCGACACCACGCCCCCGAGCGGCGTGGTCAGCGCGGCCAGCGGCGCGAGCGGTCCGCTGCCAAGGCCGCTGACCGCGCTGCCCGCATTCGTTACCGCATTGCCGAGCTGGCTCACCACGCCACCGGTGCTGGCCACGGTCGTGCCCACAGGGTTGGTGGCGTTGGGGATGTTGCCGAGGCCGGACTGCACGCCGTTGGCAAGCGTGCTGACGGCACTGCCAACCGATGTCACCACGCCACCCAGACCGGCCTGCGTCTGCGATGGCAGGCCCGGCACGTTCGCGTTGCTGATGGCGTCGCCGAGACCACTGACCGTCTTGCCGGCGCCGTCTGCGACCGAGCCCGCGTTGCTGACGATCGCGCTGGTCGGCGTCAGCGCGGCGGTGGTGCCACCGCCGTTGTTGTTGTTGTTGTTGCCACCACCGTTGTTGCTGCCGTTTCCACCTGTGCCGTTGCTGCCCAGGTCCGTGCCGGAACCACCAGTGCCGCCGGTACCACCGGTGCTGCCAGACCCACCCGCGCCGCCATTGGTGCCGTTGCTACCAGTGCCCGCCGACGTGCCCGCGGTACCACCCGTTCCGCCCGAGCCGCTGGTCCCCATCGAAGTGGAACCGCTGCCGCTGGCGCAGCCGCCCAGCGCGAACAGTGCCCCCAGTACTGCCGTGATGACGATCCGCTTCTTGAAATCTTGTTGTTGGCGCATGACCTGTTCCCCTTTTGTCTTTTCTCTTACCCGTCGAAGTTCACGTGCACGCTCGTTGGTCGAGAGTCGAGATGTGCGGCGTGCCGTGGCTGCGGATGTATCCGCAAGCGGTGTGCCAATCGAGGACCACGAGTGGACCGGAGCCCAACGCAAGTAGGGGTGCTGCCCGCAAACGCACGTCTGACAAGGGTTTGCGGGTGGCCGATCAAACGCCCGCATCAAGCGGACGGTGGTTGTGGGAAGTGGGCGAGGCGTTACGCGTTACGTAACGCGCGGCGCTTTCGTAACGCGCCGATGGCGTGGTGCGACGTCTCTCCTGACGTGGAAATCGTGCGCGTCGTTGCGCCGGAAAGCCGCACCGCGTAACGGGTTCCGGGCAGCGCACCGTGGTTTTCCAGTGTTCGTATCGAACATGCGATTGACCCTGGCACACGGCTTGCGCAACAGGCCCTGCCAAAGCGCGCGAGTTGCGATCGCACACGTCCACCAGAGGAGATCAAAACATGAAGACCACGAGCCAATTGCAGCGTCCCCGTTATTCCACGAATGTCGTGGCACTGGCTTGCGCTGCCGCGCTCGCCCTGCTGGCCGGCTGTTCGTCGGGCGGTTCGGGCAGCGGCGCAAGCCCATCGCCGTCCACGCCGGCAGGACCGACCCCGACGCCGACCCCCACACCCACCGCCTCGACGACGCCGACTGCCAAGGTGGTGGAAGGCACTGGCAATACGGTGACGGCGGCCGGCAACGCGGTGAGCCAGATCGGCCAGCAGATCAAGGACACGAACGTTCCGCTGGTACCCACCGGCGCAAAGAACGCCACCGGCGATGTGGTGATAAATGCCGGGGCAACGGTTGCCACGCTCGGCGCCGGCGTTGCCAATGGGCTCGGAAAGATGGGTGCTGTCGATAATCCGGTTGGTGTCACCGTGGCCAACACCGGCAACGTCGTGACGCAGACTGGCAAGACAGTGGTCAGCGCGGGAGACCTGGTGCAAGCCGTGGGCACCGGCCAGCTTGCCCCACTCGCGCCAGTTACCACGCCTGTCGGCGGCGTGGTGCAGAGCGTGGGCAGCGCCGTGATGGGCGCCGGCAATCAGCTCGGCACGGCCTTGTCGACAGGCGCCGTGGCGGAACTGACGGGTAGCACCAGCAAGGTCATCGTGCCGCTGACCACGCAACTCACCAATGCCACGCAGACCGTCGGTGGCGCAACCGGTCTGGGCGCGCCGGTCAACAACCTGCTTGTGACCGTGGGCAACACGGTGGCCAGTGCCGGCAGCATGATCACCAACACCAATACGCCGATCGTCTCTCCGCTTGGCGGCGTGGTGACCGAGACCGGCAAGACCGTCGCGGTGGCAGGCGGTCTGCTGCACGGCACGGGTAGTGGCGCGGGCACCAATGCGCTGGGCAGCCTGCTCAGCAGCCTGCCGATCAACAGCTTGCCGGTTGCCAATGTGGCCAGCGCGCCTGGCTCCGCGAGCGCCAATCCGGTCAGCGGCCTGCTGGGTAGCCTTCCGATCAGCAACCTGCCCGTTGTAGGCAGCGTGGCGGGTGCAGCGGGTGGGGCTGGTGGTGCGGCGGGCGCGAATCCGCTGGCTCCCGTGACGGGCCTGGTCAGCGGATTGACCGGTGGATTGACTGGTGCGACGGGTGGCGCGGCGTCCGGCGGCGGCAGCCAGAATCCGCTCGCGCCAGTCACGAACCTGCTCGGCGGACTGACGCAACGCTGATCGCGCAACGAATCGGGAAAGTCCTCTAATTCGGCGAGATGGGTTCAGGACTTTCCCTGACAACCGGTCGACATCTTTACGGTGCGCTGTCGTCTTTACCCCGCGCGGCGCATCCTTTTATTGCGCGCCGTGCCGCGTCTTGCATGTCGGCGTGCAGGATGCGGCACGGCGGTGCCGGCTTTATTGCCCTTCGTTCAACAATTGGAGATTCCTCATCTCAAAGTATGAAAATCGGGCAATGTTGTTTCAAACGTATGTCCCACTCTATGCTGATTCATATCTAGCCCAAATGGGGGGTATGGATGAGACATTCCATATCTTATAAAGGCTGTACCAGTGATCGGAAAATAGAAATGCCACGGAGAAATCATCGATGGCATCACGTCAGGACCGGGGTATCGCTGGGTTCCGTGTACGGAAAATTTTCTCATCGGGAGTGAGATCATGCGTCAAGTAAAAGCGTCCCTCTTTCGCAAAGCGCAACGCGGAGCGACTGCCATCGAATACGGCCTGATCGCGGGTCTGATCGCCGTAGCCATCGTCGCCGGGGTTACCAACCTCGGTCAAAATCTCGGCACCGGTTTCTCAAATCTTGCTACCAAGGTAACAACGTGGTTCGCCGCGGTTGGTCCCTGACGCAATAACGCCATTGCCGCCGCTGGCCGGTTGACCAGCGGAACCCGACTTACCGAATCGCACGTATATACCGTGCCAGCCTGAATGCTGGCCGCGGCGGGACGCTTGCGCCCTGACGGCGCGGTTCGGTGCCTGGCCTCTAACGAGGATGAAGTGGTAGCGCCGCACTGGCCGCGGGTCGTACATGGACGGCTGGGGAAAAAGTAGCAGGAGTGGTGCCAAGTCGCGCAATGCAGCACGAGAAGAACGGCCGCGGCCGGTGCCGGCAATCATGCCGGTACCGGTCCTGTGGCCCCGTGGCGCCGGCATGCTGGCGTGCAGAAAATACCGGGTGAAGCATGCACTTAAGGGGGAAAGCGGACGGGCGTCGCGCGAAAGGCATCGCGGCGCTCGAGTTCGCCATCGTTGCACCGTTGTTCCTGACGCTCGTACTGGGTATCACGTACTACGGCACGGTGTTCGTCTTGCAGCAGGCGCTGACGCTCGCGGCCGAAGAAGGCGCGCGGGCTGCCTTGCGTTATCCGCTCACCTCGACCGGAGGCACCACCGCCTCCACGCTTGATCTTCGCGTTGCCGCCGCCGCGCAGACCGCGCGCGCGATGCTGCCGACGTCGATGTCCTCGCTGATCTCGTCCGCGAACGTCGCCCAGCCCGTGACGTGCGCGTCCCCGTCCGGCACGCAGTGCGTGCAGGTGACGCTGAGCCTGCCAACCCGATCGATCCTGCCATCGGTGCCAATGGTGCCGGTGCCGGCTGTGCTGACTGGTTCGGCGATGGTCCAGCTATCTCCCGACATCTGAGCCTCGAGATCTGACATCCCCATGAACGACGGCCCGCATTTCATCCATCGACGCAACCCGAGACAAGGCTTGGCATGAGCAGCAAACAGATACGGATCGTGGCGATTGTCCTGCTCGTGCTGGCCGGTCTGCTGGCATTGCTGGCGCTGCAGGCGGCACGCCACACGGCCGCGCCGGCACCCGCGCAGGGCGTGGTGGCCACGCACGCCGTGGTCGTGACCACGCGCGCGGTGCCGGCAGGCAAGCCGCTGCCGGCGGACGCGCTCCAGGTTCTGCAGTTGCCGATCGATCCGGGTGGCGCCTATCAGGACGTCGCACGTGTTGCCGGCCAGGTGCCACTGGTCAACCTCGGCGCCAACGTGCCGGTACTTGAAAGCCAGTTGCTGGCCGGGCTGGCGCGTCAGATTCCGGACGGCGAGCGCGCGATGGCGGTGGCCGTGGACGAAGTGATCGGCGTCGGCAATCAGGTACAGCCTGGCGACTTTGTCGACGTCTTCGTGGTCCTGCGGCGCGATAGCCAGGAGATTCCACAAAGCCAGACGCGGATGTTGTTGTCGCGCCTGCGGGTGCTGGCGTATGGCAACGGTGCGGTGAATGAAGCGCCGAAGCAGCAGGGCGAGCAGATGATGGCACGCCGCGAAGGCGCGAAAACGGCGGTGCTGTCGGTGCCGCTGGAGCAGGTTGGCACGCTGGTCATGGCGCAGCAGGCTGGCCGCCTGATGCTCGCGCTACGCAATCCGACTGACGAGGCGATGCCCAGCGACGGCATGTTCGCGGACCCGCCGGGGGTGCTGCAGGCCCGCGCGGGCGTGCCACCCGAAGCCCAGCGCGCGCCGGTGGACAAGGCTGTGGCGGGCGTGAGCCTAGCGGGACTGGTGGGCGAACCGCGCGGGCCCCAAACGCCCGCGCCAGCGATGCGGCCTGCCGTGCTTCCAGCGGGACTCCCGGGGATGGTGGCCACCGCACGACGCGATCCCCAGAACGAAGGTAACGGCGTGGAAATGATCCGCGCCGGCAAGCGAGCGATTGAATAACGGACGACACGGTATGCCGAAAAAGTTGAAACACCGTGTTCTGGCGCGACTGGTCGCGCTGACGATGCTGGCGCTGGCCGCGGCGCCGCTATCGCAAACGGATGCACAGGCGGCGACACAAGCAACCACACAAGCAACCACACAGGCGACGACACAGGCGACGACACAGGCAATGTCGTCGCCGACAGGTTCCTTCGACACCGCTGGCTCGCGCACGTTGCGCCTGCTAGCCGGTGCGCAACAGGAAATCCGGCCCGGACAGGCGCTGGAGCGCGTGGCGGTGGGCAACCCCGAGGTGGCCGATGCACTGCTGCTCAAGCATCGGGGCGGTCCTTCCACCGTGCTCGTGGTGGCCCGCAAGCCCGGCGTCACCGACCTCAAGATCTGGAGCCGCGATGTTGCGCCGGTCAGCTACACGGTGCGTGTGGATGCGGTGCGGCCCGATCCCGGCGGCGCCAGCGTTGATCTCTCTTCCGCCGGGGCGTCGATCAGCGGCGAGTCTCCGGATGCCCCAGCCGCCGCGCGTACGCTGATGGCGGCGCGCGCCGCCGTCTCCAGTGCCGATGGCAAGAGCCCAGGCCTTGTGGTCGACCGCTCGACGGTGCCGGTCTCCGGCACTGTGCAGGTGGACGTCAAGGTGGTGGAGATCAGCAAGACCGTTCTCAAGGAAATCGGCCTGAACTTCTATCGCGACAACGGCGGCTTCGCATTTGGCACCTTCAGCCCGTCGTCGCTGACCAAGGCCACGTTCACGCCGGGCGTTGGCACTGTGGTGGACTCGGTGTCGCCAATCAGCAGCGCTTTCAACCTGATTGCTGGCTCGGTGTCGAAGGGCATCTTCGCCAACCTGAGCCTGATGGAAGCCAACGGCCTGGTCCGCGTGCTGGCCGAGCCGAGCCTGGTGGCGTTGTCCGGGCAGAGCGCGAGCTTCCTGGCTGGCGGAGAGATTCCGATTCCGGTGCCGCAGGCGCTGGGGACCACGACGATCCAGTACAAGCCGTTCGGTATCGGGCTTACGGTATCGCCGACGGTGATGTCGCGTGAGCGCATCGCGCTCAAGGTGGCGCCCGAGGCCAGCGATCTCGATCCTTCGCGTGGCATCGTACTGAACGGCGCCACGGTGCCGGCCATCGTCACGCGGCGTGCCGACACCACGATCGAACTCGGTGACGGCGAGAGCTTCGTGATCGGCGGCCTGGTGAGCCGCAACACGGTCAGCAATGTCAGCAAGGTCCCGTTCCTGGGCGATCTGCCGGTGATCGGCAGCTTCTTCAAGAACCTGAACTTCCATCAGGAAGACCGCGAACTGATGATCGTGGTCACGCCGCACCTGATCAAGCCCCTGGCCAAGGATTCTCCCGCAGCGGCCGGCGCGTCCCAGGACGGCCGCACCAGCGCCAACCCCAACGTCTGGGGCCGCTACATGCTGGGCGAGTACGCGGACCAGAGCCTGCCAGGGTTCTCGAGATAGGCGGACCAACGATGGAACGAAACACATCTGTGGATCATTTCCTGCTCAACACCACGCGCGAGGACGTCCGGCACTGGTTGGGCCACGCGCTGGGCGCCGTTGGTACGCTGGTCGCCGAGGCCGATTCGCAGGATTCCTTCGTCGAGAAGATCGGCACATTGCGGCCCGGCCTGGTATTGCTCGACTTCACGCAGTCGCGCGCGATCGACTCGGCGCGGCTGGCCGAGCAGATCGCGCGGCTGTTTCCGCAGTTGCCGCTCGTCGCGGTGGGTCACGCAGGCGAGCCCGAGGCGTTGCTCGCCGCCTTGCGTGCCGGCGTGCGCGACTTCATCGACCTTGGTGGCGCGCCCGACCATGCGGCGTCCGTGGCCCGCCAGTTGATGGTGCCGCGCGTGCAGGTGCGGCCGGTCGCGGCAACGCGGCGCGACGGCAAGATCGTCGCGCTGCTCGGCGCGCGTCCGGGCGTGGGCGTCACCAGCCTGGCCGTGAATCTCGCGGCGGCCGCACGCCGCGGCGCGCAGGCCGAGGTGCTGCTGCTCGATCTGGGATTGCCGGCACGCGACGGCGCCCTCTATTCCAACGTCTCGCCCGAGTTCCATTTTGTCGAAGCGGTGCGCAACCTGCGGCGCTTCGACCAGGTGTTCGTCGATACCGCCATCGTGCGGCATGCCAATGGCATGTCGGTGCTGCCGCTGCCAGCCAGTCTGGCGGAGATGCGCGACATCTCGTTTTCCGAGGCCATGGCGCTGCTGGACCGGCTGCGCGAGTTCTTCGATCTCCAGGTGGTGGACCTTGGCGGATTCTCGAACGCCGAGTTCATGGCGCAGATCGTCAAGGCTGCCGATACCGTGGTGCTGGTGGCCGAGCAGAGCGTCGGTGCGATCGTCTCCGCGGCAGAGCTGCTGCAGGAGCTGAAGAAGCGCGAGGTCGAGCGCGATGACCTGCATCTGCTGGTATCGCGCTTCGACGCCGAACTCGGGGTCGATGCGGAACAGATGGCCGATCGGATCGGCGTGGCCTCGGTGGGCGTGCTGCCCGAACGACGGGCCGCGCTTCTGCAGGCAGGGAATCGTGGCGTCGTGCTGGCTGACCAATCACCGGCGGACCCCTATGTGCGCGCTATCGGCGTGCTGTTGGAACGACTGGGATTCCGCGAAGGGCAGGTGCCCGAGCGCAGTGTCCTGGCCCGGATCAAGGAAAAGTTGCCCCAGGTGCTGCGCCCGGTGCGCGCCGCAAGGGTAGGAAACTGACATGACCGACGCGATCGAATTCTCGGACAACGCTGCTGCCCCGTTTCCTGTTTCGCAGGAGTTCCACAATATCAAGGAGGCCGCGCACGAACACCTGCTGACGCGCATCGAGGAGCTTGGCGCCGAGTTCGGGCGCTGGTCGCGCGCGGCCATCCAGCGTTTTGTCGATCTGGAACTGGAGAGCTTCACGCGCCTGCGCCGCATTCCGATCAACGAGGCCGAGCTGCGCCAGATTTCCGAGGCGCTGACCAACGAGCTGGCGGGCTTTGGGCCGATCGAGGATCTGCTCAACGATCCGGCGGTGGAAGATATTCTCGTCAACGGCCACATGGACGTCTACGTGTCACGCCACGGCGTGCTGGAGCGGATTCCGGTGCGTTTTGCCGATGGCGGGCACTTGCTGCGCATCGTGCGGCGGATCCTGGCGCCGATTGGCCGCCGCCTGGACGAATCGAATCCGATGGTCGATGCGCGCCTGCCAGACGGTGGTCGTATCAACGTGATCATCCCGCCGCTGGCGCTGGAAGGTCCGGTCGTCTCGATCCGGAAGTTCCGCAAGGACCCGCTGACACCGCTCGATCTGCAGACGCTCGGCACGATGAGCCCGGAGATTACCGAGCTGCTTGACGCCGCTGTGCGCGCGCGCTGCAACATCCTCGTGAGCGGTGGCACCAGTTCAGGCAAGACGTCGCTGCTCAACGCGCTGGCCACGTTCATCCCGTCCACCGAGCGTGTGATTACGATCGAGGACACGGCCGAACTGGCGCTCAATCACCCGCACGTGGTCCGGCTGGAAAGCCGCCCCGGCGGCTTCGAAGGTACCGGCACGGTGACGATCCGCGACCTGCTGCGCAACAGCCTGCGGATGCGTCCGGATCGCATCATCGTGGGCGAAGTGCGCGGCGGCGAGGTGCTGGAAATGCTGCAGGCAATGAGCACGGGCCACGACGGCTCGATGGGCACCATCCACGCCAGCAGCCCGCGCGAATGCCTGTACCGGCTGGAGATGCTGGCCGGGTTCGCGGGCTTCCAGGGCAGCGAAGTCAGCCTGCGCCGCCAGATCGCCAATGCGATCGACTTCATCGTGCAGATCGGCCGGCTGTCGAATGGCCGGCGCCGCATCCTGTCGATCACGGAAGTGACCGGACTGGGCGACAACATCATTTCCACGCAGGAGCTTTACCGGCACGAACCGGTGCAGAACCCGGATGGCACTGAAAGCGACCGCTGGCAGTCGCTTGGCATCCTGCCGCATTCGCCCAAGCTGGCGCGGATGCGGCCGGCCAACTTCTCGCTGGATGACCGCTTTGATCTCTAGCGCCAGCCTTTTCATTGCCGCGATCGCCATGATCATGGTCGGGCTGGGCCTGCTGATGCTCGCTGCCGCACGAAGCCGGTCGCGCGCCGAGGACGCCCGCGCGCACCTGACCGCGCAGACGGAGCAGGTACGCGCGCGCTACGCAACGGTCAGCGACCCCACGCCGCAATCGGCCACGCGCGATCTGCGCCGACGCTGGGACGACCTGATGCGGCGGGCGGACCTGAAGCCCACGCGCCGCACGTATCTGGTCGTGGGTGTGCCGATGGTGCTGGCCGTGCTGGGTGGCGCCATCGCGGGTGGCGGCATCGGCGCGGGGGCCATGCTGGTCATGGTGCTGACGCTGCTGTGCTTCTTCGTCTGGCTGCGTATCCGCCGGATCAAGGAAAAGATGCTGCGCCAGTTGCCCGGCTTTCTCGATGGCGTGGTGCGGCTGATGACCATCGGCAGCAGCGTGCCGGCCGCTTTCCAGAACTCGGTGGCCAACACCGAACCGCCACTGCGCCAGTGCCTCGTGCAGGTGATTCACTTGCAGCGCGCGGGCAAGGAACTCGATCAGGCCGTGTTGCAGATGGGCCGGGCCTACGACCTCGACGAACTCGTGATCGTCTCGTCGGTGCTGCGGCTCTCGCAGCGCTATGGCGGCCGCGCCGACGTGGTGATGGAACGCACCGCCACCTTCATGCGCGATCGTGAAGAGGCGCAACGCGAGCTGATGGCGCTCTCGGCGGAAACACGTATGTCGGCGTGGGTGCTGGGCCTGTTGCCGCTCATCGTGGGTGGCGGCATGTTCGTTTTCAATGCGGGCTACATCCTGCTGATGTGGCGTGACCCGGGCGGCAAGGCGATGCTGCTGACGGCGGCCGGGCTGGAGGTGGCAGGCGCGTTCCTGCTCTACCGGCTCGCCAGGTCGATCTAGAGGCCCGCCATGGACGTGTTCACACTGATCTCGATCAGCCTGCTTGTCGGCGCGGTGGCGATGATCCTGCTGGCGTGGCCGCTGCTGCAGCAATGGCGGCAGCGGCGCGCCGCCGCGCGCACGATCGACGAGGCGCTGGTGCGGCAGGCCACCCAGCGGGCCGCGGGTGCCGCCGCGCAGGCTGGCGCCACGCAGGCCGGTGCTGCACCGGCGACGCAACCGGCCCAGCAGATGTCGCCACGCGCCGCAGCAGTAGCGGCCGCCACGGCAGCGGCCACGACGCAGGGTGCGAGCCCCGCGCCGGGTGTCGCCGACACGCAGCGCGGATCGATCGGCGCGCAGCTTGGCGGGCGCATCAGCGAACGCTTTAACCAGCACTGGCTCGAATCGCGCCTGGGCAAGGCCGCGGTGAGTGCCGAGGAGCAACAGTTGCTGGAGCAGTGCGGTTTCTACGGCGTCAGGCCACGCGCCGTGTTCGGTGCGTTGCGCCTGCTGGTGCCGGGCATCCTGGCGGCGCTGGCGTTCGCGTGGAAGCTCGACGTTTCGCTGGCCGGCGCCCTGGCATGGGCGTTTGCAGCGTTCGCGGGCGGCTTCCTGCTGGCGAAGACCCTGTTGCGGCGGCGCGCGGCCCAACGGCTGCGCAGCGTGGCCGATGAGCTTCCGATCCTGATCGACATGCTGCGCCTGCTGCAGGGCGTGGGATTGTCGATCGACCAGAGCCTGCAGATCATCGTGACCGAGTTCGGCAGCATGCTGCAGGTGCTTGGCCCTGAGCTGCAGCGCTCCAATCAGCAGTTCGCGTCGGGCCGCTCGCGCGAGCAGACGCTGCTGCGCATCGGCAAGCTGTTCGACGATGAGGATCTCAAGGGCCTGATCACCTTGCTGACGCAGGTGGACCGCCACGGCGGTGCCGTACAGGAGCCGTTGCGCCAGTTCGGCGAGCGCCTGCAGATCGCGCGCAAGGCGCGCATGAAGGACAAGATCGGCAGGCTGACGGTCAAGATGACCGGTGTGATGGTGGTCAGCCTGCTGCCCGTGTTGCTGATCCTGACGGCAGGCCCGGGGTTCCTGGGTGTGATGCGCATGTTGGCGCAGATGAATGGAGGCAGTTGAATGAAGACGGTGATGTCGCCCTGGTCGCCCTGGTCGCCCCGGACCCTCTTGCCAGCGTCACTGGCCATGCCGCTGGCAGCCGCGCTGCTACTGGCCGGATGCGCGTCCACGCCGAACACCGCGGAGGTGATGGCGCAGCAAGCCGATGCGCAGATCGAACTGGCGAAGCTGCGCGACAAGGAGGCCCGCGCCGAATACAACGATCAGTCCGTCTACCTGGGGCTGATCAACCGGATGCAGACAGAGGCCATGTACTTCGCGTCGCTGGCGCATATCGATGCCTTCCAGCAGAAGTTCGGCAGTAATCCATCGCTGCTGGCGATGCGGGCCGATGCCCTGCGTGAGACCGGTCAGGACGATGCGGCCCTGCAGGCGTACCGTGATCTGCTCGGGACCGATCGCGCCGCGCGGGCGCATCACGGCATTGGCCTTGTGCTCGGCAGACAGGGAGACTTCATGCGTGCCGCCGGTGAACTGCGCCAGGCGGTGTCGATGGAGCCGGTGAACCCGCAATTCTCGAGCGATCTTGGCTACGCGCTGATGCGAGGCGGTGCACTGCAGGAGGCCCGCGTGCCGGTCATGCAGGCGCTGGAACTGGATGCCGCCAATCCGCGCGTGATCAGCAATGCGGTGGTGTGGCTGTGGGCGTCCGGCAAGCGCGCCGAAGCCAACGCCATGATGCAGCGTGCCGCGATGCAGGAGCCGACGCGAGCGGCAGTCCGCAAGGAGGCGGATCGCGTCAGTCGGGCCGCGCAGGTCCGCGACAAGACCGCGCCGCGGGGCGCGCAGGCCGTGGCGCTCAACGCAGGAGTCAAACCATGACGAGCAATCGTTCCAGACTGACGGACGCTGCGTGCGCGGTGGCTATCGCCGCGATGCTGTTGGGGGTGGCCGGGGCCGCCGGGGCGCAATCGACGCAAGCCGTCGAGCCGCCACCGTCCCCGACGTTTCACCCGAACGACGTGCCGGTAGGGGACACCACGCGGATGCTGCTCGAGGTCCAGCGCAATGGCTCGCAGGCCGGGCCACAGCAGTCGATGACCGGCGAAGAGGCGGCCATCGGCTATGCCCGCTATATGCGGAGCTTCCAGTATCCGTTGCCCGAATTCTTCAGCAGCCAGTCGACCGGCAGCGCATTGCGTGGCAGCACGGGCAGCCCGGCGCCGGTGGGGCAGTAGGCATCGCGATGCGTCACGTCACGTCCGGCTCGATCCACCCACGCCAGCGCGGTGCCGTCAGTCTGATGGCCGCGCTGCTGATTGCCGCGATTGGCGTCGCGGCGCTGGTGTCGCTCGACGTCGGCTTCGTGTTCTACACGCAGCGGCAGTTGCAGAAGCTGGTGGACGTGGCGGCGCTTTCTGGCGCGCAGCAATTGAAGAGCGCTGACGATCAGGCGACGACCAATGCCAACGTGCTGTCAAGCGTGACGTCCGCCGCAGCCCAGAACGGCTACACCAAGGCCGTGGCGAATGATTGCACTACGGCAGTGGCTGGCGCGGCGGACGGCGTGCGGACGTGCCTTGGGTTGTGGGACCCCGCCAACCCTGCCAATGGCGACAGCACGCGGCACTTCGATCCGGGCTATCCGGCCACAACGGTGTCGGCCAATGCGGTGCGCGTGCAGGCCACGTTGACGGTACCGCTGCTGTTTATGTTCCAGGGGGGCCAGTCGCGGCAGCTACACGCCGAGGCGATTGCCGCCGCGAGTCCGCCCGCCGCGTCGTTCACGCTCGGCAGCGGCCTGCTCAGGCTCTCGTCGGGTAACGGCCTGCTGGGGCTGCTGCTGGGCAACTCGGTCAATCTGTCGGTGGCGGACTGGAGCGGACTGGTAGGCGCGAACGTGACGCTCGAGCAGTTGCGTTTGCGGGCAGGTGTGGGCACGGTCGATCAGTTGCTGAACACTTCGCTCTCGATCCAGGACTTCTACGCGCTGGTGCTGGGCGCGGCGGGGCAGTCGGCGCTGCTCAACGCGGCGCTTGGCAGCCCCACGACACAGCTTGGCCTGAACGGCATTGGCACCAAGGTGACGCTGGGCCAGATGCTCGACCTGGGTGTGCTGACACCGGCGGCTTCGTCTGCGGCGGAGGCGGCGCTCAACGTGGCAACGTTGCTGACCACGGCCGCCTATGTCGCGCGCGGGACGAGCGCGGTGGACCTGAGCACGCTCAACGTGAAGACCGCGCTTGGATCGATCGGCGGCTCGATGTACATCATCCAGCCGCCGAAGGTGGCCGTGGGGCCGGCCAAGCAGTATCCGGATGGAACGTGGAAGACCACTGCGACGACCGCGCAGCTTGGCCTGAAGCTGGCCGCGCAGGTCTCTGTGCCGCTGGTAGTGGCCAACGTCAATCTGAATCTGCCGTTGTGGCTGCAGATCGCGCAGGCCAAGGGAGATCTGACGCATATCCAGTGCGCGGCTGCCGTTCCGGACCGGCGGGCGACTGTCAATGTATCCACCAACGCCGTGATGGCGTGCCTGGGCAACCCCGGCGGCACAGGCTGTTCCGGCGGCCCACTTACCATCGCCGACGTCCAGCTGTCGGCGGTCGGACTGTTCCCCATTGCCGATGCGAAGATGACCGGACAGCCGATCTCGCAGTCCGGTCTGGCTGGTGCAGGCAACAGCTTCGTACTCGCACCGGGTGGTTACGTGGCCGCATCGTCGAGCACAGTGATCGGCGACACCGTGACCAACGTGATCAACGGCCTCAATCCAACGCTCGATGTCAGCCTGCTGCAACTTCAATTACTGAGCATTTCCCCGGGCTGGCTGCTGCAACAGGTGCTGAATCCATTGCTCACGCTGATCAACCAGCTCGTCAATACCTTGACGAGCCTGCTCGGCATCAGCCTTGCCAACGCCGACTTGTGGCTCAACGGCGTCGACTGCAACAACACGGAACTCGTGTACTGAACTGAACGATCATGAAAGCAGACCGGTGGGCCTACGAGAGCCTTGAAGTCTATGTGTGGGAAGGCAAGTACGAGATCGCCGATCGCGTCGCGCGCTTTCTGACGCCACTGGGCGCCGAAGTCGTTCGCGCAGGCGCGCTCGATGCGCTGCCGGCCGAACCACGGGTCAAGCCCAGCATCGCCGTCATCAGTGCGTCGGCGATCGGCTCCGCCAAGTTCACGCTGGATTGGGAAGCCGCGCACGGCATGCCGGTGATCTGGGTCGGCGCGCCCGACCGCGAGAGCGATCCCGGCCGGTTCCCGACCGAGTACGCCTATATCCTGCCCCACGATTTCACCGGCGCCGATCTGCGCACGCAGATCGCCAAGCTGATGCCGCAACTGATGGCGGCGGCCGAGGCGCGCCCCGATGTGGCCGATCTCGTCGCCGGGTCTCCGGCAATGCAGTCGCTGCTGGAGCAGGTCGATACCTTCGCCAATTTCGACAGCAACGTGATGCTCTATGGCGAGACCGGCGCGGGCAAGGAACGCATCGCGCGGCTCTTTCACGATCGCAACGCGACGTATGGCAAGGGACCGTTCGTGGCGGTCAACTGCGGCGCGATTCCCGATGGGCTGTTCGAGTCGCAGTTCTTCGGTCACGCCAAGGGCGCGTTTACCGGCGCGATGTTCGCGCATCGCGGCTTCTTCGAGCAGGCCACCGGCGGCACGCTGTTCCTGGATGAGATCGGCGACTTGCCGCTGTTCCAGCAGGTCAAGCTGCTGCGCGTGCTGGAGGAGAACGCGGTGACGCGGCTCGGCTCCGCCATGGCGGTCAAGCTGGACTTCCGGCTGGTGGCCGCCACCAACAAGGATCTGCGCGAAGCCGTGACGCAGGGCCGCTTCCGCGCGGATTTGTACTTCCGGCTGGCCGTGATCGAACTGCGGCTGCCCAGCCTCGAGGACCGTGGCCCTGCGGACAAGATCGGTCTGCTGCAATCGTTCATGCGCCACATGATCGGCGCCGCCGCCTACGATGCGCTGCCGCCGATGCCAGACTGGCTCAAGGGCGCCGTGGGCTCCGCGTTCTTCGTCGGTAACGTGCGCGAACTGCGCAACCTGGCCGAACGCATTGGCATCACGGTCCAGCAGCGCGGCGAATGGGACGAGGCGCGCATCCGGCCGCTGTTTCGCTCGCTGCGCCCCGGCGCGTTCGATGGCACCGAGCGGGCCGACCCGCGCGGTGACGCGGAGGAGCGCCGCCGCATCATCGCCGCGCTCGATGCCAACAGCTGGCGACGCCAGGACACGGCGACGTGCCTCGGCATCAGCCGCAAGGTGCTGTGGGAAAAAATGCGCAAGTTCCAGATCGAGGACAGCGAGGCGGAGCCGGTCTGAGTGGTGTCCGCGTACCGTTCGGTGGCCGCGACGTTATGATGCGGGACCGCACGGTATCTGCCGTGCTCTTGGCACCACTGTGCCGAAGGACCCGAATTGCGTTTTCTCCACACCGCCGACTGGCATCTTGGTCGGCTCTTCCACGCCCGTAGCCTGATCGAGGATCAGTCTCATGTGCTCGACCAGTTCGTCGCGCTGGTGCGCGACCTGCGCCCCGACGCCGTGCTGATTGCCGGCGACGTGTACGACCGCGCGGTGCCGCCGCCGGAGGCCGTGGCGCTGCTCGACGATGTGCTGGCGCGTATCGTGGTGGATGCGGGCGTGCCCGTGGTGATGATCGCGGGCAATCACGACAGCGCCCAGCGCCTCGGCTTCGGCGCGCGCCTGCTGGCCGCGCGGGGTCTGCACGTGGCCGGGCGCACCGGTCCGGAAGCGTCCTGCGTGACGCTGCACGATGTGCACGGTGAGGTGCGCATCTACGCCTTGCCCTATGCAGAACCGGCGGCGGTGCGCGACGCGCTCGGCACCGACTTGCCGACGCACGAAGCCGCATTGAACGCCCAGCTCGACGCCATCCGCGCCACGCATCCCGCAGGCGTCCGTTCGGTGGCGGTGGCCCATGCCTTCGTGGTGGGCGGCGCGGTCAGCGAATCGGAGCGCCCGCTGAGCGTGGGCGGTAGCGGTGCCGTGGCCGCGGACGTGTTCCACGGCTTCGATTTCGTGGCATTGGGACATCTGCATCGTCCGCAATGCATCGGCGATAGGATTCACTATTCGGGGTCGCTGCTCAAGTATTCGCTGTCGGAAGCCGAACACATCAAGACGGTATCGCTGATCGAACTTGACGCCGAAGGTGGCGTCCGGATCGAGGCGATACCACTGCGACCGTTGCGCGACCTGCGCGTGCTGACCGGCACGCTGGCCGGCTTGCTTGAGGCGGGTGCCACCGACCCGCACCGGGACGACTACGTCCATGCGGTGCTGACCGACGCGGGCGCGTTGCTGGACCCGATGGCGCGATTGCGCCAGGTCTATCCGAACGCACTGGCGATCGAGCGCGCGGTGCTGGCGCGCAGCGGTCAGGCCGGGGAAGCGGGGCGCAAGCTGCGGGAACTGGATACGGCCAGCCTGTTTGCGAATTTTTTCCGCGAGGTGGCTGACACAGACCTCGACGGTGATCAGCGCCGCGCGCTCGACGATCTATTGGCAGTCATGCAGGCATCGGAAAGGGAGTCGGCATGAAACCGCTTTACCTGAAACTGCAGGCCTTCGGCCCGTTCGCCGCCACGGAGACGATTGACTTCACGCGGCTCGGCGACCAGGCATTCTTCCTGATCCACGGCCCCACGGGCGCGGGCAAGACCACGCTGCTCGATGCCATCTGCTTCGCGCTCTATGGCGATACATCAGGTGGCGAGCGCAGCGCGCAGGACATGCGCAGCGCCAATGCGGACCCGGCCCTGCGGACCGAGGTCACCTTGGAGTTCTCGCTTGGGGCGACACGCTATCGCGTGACGCGTTCTCCGACGCAGGACCGCCCGAGCCCGCGTGCGGCCGGCGGCTTCGTCAAGGAGACTGCGAAGGCGCAGCTCGATGCCCAGGTGGACGGTGAGTGGAAAAGCCACGCCAGCCAGCCGGTCCGTGTGACCGACGCGGTGCGGGTCCTGCTCGGCTTCGACAGCGCGCAGTTCCGGCAGGTGATCGTGCTGCCGCAGGGACGTTTCCGCGAGTTGCTGACGGCGGACTCGAAGGCGCGGCAGTCGATCCTCGAGCGTCTGTTCCAGACCGAGCTCTACCGCCGCGTCGAGGAACTGCTCAAGGAGCAGGCCGCGAGCATTCGCCGCGAAGCCGAGGAGATCTCGGTACGACGCAAGACCTTGCTGGACCAGTATCAGTTGCCCTCCGAACTGGCGCTTGACGAACGTATCGCCGCGCATCGGGAGACGTTGTCCGAGCTGGAACGGCGCGAAGCGCTGGCGCGTGCGGGTAGCGAAGCGGCGCAGGCGTCCTTGCGCAAGGGCGAGCTGGAGAGCACGCAGATCAAGGCCTGGAAAGAGGCGGAGGGCGCCTATGCCGTGCTGTCGGCCCGGGTGCCGGCGGTCGACACGGACCGCGCTCGCCTGCAGGCCGCGCGACGCGCGGCGCAGGTGACGCCGGTTGCGCAACTGCTTGAGGTTGCCAGACAGGATCAGACGGCCGCACTCGCCGCGAATGCCGCCGCCGGGACGCGCGTGGCAAGCGCCAGCCGGGCCGCAGATATCGCAACGGGCGCGCTGCGCGCGGAACAGGCGCGTGGCGAAGCGCGTTTGGCCGCACAACGCACCGTGGCGAAACTGGAGGCGATTCTCCCGCAGGCACGCAGGCTTGGCGTGCTGCGCAACGGCGTGGCGCTGGCGAGTACCGGACTGGCCGCTGCCCAGGTGGCGCTTACCGCCAAGGCGAAGGCGCGCGATGCCGCCGTGGCGGCGGCGAAGACGCTGGAAGGCGAGCTGGAGCTTGCGCGGCGCGACGGCGCAAATGCGCAGGCCCTGCAGCTTCAGCTTGGACTGGCGCGCGAACGCGCGACGCGGGTGGCACGTTGCCGGCAGCTCGATGCCGAACTTGGGCCGTTGCGCGAATCGCTGGCCGCTGCGGAAGCCGGCGCCAGCCGGGCGATGCAGACGCGCGATACCGCGCGTGTCGCAATGCGTCAGGCGGAATCGGACTGGCGTTTTGGCCAGGCGGCACGCCTCGCCGCTGGCGTGAAGCGTGGCGAACCTTGCCCCGTCTGCGGTGGCAAGGACCACCCTGCGCTGGCGCAGCAGACGCTGGCGCTGGTGACCGACGAGGACCTCGATACCACGCGAGCCGCCTTGCAACATGCCGACGAGGCGTTGGCCGACGCGCAGGCCGTGCGACAAAAGGCCGAGGCAAA
This sequence comes from Cupriavidus sp. SHE, assembly GCF_000812445.1. NCBI lineage: Bacteria > Pseudomonadati > Pseudomonadota > Betaproteobacteria > Burkholderiales > Burkholderiaceae > Cupriavidus > Cupriavidus sp. SHE. Next base: position 106,535 of record NZ_JWMB01000023.1, on the reverse strand, counting down.
CGTCGCCCAATGTCAGGTGCGTCTGGCGGATCTGCGCGAAGGCGCGGGCGATGTGTCCGACGCGGGCGTGCAGGCGCTCGATCAGGAAATCCAGACGCTGACCGCCAGCGGCGCGAAGGCCGAGGCTGCGGCAACCCGCGCGGAACGGCTCGCGGCCCAGACCATACAGGCGCGTCAGGCGCAGGAGTCTGCCGAAGCCGCCGTGCAGGCGGCCGAAGGTGCATTGCGCACGGCGATGCATGAGCACGCTCAGCTTGATGGCGAGTGGCGTGCCGCGAGTGCGCAGGTGCCCGAGGATTCGCGCGACCCCGACGTCGTGACCGCATCGCTCGAAGCCGCGCAGCGCGAAGCCGGCGCACTGGAGGCCGCATTGCAGGCGGCCCAGGGCGCTGAGCGTGATGCGGTGGCACTGCTGGCCGGTGCGAATGCGGCACTGGCCGCCGCGCGCGAAGCCACTACTCGTGCCGAGGAACGGGCCGCGCAACGCGACGCCGCCTTTGTGGAGGCACTTGCCACCGCCGGATTCGCCGGAGCGGACGACTACCGCGCCGCATCCCTGGCTGACGATGCCACGCGCGTGCTTGACGACGCCGTGCGCGCATTCGACGTCGATCTGGCTCGCGCCGCGGAATGGCGCCAACGCACGGCGGAAATCGGTCAGGCGTTGCAGACGCCGGACATGCCTGCATTGCTGGCGGCACGCGATGCGGCGGCCGTTCAGCTTGAAGCGGCAATCCGGCAGCGCAGCGAACTGGCCGCCGTGCGCGATGCGCTGTTGCAGTGCAAAGGCTTGCTCGACTCGCTGGCCGCCGAAGGACGCGACGTCGAGACGCGCTACGCGGTGCTCGGCCGCCTGTCGGAAGTGGCGAACGGCAATAATCCGCGCCGCATGACGTTCCAGCGTTTCGTGCTGGCCACGTTGCTCGACGAGGTGCTGGAAGCTGCGTCGCTACGGCTGCTGCGCATGAGCCGGGGTCGCTACGCGCTGCAACGTGTGCGAGAGCAGGGCGATCAGCGCGTGGCCGGTGGCCTTGACCTCGAAGTGTTCGACCACGATACCGGCGGCACGCGCCCGGCCAATACGCTGTCCGGCGGCGAAGGCTTTCTGGCGTCGCTGTCGTTGGCGCTGGGTCTGGCCGATGTGGTGCAGTCGCGCGCCGGTGGCATCCAGCTCGATACGCTGTTCGTTGACGAAGGCTTCGGCACGCTCGATCCGGAAAGTCTCGACTTCGCGATTCGCACGCTGCTCGATCTTCAGCAAGCCGGACGGCTGGTTGGCATCATCTCGCACGTAACCGAACTGCGCGAGCGGATCGACGTGCGGCTTGAGGTCCGGCCCGGCGTGGCGGGCAGTCAGGCCGTGTTGCGCCTGCCCTGAGCCCCGGGGTCCACGGCGCCGGAGCGCGCGGTGGAAGGCGCGCGAGCGCAATTCCACGCGCGCGCCACTTGGGAGATACCCCAAATCGCGACGCGGACGCCACGTGCCTAGAATATTCGGCGAGCACTTAATAAAACGTTGTTCCGCCTATCGGAACTTCGAGGGAGGGGAGGCTGCGACGAATCCGTCGGGCCTTTTTCCTTCCTGCTCGATCCCATAACGAATATTCGGAGGTGTCGTGCGTATCCATCGTCGTCCAGAAGCTGTTCGCGCCCTGGTGGCCGCCGTGCTCGTGACCTGCGCCGCAGGGGCCGTTGCCCAGAGCCTGCCCGCCAGCAAGGCGCCCCCCGCCACGCTCACGCCCGACCAGCAGCGTTTTCACGATATCTACAAGGAACTGGTCGAGATCAACACGACGCATTCGGCCGGGGACAGTGCCCAGGCGGCGCGCGCGATGGAGAAGCGACTGGTGGAGGCAGGCTTCTCCGCGTCGGATATCCAGGTGTTCGAGCCGTTTCCGCGCAAGGGCAATCTGGTGATGCGCTTCAAGGGCACCGGCGCCAGGCAGCCGGTTCTGCTGCTGGCGCATATCGACGTCGTGGAGGCCAAGCGCGAGGACTGGAAGACCGACCCCTTCCAGCTTCAGGAGACCAATGGCTACTTCACCGCGCGTGGCTCCATCGACGACAAGGCGATGGCGTCGGCGTTCGTGTCGGTGCTTGGGCAGTTGAAGCAGGAAGGCTTCAAGCCGTCGCGCGACATCATCCTGGCGCTCACGTCCGACGAGGAGCGCGGCGACGTGCCCAGCAATGGCGCCGACTGGCTGGTGAAGAACAAGCCTGAACTGCTGAAGGCCGAGTTCGGCATCAACGAGGGCGGCGGCGGCGAGCTGCGCGACGGCAAGCCGGTGCTGCACCGCGTTCAGGTGGCCGAGAAGATGTACACGACCTACGAACTGGAAGTGCGCGACGTGGGCGGGCATAGCTCGGTGCCGACCAAGTCCAATCCTGTGTATGCGATGTCCGAGGCGCTGAGCCGCCTGGGTGCGTACCAGTTCCCGGTCAAGATGGCCGACGTGACGCAGACCTACTTCGCGCGCAGCGCTCCGCTGGCGAAGGGGCAGCTTGCCGAGGACATGCGCGAGGTTGGCACGGGCCGTCCGAGCCAGGCGGCGATCGACCGGCTGTCGGCCATTCCGTTCTACAACGCCCAGCTTCGCACCACCTGTGTGGCGACCATGGTCAATGCCGGACACGCCGAGAACGCGCTGCCGCAATCGGCCAAGGCCATCGTCAACTGTCGCATCCTGCCGCATGACGATCCGGCCGACATCGACCGCCAGCTCAAGTCGGCCCTCGGTAACGACAAGATCAGCGTGCGATACATCAACAAGCCGCTGGCCAGCCCGGCCTCTCCGCTAGACGGCGCGCTGATGAAGGAGGTCGACGCGCTGACCAAGCAGATGTGGGATGTGCCGGTGATTCCGGCCATGAGCACGGGCGCAACCGACAGCCGCTTCATGCGCAATGCCGGTATCCGGATGTACGGCGTTTCCGGCCTGTTCACCGAACCGTCGGACATGCGCGCGCATGGTCTGGACGAGCGCATCGAGATTGCGCGCCTGTACGATGGCCGCGAGTTTCTCTACCGTCTGGTGAAGCGGTTGTCGGAATAATTTAGTAAAACTGCGATTCCGCAAGGCATCGGCGGGCGTTGCGCACTACCATGCGTGGTAGCTGTGCATCGCCCGCCGTACCTTTGGTTCAAGCCTGTTTCAGCCCGCCTCTGGTCGTGTATGACGCTGCCCGGCGGGCTGGCCGATTATCGCCCGAGACGTGGCCCCCCGCCTTGACCCTGTTTTGGCGACAGGTGTAACCTTTGTTCATTCTGCGAATTGGAGTTCGTATAGCGAACTCCATGGGAGTCCGGTGAACAAGGCAGGAAACTACTGACGTTCGCTGGTATTCGCAGCAAGCATCTGCATGAAGCCGCAGCAAGATGGCTGACAAAACAACTGCAAGATTGTTGGACTGTCCTTGACGGACCACCGCGCACGGAGCGCGGGGACATCAGACAGGACGCCCGTCCAGCCACTGCCGGAGACAGCTTTGCGTGCCGCGCCCCTTTGCGGCCGGTCCCGGTATGCGCGCCGGACCCTTCCATACTGGAACGCAAGTGATCAACAAGCTATATGACTCGGTGGAATCGGCAATGGCCGACATCCACGATGGCGCCACGATCCTGATTGGCGGTTTCGGCCTGGCCGGCATGCCGGCGGAGCTGATCGACGCGCTGATCGCCCAGGGCGCGCGCGACCTGACCATCGTCAACAACAACGCCGGCAATGGCGACACGGGCCTGGCAGCGCTGCTCAAGGCCAAGCGTGTCCGCAAGATCATTTGCTCGTTCCCGCGCCAGGCGGACTCCTACGTATTCGACTCGCTGTTCCACGCCGGTGAAATCGAGCTGGAACTCGTGCCCCAGGGCAATCTGGCCGAGCGCATCCGCGCGGCCGGCGCCGGCATCGGCGGTTTCTTCACGCGCACGGCCTACGGCACGCCGCTGGCCGAAGGCAAGGAAACGCGCATCATCGACGGCCAGGGCTATGTGTTCGAAAAGCCGATCCACGCTGACTTCGCGCTGATCAAGGCCGAGACCGCCGACCGCTGGGGCAATCTGGTCTATCGCAAGACCGCCCGCAACTTCGGCCCGATCATGGCCATGGCTGCCAAGTGCCCGATCGTGCAGGTCAGCAACGTAGTGGAACTGGGCGAACTCGACCCCGAGCACATCGTCACGCCGGGTCTGTTCGTCAAGCGCGTGGTCAAGGTTGCAAGCGCCGCCAAGCCGGCCGGCGCGGCCTGATCCGAATCGAGCGAAGAAGGAGAAACACATGCAACGCCTGACCCGCGACCAAATGGCCGCCCGCGTGGCCAAAGACATTCCGGACGGTGCCGTGGTGAACCTCGGCATCGGCCTGCCCACCCTGGTCGGCAATCAACTGCCGGCCGACCGTGAAATCCTGCTGCACAGCGAGAACGGCCTGCTCGGCATGGGCCCCGCTCCCGCGCCGGGCGAGGAAGACGGCGACCTGATCAACGCTGGCAAGCAGCCGGTGACGATCAAGCCGGGTGGCTCGTATTTCCACCACGCCGATTCGTTCGCGATGATGCGTGGCGGCCACCTCGACTTCTGCGTGCTGGGCGCGTTCCAGGTATCGGAGAAGGGTGACCTGGCCAACTGGCATACCGGCGCACCGGGCGCCATCCCCGCCGTGGGCGGTGCGATGGACCTGGCTATCGGCGCCAAGCAGGTGTTCGTGATGATGGAGCACCTGACCAAGCAGGGCGAAAGCAAGATCGTGTCCCAGTGCACCTATCCGCTGACCGGCATCGGCTGCGTCACGCGTGTCTACACGGACCTGGCCACGATCGATGTGACGCCGGACGGCCTGGTTGCCCGCGATCTCGTGGACGGCCTGTCGTTCGACGAACTGCAACGCCTGACCGGCGTGCCTCTCAAGCAGGCCGTAGCCGCCTGACCCACCACCAAGACGAGCGAGACAGAACATGAGCGAAGCATTCATCGTTGACGCCATCCGTACCCCCATCGGCCGTTACGCCGGCAGCCTGTCCGGCGTGCGCGCGGACGACCTGGGCGCCGTGCCCCTGAAGGCCCTGATGGCCCGTAACGCCAGCGTGGACTGGTCGGCGATCGACGACGTGATCTTTGGCAACGCCAACCAGGCCGGTGAAGACAACCGCAACGTTGCGCGCATGTCGGCCCTGCTGGCTGGCCTGCCGGACGCCGTTCCCGGCGCGACGATCAACCGCCTGTGCGGTTCGGGCATGGACGCCACCGGCACCGCCGCCCGCGCCATCAAGGCTGGTGAAGCCAACCTGATGATTTCCGGCGGCGTGGAAAGCATGAGCCGCGCCCCGTTCGTCATGGGCAAGGCCACCTCGGCCTTCTCGCGTGACGCGCAGATCTTCGACACGACCATCGGCTGGCGTTTCATCAACCCGGCGATGCGCGCCGCCTACGGCGTGGACTCGATGCCCGAGACCGCCGAGAACGTGGCGACCGACTACAAGATCGGCCGTGAAGACCAGGATCTGATGGCGCTGCGCAGCCAGGAGAAGGCATCGCGCGCGCAGGCCGACGGCACGCTGGCGCAGGAAATCACCCCGGTGACGATTCCGCAGAAGAAGGGCGACGCCATCGTGGTCGACCGCGACGAACATCCGCGTGCCACGAGCATGGAAGCGCTGGCCAAGCTGCGCGGCGTGGTGCGTCCGGACGGCACGGTGACCGCCGGTAACGCCTCGGGCGTGAACGACGGCGCGTGCGCGCTGCTGCTGGCCAGCGAAGCGGGTCTGAAGCAGCACGGCCTGAAGCCGCGCGCCCGCATCGTTGGCATGGCAACGGCTGGCGTGGCACCGCGCGTGATGGGTATCGGCCCGGCACCGGCCACGCAGAAGCTGATGAAGCAACTGGGCATGACGCTGGACCAGATCGACGTGATCGAACTGAACGAAGCGTTCGCCGCGCAAGGCCTGGCCGTGCTGCGTCAACTGGGCATCGCCGACGACGACAAGCGCGTGAACCCGAACGGCGGCGCCATCGCACTGGGCCACCCGCTCGGCATGAGCGGCGCGCGTCTGGTGACGACCGCGATGTACCAGCTGGAGCGCACTGGTGGCCGCTTCGCGCTGTGCACGATGTGCATCGGCGTCGGCCAGGGCATCGCCATGGTGATCGAGCGCGTTTGATGGCTTGATGCATGACCACTGGCCGATGCCAGTGGTCATGCGCTCCTCTCTCCCGCGCAGGTGGGAGAGAGGAGTTACCGAAGCAAAACAGTAGAAGTTTCAGTTTCCCTTGCTTCCCGTCGTTAATTCATGCGGGAAGTTTCAGTGGTGTCTCTTCCCCAACGAGGTAGAGCATCGCGGCCAGGCCGACGGGCTCGCCGGCTTCGCCGCATTTTTTCTGATTTGACTGGCCGCTTGCGTGCCGGTGCGGAGTACCGAGATGTCCCTTCCTGTTGCCACCCTGGTCACTGGCGCCAGTTCCGGAATCGGCCGAGCCATTGCGGAAATGCTGCTCGCCGATGGTGTGACGCGTGTCATCAACGTCGACTATGCAGCGCCGACGTGGTCGCACCCGAACATGACCTTCTTCCAGGCCGACCTGACCAATGCCGATGCCACGCGCGCGGTGGCGGAACAGGTGACGTCTCAGTTCGCCGTGACGCGGCTCGTCAACAATGCCGGCGCCACGCGCCCCGGCACGGTTGACACGGCCACGGCGGAAGATCTCGATTACGTCGTGGGCCTGACCCTGCAGGCCACGATGCTGCTGACACAGGCCTGCCTGCCCGCGATGCGCGCGGCGGGGTTTGGCCGCATCGTCAACATGGCCTCGCGCGCGGCGCTGGGCAAGCCCGAACGCGTGGTGTATTCCGCGGCCAAGGCTGGGCTGGTTGGCATGACCCGAACGCTGGCGATGGAGCTGGGCGGCGACGGCATCACCGTCAACGCCGTGGCACCGGGTCCCATCGCCACCGAGCTGTTCCGCCGGAGCAATCCGGAGGGCAGCGAACAGACACGGCGCATTCTGGCAAGCATCGCCGTGAAACGCATGGGAACGCCGGAAGACGTGGCGCGTGCCTCGCTGTTCTTCCTTGCACCCGAGAATGGTTTCGTGACGGGACAGGTCCTGTACGTCTGCGGCGGAACCACGCTGGGTGTGGCACCCGTATAAGAAAGTGCCCGCCCCCCAGGCACGGGGCGGAATAGCGGTTCAAAGCATTACGTCCGCGGTAAGCCAGTTGGCTAGCGGACGTGCATCACTCCTGGAGCACAAGATGAGTATCACCAAGCAAACGTCGAAGGCGCGCAGACGCCTGCTGGCCGTAGGCGTGGCACTGGCAACTGGTTTTGCCGCCATGACCGGCGCCCAAGCGCAGGGCACCTATCCGACCAAGCCGATCACCATGATCGTGCCGTTCTCGGCAGGTGGCACCACCGATATCCTGGCCCGTATCGTCGGCCTGCAACTGGGCAAGGCGCTCGGCCAGCCCGTCGTGATCGACAACCGTCCGGGCGCGGGCGGCAACATCGGCGCATCGCTGGCCGCGAAGGCGCCGGGCGATGGCTACACGCTGTTCATGGGCACCATCGGCACGCATTCGATCAACCAGTCGCTGTACTCGAAGCTGCCGTACGACCCGGTCAAGGACTTCGCGCCGATCACGCGCGTGGCCATGGTGCCGAACATCGTCGTGGTGAACCCGAAGGTGCCGGTCAACAACATCAAGGAACTGATCGCCTACGTGAAGGCCAACCCGGACAAGCTGTCGTACGGCTCGTCGGGCAGCGGCTCGTCGATGCACCTGTCGGGCGAACTGTTCAACTCGATGACGGGCCTGCACATCCAGCACATCCCGTACAAGGGTAGCGCTCCGGCCGTGAACGACCTGCTGGGCAACCAGATCGGCCTGATGTTCGACAACATGCCGTCGTCGTACCCGCACGTGAAGGCCGGCAAGCTGCGCGCCATCGCCGTGACCTCGGCCAAGCGCTCGCCGGCACTGCCGAACGTGCCGACCGTGGCCGAGTCGGGCGTGCCCGGCTATGAAGCCACGTCGTGGTTCGCGCTGTACGCCACGGGCGGCACGCCGCAGGCCGTCGTCGATCGCCTGAACGCCGAAGTGGTGAAGATCCTTGCCATGCCGGAAGTGAAGAAGCAGATGGCCGAGCAGGGTGCCGAACCGCATCCGGAAAAGCCGGCTGAACTGGCTGCCTTCATGAAGTCCGAGGCCGCCAAGTGGGCCAAGGTGGTGAAGGCTTCTGGCGCGACCGTGGACTGATCTCCCGGATCGACCCAGGTCGCCGAAGACCGGCCAGCAGGCATCGCGCCTGCTGGCCGGTTTTTTTTTGGTGGGAATCCTCTTCAGAAAAGAAAAGCCCGCGACGTTCGTCGTGGGCTGAATCCCAGGTCCTTGGCGGACAGGAGGAGACAATCGACAGACTTGCGGTGACTGGAATCTCACCGCAGTAAAGGCATCAGGTCAGGCTGTACTTGACGACCTGTTCTTCCACACCCACGAAACGCACCAGTTGCCGCAGGCCGCTGGCGTATTCCTTGATGTGATGGCCCTCCGGGGTATCGGGGAGCCGGTAATAGAACGGCGCCGTTCCGGCGCGCGCGCGGGTGACAGGCTTCGTCACCTCGACTGCGGCTGTGCCGGCGGTCGCATCCGGTCTTGCGTTCATGGACAACTCCCGGGTAGCGCATGGCGCGGAACGTTGGGCCGGTAGAAGGGCACGCGCATGCGGGGTGGCAATGTCTGGAATGTATTGCAGATTATCGGGAAATGCCATTTCGATTTTTTTACATCAGTATCGTAATAATTGACTAAATTGTCATGAATGCGAGTATTTGTGCCGTCACTTGCACATGGCTGGTTTCGACGCGCGCATCTCAGTGGATATCGGCATGACGTGACGTGACTTGCGCGTTACCATAGCGCCACCTGACCATTTCACTGAACTTGGTCAGCATCATCCATGCCAGCGATCCCGTCGCACCTATCGGCCGAATGTCCACCCAACACGCTCTCCTGATATCCCTGATCGAAAAGCCATCCTCGGGCTACGATCTCGCGCGCCGGTTCGACAAGTCGATCGGTTATTTCTGGCACGCCACTCACCAGCAGATCTATCGGGAGCTGGGGCGGATGGCCGAATTGGGCTGGATTGCCTCGGACGAGCCGGAAGTCACCATCGACGGAGACGGGGCGGAGAAGAAAGGCCGCAAGAAGGTCTATCGGGTGTTGCCCGCCGGGCACGACGAACTGGTGCGATGGGTGCTTGCGCCCGGTCAGGGGCTGGACCAGCGCGAGGAGATCCTGGTCAAGCTGCGTGCCGATGCCGCGATCGGGCCGCTAGGCCTGGACAAGGAGATGGGGCGACTGATTGCACTGCACGAGGCGCGGCTGGAAACATACCGGGGGATCGAGCGCAAGGATTTCTCCGGCACGCTCGACCGCCGGCAGCAGATCCAGTACGCATTGCTCCAGCGCGGCATCCAGTTTCAGGAAAACTGGCTCGCATGGGGCAGGTCGCTGCTGCCGCTGCTCACTGCCACGGGCAGTGGCGTCAAGGACTGACGACGGGCGTCGTCAGTCTTCAGACTACAAACTACAAACTTCAGGCCAGATCCACGGCACGTGCCGCGCCGGCCGGCGCAGCCAGGCCCAGACGGCGGCGTGCGAGCGCGTACTCTTCCACGAAGCGGCGCACCAGCTCGGCGGCCGGCACCACACGCTTGATGGCGCCGACACCTTGGCCAGCGCCCCAGATGTCCTTCCAGGCCTTGGCGCTGCCCGATCCGAAATTCATCTTCGACGCATCCGAGGTCGGCAGGGCTGCCGGGTCCAGACCCGCACGGACGATGCTCTCGCGCAGGTAGTTGCCGTGCACGCCCGTGAACAGGTTCGAGTAGACGATATCGTCGGCGGAGCTGTCGACGATCATCTGCTTGTACGCATCCTGAGCATTGGCTTCGAGCGTGGCGATGAAGGCCGAGCCGATATAGCCCAGATCGGCGCCGGCAGCCTGAGCGGCCAGCACGGCATCGCCGCTGGCAATCGCGCCCGACAGCAGCAGCGGACCGTCGAACCATTCGCGGATCTCATGCAGCAGCGCGAACGGCGACAGCGTGCCGGCGTGGCCGCCCGCGCCCGCCGCCACGGCGATCAGCCCGTCGGCGCCCTTCTCGATGGCCTTGCGTGCGAACGTGTTGTTGATCACGTCGTGCAGCACGATGCCACCGTAGGAGTGCACGGCCTCGTTGACTTCGACACGCGCGCCCAGCGAGGTGATGACGATGGGCACCTTGTAGCGCACGCACATTTCCAGGTCGTGCTCGAGCCGGTCATTGGACTTGTGCACGATCTGGTTGACCGCGAACGGCGCGGCCGGGCGGTCGGGGTGCTTGGCGTTGTGCTCGCCGAGTTCGGTGGTGATCCGGTCCAGCCATTCCTCCAGCTTTTCCGCCGGCCGCGCATTCAGCGCGGGGAACGATCCGACCACGCCGGCCTTGCACTGGGCGATCACGAGATCGGGATTGGAAATGATGAACAGCGGCGAGCAGACAGCCGGTAGCGACAGGTTCTGCAGCAGGGCGGGAAGGGCCATGACGGATCTCTCGTTCAGCGGTTGAGGTGAATTTATGCAACTGGTTGCATAGTGGGTGCCAAGGTATCACGCGATGACTCCGATGTGCAACTGCCGGAGGGCTACGATCGCGGGATCCAGTGGCCCTTTGTCTACAATGAGAACGTTGCTTTGCATACTCAGAGCGGGAGAGCGTTGGTCATGACCCAGGCAAGTGCCGATTTCGTTACGGCGGACGGCGAGACACCGGCCACCTCCGGCGATCTGTTCGATGCCGACCTCGACGCCTGGAGAAAGCACCCGGACCGCGCCTTCGACGGCTGGCTTGCGCGACACGGTTTTCGCCACGGCACCGCCGTGGTCTATCGGGCGATGTGGGGCAAGCTGCTGCGCTGGTCAGGTGAGCAAGGACTAACACCGCTGACGTGGTCGGCCGCACAGATCGGTGTGTTCCTGGACGCCCAGAATCTGCACAAGCGTCACCGCTACCGTTACGCGCGGCTGATCGAACGCGTTTTCCATCATCTGTCCCAGTTGCAGCAGAACCTGCACAACCCCGCCAGCCAGGCCGTCAAGTCGCATCTCGCCGACGGCGAGAACGATCCGACCGCCTTTCTGTTACCTGGCGAGCGCGACCTGCTGGTGGCCCGCATCCTGGCACCGGCGCCTGAGCCGGTTGCCGAGGCCGCCCGCCCGGATAGCCAGGCCATTTCGCCAAAACAATGGAAACGCGCCCGCGATGTCGCGCTTCTCGCAGTCCTGCTGGGTGGCGGACTCAAGGTGGCGGAGGCGCGGGCGCTGCGCGTGGAGGCGATCGAAGGTTTGGGTGGCGGCGCGATGGCGATTCGCATGGTCCGGACGGACAACGGGCGGGCGTACACCGTCCCCTTGTTCGGGTTTGTCCATGCACCGCTGCGCCGCTGGCTGGAGACGCGAGCGGCAGCGGAGACATTAGGCGATCTCGTGTTCCCGGCCATGACCAACGGCCGTGCCATGCACGCGGCATCGGTGTATCGCCGCGTCGAGATCCTGCTCGAAGAGGCCGGCGTGCTGGCGGGCCGCAGCGAACGGGCGTCGCCCCAGACACTGCGGAATACCTGCGGCGCCATGCACTTCGATGCAGGAACGCCGCCGGCGGCGGTGGCCCAGTTGCTGGGGATGCGCGATATGGAGTCTGGCTGGCGGCTGCGGGCAGCTTATGAAGCGTGGCAGGCCCGCACCGGGCTTCCAGTCATGGGCAGGCCGCTTTCGCGCCCGAATGGTGGAAGCGGCGCATGATACATATCGCAGCCGTAAAGACGCACGGTTATGATGGCAGCCCACTCGGTGAGCGAGCGACGTGAACCCAATCCAGATCCTTGAAGATTTCCATGGCTGAGACCCTATTGCTGACCGGCGCGACCGGATATATCGCCTCCCACACATGGGTGGCGTTGCATGAAGCAGGCTACAACGTGATCGGGCTCGATAATCTCTGCAATAGCAGCGCCGAGGTCGTGAACCGGCTGGCGAAGATTACTGGCACGACACCGCATTTTGTGGAAGGCGACGTGCGCGACCGCGCACTGCTGGACCGCCTGTTCGCCGAGCACAAGATCAACGGCGCCATCCATTTTGCCGCCCTGAAAGCGGTGGGAGAGTCGGTCAGCAAACCGCTCGAGTATTACGGAAACAACCTTGAGGGTTTGATCACACTGTGCTCGGCGATGCAGTCGGCGGGTGTCAGGCAATTGGTGTTCAGTTCCTCGGCCACGGTGTACGGCAATCCCCATGCGATGCCGATTCTCGAGAATTTCCCGCTATCGGCCACCAATCCGTACGGCCAGACCAAACTGATGGGGGAGCAGATCCTGCGTGATCTGGAAATTTCCGATCCGGAATGGAAAATCGCCTTCCTGCGTTATTTCAACCCGGTGGGCGCACATGAGAGCGGAACGATTGGCGAGGACCCGGGCGGCATTCCGAACAATCTGATGCCCTATGTGGCGCAGGTGGCCGCCGGGCGGCGCGAAAAGCTGAGTGTGTATGGCGGTGACTATCCGACGCCCGATGGCACCGGGGTGCGCGACTATATCCATGTCAGCGATCTGGCCGATGGCCATGTGGCAGCGCTGGCCTACCTAGGCAAGAACCCGCGCGGCATGACCGTGAATCTTGGCACGGGCCGTGGATATAGTGTTCTGGAAGTTGTGAAGGCCTACGAGCGGGCCAGCGGGCGGCCGATACCCTACGAAATCGTCGCGCGCCGCCCCGGCGATATTGCGGAATGCTATGCCGATCCGGGTCTTGCCCGCACGCTGCTTGGCTGGAGCGCCCGTCACGACCTCGACCGCATGTGCGAGGACTCCTGGCGCTGGCAGTCGTTGAACCCGGTGGGGTTCACGGCTTAGCGGCGACTGCCCTGATGGACACGCGGCAAAAAAGAAACCGGGCATAGCGCCCGGTTTCTTTTTATCTGCCGATCGGCTGGGTTGCTCAGCGGATCAGGAAATCTTCCATCGACTTGCCATTGGCCAGCGCTTGGGTCAGCCAGCCCGGGCGCTTGCCGCGGCCCGTCCAGGTATTGCCGGCGCTGTCACGGTAACGAACCGGCACCTTGCGGCTGACGGCCTTCTTGCCGGCCACGGCCTTGCCACCAAATCCGAGGTCTTCGGCGGTCAGGCCATATTGTTCGATTTTCTCGCGAATATCGGCGATCACCGAGGCTTGCTCGCGTGCCTTGATCTCTTCGGCCTGCTTCTGCAGTTCGCTGATTTTCTGAACGATTTCCTGATAGGTCGCCATTTGTATCCTCGGGTTTTAGTGTTGGTCCGTGAATTGACGAGGGGAATTATAACGGCGTATCTCGCCGCTGCAAATCCCCTGACTTTAATTTCAGAGAAATCTGCGAAAAGTCCCAAATCAGAATAATCCCTGAACTTTCGGGTTGGCATGTGGTCCGCGCGATGATCTCCGGCGCCGCCAGCGCAAGCCACATGCCGCACTAAAACCCGTAAATCTACGGTGCCAAGGGCGGTGCTCTATTCAATGGCGGCCATATTCCTGGCCAGTCGTGCCTGGACGGGTAATTCAGCAGGCACTGAATCAGGCACGCGCGGCGAGATTTCACATTTATCATTTGAAAGCTATTTGAAAGTAAGTGCCGAAGATGTCACGAGATAATTCTGATTGATCTCACGTGGCGTAGTCGGCATTTCGTCGATGTTCAGAGCCGGCGCCTCAAGGAAGCTCTCGGGATGGCCGTTATCGAAGCCTGAGCGGGGCGACGCGCGGTATCGCTCCGCCGGGACCGGAGCAGGGGTGTCTTCGGGTTATCCCCCAATGATCAGCACATCATGTCTTTTCACCAGAATATCCAGATCAAGACCCTTTTACGGGGCGCAATGGCCTTGCTTACGGCGAACCTTCTGCTGGTCGGCGGCGCCGGTCTGCTAGGTATTTCTCAATCCAACGGCGCGCTCAAGGAGACGTACTCCAACCAGCTGGCGTCGTCACAGGCGCTGTCCGAGGCGATGCTCGGCACCACCCGCCTGCGCCTGGCGCTCGATCGCGGTGTGATGCGGGGGAGCGAGAACGATGATCTGAAGAAGCACGTCGACCGTGCCAATGTCTTCATCGAGTCATCCGACAAGGGTTGGAAGACCTATATGTCGCTGCCTCAGAACGACGATGAAAAGGCGCTGGCCGGCGAACTGGCGGCCAAGCGGCAGGCGTTCTTCGAAACCGGCGTCAAGCCACTTGAGCAGGCCATGGTGGCCGGCAACCATGACGAGGCGCTGCGTCTGGCGCGCGATGTGCTGCCAGACCTGCAGCGCGGCATGTCCGCCGCGCACGAGAAGCTCGAAAAATTCCAGTTCGATACCGGCAAGGCCAACTTCGAAGGCGCGCAGTCGCGCTATGAGACGACTCGCGCGATGTCGCTGGCGCTGATCGCGCTCGGCATCCTGGTTGCGGTATTCGCTACCGCGATGCTTCACCGCGCCATCGTTCGCCCGGTACAGGAAGCGCTCGACGTGTTCGAGCGCATGACGCGCGGCGACCTGACATCGCGTATCTCCAGCATGTCGAAGAATGAGATCGGTCGCATGATGCAGGCGCTGGCCACCATGCAGGAGAGCATCGCGGGCATCGTTGCCGAAGTTCGCGGCGGCACCGATTCGATGGCGTCGGCCACGCAGCAGATCTCCGCTGGCAACACGGATCTGTCGCAGCGTACCGAGGAGCAGGCCGCATCGCTCGAGCAGACCGCGGCCAGCATGGAAGAACTGACCACCGTCGTGCGACAGAACGCCGACAACGCGCGCCAGGCCGGCGCCCTGGCCGGCGAGGCTTCGGAAATCGCCATGAAGGGTGGCGACGTGGTCGGCCGCGTGGTGGACACCATGAACGAGATCAACGGCGCCTCGCGCAAGGTGGTCGACATCATTGGCGTGATCGAGGGCATCGCATTCCAGACCAACATCCTGGCGCTGAATGCGGCGGTGGAAGCCGCGCGCGCCGGCGAGCAGGGACGCGGCTTCGCGGTCGTGGCCGGCGAGGTGCGCAGCCTCGCGCAGCGCAGCGCCAATGCAGCGAAGGAGATCGAGTCGCTGATCAACGAATCCGGCCAGCGCGTGGAAAGCGGCACCCGGCTTGTTGCCGAAGCGGGTCAGACCATGGGCGAGATCGTTCATGCCGTGCGCCGCGTGACGGACATCATGAACGAAATCAGCGCCGCGTCGCAGGAGCAGACCACCGGCATCGAGCAGGTCAACCAGGCCGTGGCGCAGATGGACCAGGTCACGCAGCAGAACGCGGCCCTGGTGGAAGAAGCGGCGGCAGCGGCCGGCGCGCTGGAAGAGCAGGCACAAAAGCTCAAGGGTGTGGTGTCGGTGTTTACGCTGGCTTCCGATGGCGGCAATGCGCGCGCCAATGCCGGCGCCCAACGTGCCGGGCATTCGCTGGCGACGTCACCGGCAAGCGCACCGGCAATGGCACGCAGCGCCGAACGCGCGTCGCCGCCCGCGATGCTCCCGGCCAACCGCCGCCCGCCCGTGGCGCGCATGCCAGCCGAAAGCCGGCCACTGCGACCGTCGGCGAGCCAGCCGGCCGCGGCAGCCACGGCTGACGACGACTGGGCAACCTTCTGATCAACGCAGTCAACCAGCAAGGACACATCGACGCTAGATTCATGAGGCATTTGCGAAGTGCCATGATGCGGGGCGCGCGCCCGGCACGCATCATGGCGCTTTCGGTGCCCCAGTATTTTCCATTCTTGTCGCCCCCATGATCGCCACGAGTTCCAGCCTCCTGCTGCTCGCAGCCCTGCTCGGCATTGCCGCGGCAGTGGGCGTGCGCGCGGCCAAAACCGAAGGCGGGCCCGGGCGCAAGGCCATTTGGTCGATGACGTGGCCGGCCGCGCTGATGTCGCACGGGATGCTCGGTTTGCCCCTTTGGGTGGCGTTGGCATCCGGCACGCTGACTGCCGCCAATGATGGCGCGCGGATGGCAGCCACGTTTGCCGCCACGCTGGCGGCAAGCCTGGCTGCGTCGCATCTGTTCGGGCCGCCGCTTCAGTGGTTGCAACAAGGCGCGCGTGGCTGGCGCGTGGCGGTTGCCGCCGCGATGCTGGCTGGCGCCGGTCTGGTCGCCGTGGCCGGCGCGCGGCTGGGGCGTGCCTGTGGCGGCACCGTCATGACGGCGCGCGCCTGTATCGACACGGCCGACTTCTCGGAAGCCAGTTACTTGGCCTGCGGGATCGCATTGCTGTGCGTGGCGATGTTCGCCATGCATCGTGCCCAGGCGCGCGGATGGCTCCCGGGGCAGGCCGAGCTGGCAATGCACGACGATGTCGCCGATGACCATGCCACGATGCCTATGCTTCGGGCCGGTGACGGACGCGTTTCGCGCCGCGGGCCGGGCCGCATTCCCGGCCTGACGATCCGGCCTTCCGGCAGTGGCCTGTCACCGGTCGGCGAATACAGCGTCAGCACTGACCTGCCGGACCGCACCGCCTTCGCCCGCTGGCTCGATCAAAGCATCGCCCATGCGCGCCTGGCAGAGACGGGATGCGCGGTGCTGCTGATCCATATTGCCGACTATCGCGAGGTCGACGAAGTTTTCGAAGTGCGTGCCGATGACATCCTGGCGCAGGACGCGGGCGCGCTCGCCCAGGCCGCGCTGGAGCCGCACGACTTCCTGGCACGGCTGGCGCGCGACGAGTTCGCCGTTGGCGTGCCCAATCTGGTGCATCACAGCCGCGCGCATGACCTGGGCTCTCGCGTGCTCGGGTCCCTGGCCGAGTTCGTCGCGGCACGCGGCCTGCAGATGCAGATCGGCGTGAACATCGGGATCGCGATTTATCCGCGTGATGCGGCCACATCCGAAGGGTTGATGCAGGCAGCGCGCGTGAGTCTGTCGGAGGCGCGCGAAAGCGGTTCGAATCAGGTGCGCGTGTTCAACTCGGCCGCGGGGGAGCGCGCGCGCCGCACGCGCGTGATCCGGCGCGACCTCTGGCCTGCCATTCAGGACGACGGCCTGTCGTTGATGTTCCAGCCGAAATTCGACGTGAAGACGCGCCAGGTGGTGGGTGCCGAAGCGCTCTGCCGCTGGCGGCATCCCACGCTGGGCTCGGTCAGTCCGGCCGAATTCATCATGGTGGCCGAGCAGTCGGGCCAGATCGACAAGCTCGACGACTGGGTGATCTCGCGGGTCTGCGGGCAGGTGCGGAGCTGGCAGGACGCTGGGCTGCCGGTGGTGCCGGTGGCGATCAACGTTTCCGGGACGCGTTTCGCGAGCCGCAACTTTCCGCGCTATCTGCTCGAACATATCCACCAGCACGACATCCCGCCTTCGGCGATCACGCTGGAGATCACCGAGACCGCCGCGATGAAGGACATCGCCAAGTCGCTGGAAACGCTGGCGGAGCTGCAATCGCTCGGCATCCAGGTTGCGCTCGACGATTTCGGTAGCGGCTACTCGAGCCTTGGTTATCTGAAACGACTGCGCGTGGGCACCCTCAAGATCGATCGCACGCTGATCGGCGGGCTCGATGCCGACCCGCAGGGTCGCGCCATCGTCGGCTCGATGGTGGCGCTGGCGCACGAGCTGCGCATGAAGGTGGTGGCGGAGGGTGTCGAATCGGCCTCGCAACTGGAAATCCTGCACGGCATGGGCTGCGACGAAGTGCAGGGCTACCTGCTGGCCGTTCCGCTCGACTCGCCCGGGTTTGCCGACGTATTGCACGCGGCACGGCCGCTGGCGGTCTAGAAGGCACGCTTCGCGAATCGGCGCTAAAGAACGGTTCCATCGCGCCGATATGCCAATGAAAGGGCGTGCCGCGCGTATTGCGGTCGCCCAAGCCGGCCCGTCCGCCGCCGGCGGTCTTGGCCGTGCCATTGGCGGACTCACCCGAACCCGGAGTCCCCGATGTCTCTCCTGAGCATTCTTGTCGTCGATGATTCACCATCCCTGCGCCGGATGACCAGCGCCTGTCTGCGTGCCGGCGGCTATGGGGTGACCGAGGCGTCGGATGGCAAGGAGGCGTATGAGGTCGCGCGGGAGGGCAACTTCGACATGCTGGTGACCGATCAGGTCATGCCGGTCATGGATGGCCTGTCCCTGATCCGCGCGTTGCGCGCTATGCCGGACTACGCCACGGTGCCGATGCTGATGCTGTCGACAGAGCATGACGATGCCATCCTTGAACGCGCCCGTGAGGCCGGCGCATCGGGGTTCCTGGCCAAGCCGTTCGACCCCGATGAACTCATGGCGTCGGTCGACGCGCTGCTGGGCCCTCCCAACGTAGGGTGAGTTTCACGCAAAGTCGCCCTTCATTCACCCCGCTGCCTGCCGTAATTACTAGAGGGCCATATTCGATGCCCGGTTTCAGGGGCCGCCATGCGCGGTAACGGCAAGGGCACGCCAGCCCGGCAACGATCAACCATGCCAGCGGGGGCAACCATGAACATCAGCATCAACAGGACGGACGGTTCGGGAGAGGAATTCCTGGCGTTCCGGCTCGGTCGTGAAGAGTACGGTATCGACATCCTGAAAGTTCAGGAGATTCGCGGCTACGAAACGGTGACGCAGATCGCCAATGCTCCCGCGTACCTGAAGGGCGTGATCAACCTGCGCGGCACGATCGTCCCGATCATCGACCTGCGCATCAAGTTCAATCAGGCCCAGATCAGCTACGACCAGTACACCGTCGTGATCATCGTCGACATCCATGAGCGGACCACCGGCATCGTGGTCGATGGCGTGTCGGACGTGCTGACGCTGGCCCCGGCCCAGATCAAGCAGGCACCGACCCTGTCGGGCGGCGTCGAAACCGACTATATCCGTGGCATTGGCTCGCTCGAGGGCCGCATGCTGATCCTGGCGGACATCGAAAAGCTGATGAACGTCGACGATCTCGCGGCCATCGAAGCCGCGGCCGGCGCCGCCTGAGCGGCGCTAGCGTACCGCGCCGATTCGTATCTCGCCCCACGCGCGTCCTGCCGGGCGTGGCGTGGGCCGACCGCACACCGCGGTCAACGCCCCCAAAGCAGTCAAAGCCATGCGCAACAACCAGCCAGTCACCCAGCGGGAGCATCCGCTTCCCCCGGACGTCTACCTGATCTCGCGAACCGACCTCAAGGGTCGTATCACGTTCGCCAATCGGACGTTCGTCGAGGTGAGCGGATTCACGTCCGACGAGCTGCTTGGCGCTGCCCACAATCTCGTGCGACATCCCGACATGCCGCCCGAGGCCTTTGCCGATCTCTGGGATTCGCTGCAGGCGGGCAAGTCATGGGTGGGCGTTGTGAAGAATCGCTGCAAGAACGGCGATCACTACTGGGTGCAGGCCACGGTCACGCCGACACGCATCGGCGGCCGCGTCGTCGGTTATACGTCGGTGCGTTCGATGGCCAGCCGCGAACAGATCGACGCGGCCGACGCCGCATATCGGCGTTTCCGGGAGAACCGCGCCGGCGGCCTGGCGATCCGCGATGGCGCCGTGGTGCGTACTGGCCTGGCGGGCCTGATCGGCCGCGTGACGCGAATTACCCTGAAGCGACGCATTCTCTGGGCCCAGCTTGCGGGGCTGGTGTGGTTCCTGGCGGCCATCGCCGGCGTGCACTGGCTGGCAGAGGAGCAGGCCGCGCAACTCTGGCCGTGGCTGTGGGGCGCATTCGGATTCGCGGTGCTCTCCTCGTTCATGGCGGGTTCGATGCTGGTGTCGCGTGTCGAGCGCCCGGTGCGCGACATGCTGGACTTCGCGCTGCGCATGGGCGCGGGCGATCTGACGAGCAACTTCGAACACCGGTCAGCCGACGAAGTCGGCGAACTGTCGCGTGCCATGCGCACGATGCAGCGCAGCCTGCAGTCGGTGGTCAACGATATCCAGGGCGGCATGGCCAGCATTTCGGCGGCCACGCACCAGGTGGCCGCCGGCAACAACGATCTCTCGCAGCGTACCGAGCAGCAGGCCGCGTCGCTCGAGGAAACGGCTTCGAGCATGGAGCAGCTGACCAGCACGGTCCGGCAGAACGCCGACAACGCACAACAGGCCACGCGGCTGGCGGCCGATGCCTCCGAGACGGCCGTGCGCGGTGGCGAGGCGGTGGGGCGCGTGGTCCAGACGATGGACGAGATCAACGCGGCCTCGCGCAAGATCGTCGACATCATCGGCGTGATCGAGGGCATCGCATTCCAGACCAACATCCTGGCGCTGAACGCGGCGGTGGAAGCCGCGCGCGCGGCCGAGCAGGGCCGCGGCTTCGCGGTGGTGGCCGGCGAGGTGCGCAGCCTGGCGCAGCGCAGCGCCAATGCGGCCAAGGAGATCAAGGGTCTGATCGGCAATACCGTGGCGCGCGTGGAAAGCGGCGCGGAGCAGGTGGGTCAGGCCGGCGCCACGATGGACGAGATCGTGCAGGCGGTGAAGCGCGTGACCGACATCATGGGTGAGATCAGTTCGGCATCGGCGGAACAGAGCGCAGGCATCGAGCAGGTGAATGAGGCGGTGACGCAGATGGACGATGTGACGCAGCAGAACGCTGCACTGGTGGAGCAGGCCGCTGCCGCGGCGGGCTCGCTCGAAGAACAGGCCGAGCGCCTGCGGGAGTCGATCTCCACGTTCCGCGTGAGTATGCAGGCCGAGGTCCGGCCGCCGCGCAAGCGACAGGTGGCGACGATGGGTGAAACGGGGAAAGAAGCCGGGCTGGTCAACGCCTGAGCTTCGGGTCTATTCAAATGGAAGGAGGGGGTAGTTCTATGCAGTGGTTCAATCAACTACGCGTGACAACCAGGCTGATTGCTGGCTTCCTGGTTGTATCCGTCATCGGCGCCATCATTGGCTTGCTAGGCGTCGTCAACATGGGGCGCATGACGGAATGGACCGGCAAGATCTACAACAGCGACCTGCAGGCGCTCAAGGCGGTCCAGGACGGCAACATCAACCTGGTCTATGCCAGCCGCGCGCAGATCGCGCTGCTGTCCGCGTCGACGATGGGCGAGCGCGCTACCGAGCGGGAGCAGATCGAGAAGTCGCTAAGCACGCTGGAGACCCGCCTCAAGTCGACCAAGAGTTCCTTCACGCAACCGGAAGGCCAGGCGTTGTTCAAGCAGTACGAGACGTTGCTGCCGCCGTTCCGCGAGCGGATGCAGAAGTATGTCGAACTGGTCGGCAAGCAACCGCTGGACACCTCGCAGTTCGAAAGCACCGTGTTCACCGAGAGCGCCGAACTGCTCAAGGACAGCCGCGCGCTTGAAGACCTCCTGCTCAAGATGGTGAAGCGCCGCGACGAGCGCGCCAAGGCCAACATGGATGAATCGACCAGCGTCTACAACCACTCGCGCGTGCTGATGCTGGCGCTGGTGCTGGGCGGCCTGGCGGTGTCGGTGCTGCTGGGTGGATTCCTGGCACGCCAGCTTTCGCGCCAGCTCGGTGGCGAGCCGGGCTATGCCGCCACCATCGCGGCGCGCATCGCGGAGGGCGACTTCTCGGACGCCGTGAACCTGCGTGCCGGCGACCGGACCAGCCTGCTACATGCCATGGACCAGATGCAGCAGCAACTCTCGCGGATGGTGCGTGACTTCAAGGTGTCCGCCGAATCGATCGGCTCGGCATCGAGCGAGATCGCAGCCGGCAACAACGACCTTTCGCAACGCACGGAACAGCAGGCGGCATCGCTCGAGGAAACGGCCTCGAGCATGGAGCAGCTGACCAGCACCGTGCGCCAGAACGCCGATAACGCGCGTCAGGCCAGCGGGCTGGCCGCCAATGCGTCGGAGACGGCTGTCCGTGGCGGCGAAGTGGTGGGCCGCGTGGTGCAGACGATGGGCGAGATTAACGACGCGTCGCGCAAGATCGTCGACATCATCGGCGTGATCGAGGGCATCGCGTTCCAGACCAACATCCTGGCGCTGAATGCCGCCGTGGAAGCCGCGCGGGCGGGCGAGCAGGGCCGAGGCTTTGCCGTCGTGGCCGGCGAGGTGCGCAGCCTGGCGCAACGCAGCGCCAACGCCGCGAAGGAAATCAAGACGCTGATCGACAACTCCGTGGCGCAGGTGGACACCGGCGCCGCGCTGGTGTCGCAGGCCGGCACGACGATGGACGAGATCGTGCAGGCCGTGAAGCGCGTGACCGACATCATGGGCGAGATCAGCGCGGCTTCGGCCGAGCAGAGTTCGGGCATCGAGCAGGTCAACCAGGCCGTGTCGCAGATGGACGAAGTCACCCAGCAGAACGCGGCGCTGGTCGAGCAGGCCGCCGCTGCCGCAGGTTCGCTCCAGGATCAGGCCAGCCGCCTGATGGCGTCGGTGTCGGGCTTCCGCCTGTCCCACGGTGATGACGCCGTGCCGGCACTGGCTGCCCCGGCTCCCGCCGTGCGCCCGGCCGCCCGGCCGTCGGGCCCGAAACGCCTGCCTGCCCCGGCGCGCCCGGTCAGGAAGACGGCTGCCAAGGCCGCGGGCACGGCGCTTGCCGCCACTCCGGTTGCCGCCGCTGGTGTTGAGGAATCGGTCGAAGCTGCCGATAGCCAGTTGAAGCGCCCGACAATTTCCGCGAGCACGGCGACCAGCGCCTCCGACAACGGCGACTGGAGCGCCTTCTGACCGGACTTCCGGTAGCCGCTTGGCGGCACCGCAAGGAAGGGTGACGCACGTCCCGGCGCCAGGCATCGAGCCAGCCAGCGCCGGGGCGCTTTTTCGTCCAACGACACCATGAACACCGACATCAGCCTGTCCCTGTCGGCCGAAGCCTCTGCGCGGCTGCGCGCGGACTTCGATGCCTTCGTAAAGGTCTCCACGGGCCTCGATGCCCAGTTCATCCCACCCGCGTTCGATGACTTCCTGCGTGCACGACTGATGCAGCAGGATGGTCCGCTGACCGAGCGCGCCGTGATGCGCCTGCTGGCCAGTGGCGAATATGGATGGGCCAAGAAGGTCTTCGACAAGCAGTTACCCAATGCGCTGGCCGCGTTGATGCGCGACGCGCAGCGCTTCGGCTTTGGCCTGGCCGTGCAGCCCGATTGGACGCCGCAGCAGCGCGTCGAGCACGCGCGCCAGTGGGCCACGCAGATTCTCTCCGAGGCAGGCGCCGACGCCGCCTTTACCGAAGCGCTGGCCGCGCAGATATCGGCCAGCGCCGTCGACATTCGCACGTTGGAAGAACGCATGAAGACGCCTGCGTGGCGTGTTGCCGATGGTCTTCGGCAGCGCGCGTACGACGTCATGTACGGATTGCAGACGGAGCAGAGCGAAGCGCTGGGGCGCAGCAAGGTTGGAGAGTTGCGCGTCTTGCTGGGCCTGGCGCTGGAGTACGGCTCCATCGGCGCCGAAGAGGCTGCTCGCGTGCTGGAACAGGTGGAACGCGCGTGTCCGCATTTGTTCAGGGAGGCGCCCGACGATGTATTTGCCCGCTTGGCAGCGTGGTTGCGGCGCGTCTTTAGTCAAGGCGCGCTTGTTCGTCAATAGTGGAATTCGGCAGTCGATCGGTCAGTCAGTGACGTGTGCTGCGCAAAATTAGAGTGTCTCTTCGGTTGGCTGGCCGTAACAACATTGATGTAAATCAGAAGACAGTTTTAAAGCCTGTTACAAAATTCGCGGCCTTTGTCTGATCTGTACGACATTTGTCTCCCCCCAACTCAAGTAGGGATTGGCATACGAGGCGGAAAGCCGATATAAACGTAACAGTTTCACTTACACTCTGTAACATCTGTAACGTTTCAGAGAGACGGTGTTACCAGGCGCAGTTACTTTCGTAGTACGTCGTACCCATCGCACACGCACCTTAACGATCTGGTCGCCGGCAAGCAGCATCTGCCGGTAAGCGCCGGACAAGCGGTCGAGGGTTTTTTTGGTAGCGGGGAAAAATTGGAAAGCAGTGAAGTTCTCCAGGAGATCCGGGAGGTCAATCTCGCCTATCTTCTGCTCGCGCAACGACTGGTGCGCGAAAACCAGGTGGAAGCCATGTTCAGGCTCGGCGTCAGCAAGGAAATTGCTGAGATCCTCGCCAAACTGACCTCGGCGCAACTCGTCAAGCTGGCAGCATCGAACATGGTGCTGTGCCGTTTCCGCTTCGACGATCACGCGCTGCTTTCCACTCTCACACACACGGCCAAGAGCCACGATATGCAGCAGATCCACGCTGCTATCCTGCTTGCCCGGCAACCTGTGGAGTCGCTCAATTGACCGCGCTCCTCCAGGCCTCGCCAGCCCGCAGCTTTGCGGCCACCCCCATCCCCAACCGCAAGAGCGTCCTGCAGGACGCGAACCAGACGCAGCTCGCCATCGAGCTGATCGGCCTGGGCGCGCGACTGCAGGTGCTTGAAGCCGAGACCACGCTCTCGCGCGACCGGTTGATCCGCCTGTACAAGGAGCTCCGTGGCGCGTCGCCGCCCAAGGGCATGCTCCCGTTCTCCACGGACTGGTTCACCACCTGGCTGCCGAACATCCATTCGTCGCTGTTCTTCTCCGCGTACCAGTTCATGGTGCAGGAAGGCGAGACGTCTGGCATTCGCGCAGTCGTGGCGGCCTATCGCCTGTATCTCGAGCATGTTTCACTGCTCGGCGGCGAAATCGTCTTAAGTTTCACCCGTGCTTGGACGTTAGTACGGTTTTTCGAGAGCAACATGCTGCAGCTTTCCTCGTGCACGTGTTGCGGTGGACAGTTCGTCACGCACGCTTATGAGCCGCACACGAACTTCGTGTGCAGCCTGTGCCGTCCGCCGTCACGCGCCGGAAAGGTGAAGAAGCTCTCGAAGGACGCCGCAGCCGCGCAGACCGAAGCCTGATCCATCTGGCCCAACGTCCGCGCAGGAGGTGGGCCCTGGGTTGGTGAGCGGTGACCCCTCTCGCCCGCGCGGGATGCCCCCGATGCGTGCCTGACGCGTGTTTTTCAGACGGGGATCCGATCGTGCTTGTAGTTCTTGGCTATGTCGTCGTAGTCGTGGCGGTGCTGGGCGGTTACGCCCTCACCGGCGGCCACATGGGCGCGCTTTATCAACCGGCGGAGCTCATCATCATCGGCGGTGCCGCGGTTGGCGCATTCATCAGCTCCAATAGCGGCAAGGCCATCAAGGCCACGATGAAGGCCATGCCCTCGCTGCTGAAGGGCTCCAAGTACAAGAAGGAACTGTACCTGGACGTGATGGCGCTGCTGTACGTGCTGTTGTCCAAGGCACGTCGCGAGGGCATCCTGTTCCTCGAAAAGGAAATCGCCGATCCGGCATCGAGCAGTGTCTTCAGTCAGTACCCGCGCATCCTGGCCGACGCCAAGATGATGGAATTCCTGACGGACTACTTGCGCATGATGGTCAACGGCAACATGAACGCGTTCGAGATCGAGGCGCTCATGGACCACGAAATCGAAACCGTCCGCCATGAGGCCGAGATTCCGGCCCATGCGCTCTCGCGCGTCGGCGACGGTCTGCCCGCTTTCGGCATCGTGGCCGCGGTGATGGGCGTGGTGCACGCGCTGGCTTCCGCGGACCTGCCTCCGGCCGAACTCGGCGCGCTGATCGCCAACGCGATGGTCGGTACGTTCCTGGGCATTCTGCTGGCCTACGGCTTTGTGTCGCCGCTGGCGTCGCGTGTCGAACACCAGGTGTCCGAGAGCATCAAGATGTACGAATGCATCAAGGTCACGCTGCTGGCATCGCTCAATGGTTACGCACCGCTGGTGGCGGTGGAGTTCGGCCGCAAGGTGCTGTACTCCACGGTACGTCCGTCGTTCCTCGAGCTCGACGACCACGTTCGCGAAGTCAAGAGCCTGACCTGACGGGAGAGCAGTCATGAGCAGCGCCCAGGACCTGCGTCCGATCGTCATCAAGAAGGCGAAATCGCATGCCAAGCCGCATGGCAACCACAGCTGGAAGATCGCCTACGCCGACTTCATGACGGCCATGATGGCGCTCTTCCTGGTGCTGTGGCTGCTGAGTTCCTCGTCGCCAAAGGTTCTCGTCGGCGTGGCCGAGTATTTCCGCACGCCGCTCAAGGTGGCGATTGCCGGCGGCGACAAGAGCAGCCTTTCGACGAGCGTGATTCCAGGCGGCGGCAAGGACGTGATGGCCAAGGATGGCGAGATCATGAAGGCGCAGACCAACGATCCGGCCGCGGATGCCCAGCGCCGCCGCGACCAGATCGAGAGCGAACGGCTGCGCGGCCTGAAGAAGCGTCTGGAACAGATCATCGAGAACAACCCGGTACTGCGCCAGTTCCGCCCGCAGTTGCTGCTCGACATCACCAGCGAAGGTCTGCGCATCCAGATTCTCGATACGCAGAACCGTCCGATGTTCCGCACCGGCAGCGCGGCGGTCGAGCCGTACATGCGCACGATCCTGCGCGAGATCGGCCCGGTGCTCAACGAACTGCCGAACAAGGTCAGTCTTTCCGGCCATACCGACTCGGCCAAATACATGATGGGCCAGCGTGCCTACAGCAACTGGGAACTGTCTGCTGACCGCGCCAATGCGTCGCGGCAGGAACTGGTTGCAGGCGGCATGGAGGAAGGCAAGTTGCTGCGGGTGCTGGGTCTGGCGGACACGATGCCGCTGGAGAAGAACGATCCGCTGGCACCGGTGAACCGCCGTATCAGCATCGTCGTGCTCAACCAGCGCGCCCAGGCCCAGTTCGAGGCCGAGAACGCCAGCGCCGCCGATGTCACGGTGCAGACTCAGAAGGGCCAGGCGGCACAGGACGTGCAGGCGCAGCTGGGGAGCGCCTCGGCGCCCGCGGCCACGCCTGCCGGCGCGGGCGAAAGCAAAGGCAAGGGCAAGGGCAAGGGGGAATGACGCGTGCCGCCTGAACAGGGCGGCGCATCTTCCAGGGCAATCTAGCGAGTCAGGACGATCATGTCTGTCGATATCGATATCACGCAGTTCTACCAGACCTTCTTCGAGGAGGCGGAGGAACTGCTCGTACAAATGGAGCAGCTGCTGCTCGAGGTGGATATCGAATCCCCCGATGCGGAAGCGCTCAACGCGATCTTCCGTGCCGCGCATTCGATCAAGGGCGGCGCCGCGACGTTCGGCTTCACGGCGCTGACCGAAACCACGCACATCTTCGAGAATCTGCTGGACCGCACGCGTCGGAGGGAACTAGCTCTCTCGCGCGTCATCATCGACACCTTTCTGGAAACCAAGGACGTGTTGCACGATCAGCTCAACGCCTACCGTAACGGCACCGAACCCGATCCGGAAACGCTGGCGCGCATTTGCGCCGTGCTGCAGCAACTGGCCCAGGAAGCCAGCGGCGAGGCGGCACCCGCGCCTGCCGCCACACCGGCACCAGTGGCTGCATCCGCGCCCGCTGCCGCACCGGCCGGCGGCAATCTCAAGGTGAGCCTGATCAAGATATCGGCCGCCGACCAGGCCCTGCTGCGCGAGGAGCTTGCCAACCTGGGCGAGATCACCGGTCAACAGGAATCGGACGGCGACCTGATCATCTGGCTGAACAGCCAGTGCAGCCCCGACGACATCATCGCGGTCTGCTGCTTTGTGATCGACGAGAAGCAGATCGCCGTGGAAGCGGTAACGCCAGGTGAGGCACCGGCCGCACCGGTCGCTGCGCCGACGCCCGCGCCCGTAGCCGCGCCGGCAGCCGTCGCGCCTGTCGCACCCGCCGCCGCACCGGTGGCTGCCAAGGAGAAAGAAAAGGCCAAGCCCGCCGCCGCGCACAGTCCGGATGCCGGTTCGATCCGCGTGCCGACCGAGAAGGTCGACCAGATCATCAACCTCGTGGGCGAACTGGTCATCACGCAGTCGATGCTGGCGCAGACCGCGTCGTCGCTGGACCCGGTGCTGTTCGACCGCCTGTTCTCCGGCATGGGCCAGCTCGAGCGCAACGCGCGCGATCTGCAGGAAGCGGTGATGTCCATCCGCATGATGCCGATGGACTACGTGTTCTCGCGCTTCCCGCGTCTGGTGCGCGACATGATGGGCAAGCTCGGCAAGCAGATCGATCTGGTCACGTTCGGCAAGGCAACGGAACTGGACAAGGGCCTGATCGAGCGGATCATCGATCCGCTGACCCATCTGGTGCGAAACAGTCTCGATCACGGCATCGAAACACCAGAGAAGCGTATCGCCGCCGGCAAGGAGCCGACCGGACAACTGATCCTCTCCGCGCAGCACGCGGGTGGCAACATCGTCATCGAGGTGAGCGATGACGGCGCCGGCCTGAACCGCGAGCGCATCCTGGCCAAGGCGATGCAGAACGGCCTGCCGGTCTCCGAGAGCATGCCCGACGACGAAGTCTGGCAGCTCATCTTCGCGCCGGGCTTCTCCACGGCCGAAGTCATTACCGATGTCTCCGGCCGGGGCGTTGGCATGGACGTAGTCAAGCGGAACATCCAGGAGATGGGCGGCCACGTGGAAATCAGCTCGCGCGCCGGGCTGGGCACCACCACCCGCATCGTGCTGCCGCTGACGCTGGCGATTCTGGACGGCATGTCGGTACGCACTGGCGAAGAAACCTTCATCCTGCCGCTGAACTGCGTGATGGAGTCGCTGCAGCCGTTGGCCGACGACGTGCACACCGCCGCCAACGGCGAGCGGGTAATGAACGTGCGCGGCGAATACCTGCCGCTGCTGGAACTGCACAAGGTCTTCAACGTGACCAACGCGGTGCAGGAGCCCACGCAGGGTATCGCCGTGATCCTGGCGGCCGAAGGCAAGCGCTTCGCGCTGCTGGTGGACCAGTTGATCGGGCAGCACCAGGTGGTGCTCAAGAACCTCGAGACCAACTATCGCAAGGTGCCGTGCATTTCCGCCGCCACCATCCTCGGTGACGGCAGCGTGGCCCTGATCGTGGACGTCGGCGCGCTGCAGCGCACCGGTGTGCGCCGCCAGGCCCCGATGGCCGCGTAGTAATCGACAGCAAGGAGAACGGACATGGCCGGCATCGGACATATCGATACCCAGGGCAGCGAAGCCTCGGGTCAGGAGTACCTGGTCTTCACGCTGGGGACGGAAGAATATGGCATCGACATCCTCAAGGTGCAGGAGATCCGCAGTTACGAGACGGTGACGCGCATCGCCAACGCGCCAGACTTCCTCAAGGGCGTGACCAACCTGCGCGGCGTGATCGTGCCGATCGTCGACCTGCGCCTGAAGTTCAAGCTCGGCAACGTGCGCTATGACCACCAGACCGTGGTGATCATCCTGAACGTGGCCGGCCGCGTGGTTGGCATCGTCGTCGACGGCGTATCGGACGTGCTGACGCTCACCGGCGATGACATCAAGCCAGCGCCGGAGTTCGGCGTGTCGGTCTCCAACGAACATCTGACCGGGCTGGGTTCGGTGGAAGGCCGGATGCTGATCCTGATCGACATCGAACGCATGATGACCAGCCCAGAGATGGAATTGATCGAGGCCGAGCTCGCCTGAGGCTTGCCGGCACGTCCGGCAGCCCGCATCGCCGACTTCCCGGTACCTTGAAGGACATACACCATGACGCCGCTCCGTTCTTCCTCCAGCGCCATCAGGAAGCCAGGCGCGGCTATGACGCCCGGTGCGCCCGTGCTGGCGCCATTGCGCGATGAGATGCGCGATTTTCTGCTGACCGAGCGCGACTTCGAGAAGATCCGCGCGCTGATTCACAAGCGCGCGGGCATCTCGCTTGGCAGCCACAAGCGAGAGATGGTCTACAGCCGGTTGGCCCGGCGGCTGCGCACACTGCAGCTTGCGGACTTCAGCACCTATCTCGCGCAGCTCGAAGCCGACGAGCGTTCGTCGGAGTGGGAGTACTTCACCAACGCGCTGACGACGAACCTGACGTCGTTCTTTCGCGAGGCCCATCACTTTCCGCTGCTGGCCGAGCACGCCAAGAAGATCGGGCGACCCTACAGCGTCTGGTGCGCCGCGGCGTCGACCGGCGAGGAGCCGTACTCGATCGCCATCACACTGGCGGAAGCGCTGGGCGAGCGTGCGGGCACGGTGCTGGCCACGGACATCGACACCCAGGTGCTGGCCAAGGCGCGCAGCGGCATCTACACCGCCGAGCAGGTTTCGCGGCTGTCGCAGGAACGGCTCAAGCGGTTCTTCCTGAAGGGCACCGGCGCGCGGGCAGGGTCGGTCAAGGTCAAGCCGGAGCTTGCCGCGACGGTCACCTTCGAGCCGCTGAACCTGCTGGCGCCAGATTGGGGCTTGCGCGAGAAGTTCGACGCGATCTTCTGCCGCAACGTGATGATCTACTTCGACAAGCCGACGCAGGGCCAGATTCTCGAACGGTTTGCACCGCTGCTCAAGCCGAACGGTCTGCTGTTCGCGGGGCACTCGGAGAACTTCTCGTACGTCACCCGCGCATTCCAGTTGCGCGGGCAGACCGTATACGAGCTGACGAACAAGAGCGGAGCTGCATGATGCGTGGCACGCCCCAGATGCCGGAGGCCATCGCCACCCGGAAGTATTTCGACCGCGAATTCGACCGGCAGGCCATCAAGCTATTGCCCAACGAGTACTACGTGACGGCCGAGGACGTCGTTCTCACGACCGTCCTGGGATCGTGCGTGTCCGCGTGCATTCGCGACGAAGTGGCCGGTGTCGGCGGCATGAACCATTTCATGCTGCCCGACGACGAGAACGCCGGCGCCGACCGGATGCTCTCTACGTCGATGCGCTACGGCTGCTACGCGCTCGAAGTGCTTATCAATGAACTGTTGAAGATGGGCGCGCGTCGCGAACGGCTGGAGGCCAAAGTATTTGGCGGTGGCGCGGTGCTGGCCAACATGACGACTCTAAATATCGGGGATCGGAATGCCGATTTCGTACTGAAGTATCTGCGCACGGAAGAAGTGCGCGTGGCCGCGCAGGATCTGCGCGGACCGCACGCGCGACGTGTCAGCTACTTTCCACGTACCGGCCTTGCACTGGTCCGCCGACTGACGCGCCAGGACGATACCGTAGGCGTCGAACGCGAGGAACGTGCCCTGGCACGGGCGCTGTCCACGTCGACGAAGGCACCCGCGCGAGGCGCCGTGGAACTGTTCACGCGACAGACCACGGCCAGGATCCCGACCTGATGTCGGGCGCGCGGGACGTACAAGACGCGTAATACACGAAATACACGCAAGAGACGTAGAGACCAACATGACTGCCGCGAAGATCAAGGTGCTGTGCGTGGACGATTCCGCGCTGATACGCAGCCTGATGTCGGAAATCATCAACAGCCAGCCGGACATGGAGGTGGTGGGTACCGCCCCGGATCCGCTGGTGGCGCGCGACCTGATCAAGCGCGTCAATCCGGACGTGCTGACGCTGGACGTAGAAATGCCGCGTATGGACGGCCTGGATTTTCTTGAGCGCCTGATGCGCCTGCGGCCGATGCCGGTGCTCATGGTGTCGTCGCTGACCGAGCGTGGGTCCGAGATCACGATGCGCGCGCTGGAACTTGGCGCTGTGGACTTCGTGACCAAGCCGAAGCTCGGTATCCGCGAAGGCCTGCTGGACTACACGCAGACGATCGCGGACAAGATCCGCGCCGCATCGCGCGCCCGCGTGCGTGCGCGTGCGGAGCAGAGCGCTGGCGCGGCGCCCGTCGCGCCGATGCTGCGCGCGCCGCTGTTGTCGACGGAAAAGCTGATCATCGTCGGGGCTTCCACGGGTGGCACCGAGGCGATCAAGGATTTCCTGACGCCGCTACCCCCCGATTCTCCGGCGGTCATGATCGTCCAGCACATGCCGGCAGGTTTCACGAAGTCGTTCGCGCATCGCCTGAACGGCCTGTGCCGCATCACGGTCAAGGAAGCCGAGCATGGCGAGCGTGTGCTGCCGGGCTATGCGTACATCGCGCCCGGCGATTCGCACCTGCTGCTGGCGCGTAGCGGTGCGAACTACGTGGCGCACCTGTCCCAGGAAGCGCCGGTCAATCGGCACCGACCGTCCGTCGATGTGCTGTTCGATTCCGCCGCCATTCACGGTGGCAAGAACGTCACGGGCGTGATCCTGACCGGCATGGGCAAGGACGGCGCGCGCGGCATGTTGCGCATGCGCGAGGCAGGCGCCTACAACCTGGCGCAGGACGAGCAATCCTGCATCGTGTTTGGTATGCCGAAGGAAGCCATCGCGGCCGGCGGTGTGCATGAAGTGGTGCCCCTGCACCAGATGAGCCAGCGTGTCATGGCGCACCTGGCTACGTTTGGCGCGCGGGCGCAGCGCGTATAGCGCGCGAGAGGTCAGATAAGCAGCAATCATCCGGATGGCATGGCCATCCGCAACCGTTTTGGAGCCGTAACAGTGGACAAGAACATCAAGATTCTCGTGGTCGACGACTTCCCGACCATGCGCCGGATCATCCGTAACCTGCTCAAGGAGCTTGGCTTCACCAACGTGGACGAAGCCGAGGACGGCGCGGCCGGTCTGGAGAAGGTCAAGGATGGCAGCTTCCAGTTCGTGGTTTCCGACTGGAACATGCCGAACATGGACGGCCTGACCATGTTGCAGACGATCCGTGCAACGCCCGAGATCGCCAAGACGCCGGTGCTGATGGTGACGGCCGAAGCCAAGAAGGAGAACATCATCGCCGCCGCGCAGGCAGGCGCCAATGGCTACGTGGTCAAGCCGTTTACCGCTGCCACGCTCGACGAGAAGATCACCAAGATCTTCGAGAAAATGGGTCAATAAGAGGGACGCGACATGTCGACGACTCCGACTTTCAGCAATGAAGCGGCCGAGCAGATCATCCATCGCATCGGCAACCTGACCCGGATGCTGCGCGACAACATGCGGGAGCTGGGGCTCGACAAGGAAATCGAGCGTGCCGCCCAGGCCATTCCCGACGCGCGCGACCGTCTGAGCTACATCGCCGCCATGACCGAGCAGGCTGCCGAGCGTTCGCTCACGGCCGTGGAACTGGCGCAGCCGCTGCAGGAAGAACTCGAGGCCAAGGCCACCGCGCTGGACAAGCGCTGGGGCGAGTGGTTCGAGCAACCCGTGGAGTTGGGCGACGCCCGCGCGCTGGTGCTCGACACGCGCGAGTTCCTGACCGAGGTTCCGGAGAAGACCAAGGCCACCGGCAGCCATCTGCTCGAGATCATGATGGCCCAGGACTTCCAGGACCTGACGGGCCAGGTGATCAAGAAGATGATGGACATGATCCGCACGCTGGAGCAGGAACTGCTGCAGGTGCTGATCGACAACGTGCCGGCCGATCGGCGCGTGGAAGCGCCCCCTTCCCTGATCAACGGTCCGCAGATCAACCCCGAGGGCAAGGCCGATGTGGTGTCGGACCAGTCGCAGGTGGACGATCTGCTGGCGAGCCTCGGCTTCTGAGGTTGTTTGTAGATAGTAGATAGGCTTCCGCTCTCCCGCATCGCGGGAGAGCGGCGCTTCAGCGTACCTTCGCATTCACTGGCACAATCGCAGCAAACACGGTTTCCCCCCTGCCAGAGGATTGCCCCCATGCCTGCTCGCTGTACCGTTGTTGCCCTCGCATCCGTCGCGCTTGTCGGAATTGCCCACGCGCAGACGCTGCCCATCCCACAGGTCTCCCCAGCGGTAGACACT
The DNA here is from genome assembly GCF_000812445.1 of Cupriavidus sp. SHE. Taxonomy (NCBI): domain Bacteria; kingdom Pseudomonadati; phylum Pseudomonadota; class Betaproteobacteria; order Burkholderiales; family Burkholderiaceae; genus Cupriavidus; species Cupriavidus sp. SHE. The sequence goes on along the minus strand of NZ_JWMB01000023.1, from coordinate 73,008 downwards.
GCCTACACCAAACTCGAAGCATCCCCGGTCTACAAGAAGCTGATGACGGACGTCCGCGCCGATGACGCGCGCGCGCTGACCGAGCTGAAGACCATGACCGAGATTCCCGCGCCGCCCTTCAAGGAGCGCGCACGTGCCGAGTACTTCGTCTCGCGGCTCAAGGCGCTTGGCCTGGCCGATGCCCACATTGATGCCGAAGGCAATGCGATCGGGATCCGCAAGGGTGTTGGCAATGGCCCGAAGTTGTTGATTTCCGCCCACCTCGATACGGTCTTCCCCGAAGGCACCGACGTCACCGTCAAGGCGCGCGACGGCAAGCTTTACGCCCCCGGTATTGGCGACGACACGCGCGGACTAGCCGTGCTGTTGTCCTGGCTGAAGGTGCTCAACGACAACAATGTGCGGACGGCTGGCGATCTGGTCTTCGTGGGCAACGTTGGCGAGGAAGAACTTGGCAACCTGCGCGGCATGAAGGCGGTGTTCCGCGAGCATCCCGACATCGACGGCATGGTCGGCATCGAACCTGGCACCGGCGATCGCGTGCTGACGCAGGGCACCGGCAGCCATCGCTACGAAGTGACCTTCCGCGGTCCCGGCGGCCACAGCTTTGGCGCGTTTGGCCTGCCCAGCGCCATTCACGCCATGGGGCGCGCTATCGGCAAGATCAGCGATGTGCGCACGCCATCCGATCCCAAGACCACGTTCACGGTCGGCACGGTTGCCGGCGGCACGTCGGTCAACGCGATCGCGGGCGATGCGCGCATGGCGGTCGATATCCGTTCGAACGGCACGCCGGCCCTGCTGGAAACCGAAAAGCACATCATGGATGCGATTGCAGGCGGGGTTGCGGACGAGAATCGTCGCTGGGCGCCAGCCAAGGGCCAGGAAATCACGTTCCAGACGAAGCTGATCGGCGATCGCCCGGCCGGGCAGACGCCGACCGACTCGGTGATCGTGCAATCGGCTGTCCGCGTGATCCACGCCAACAGCAAGGAGGCGCCAACCCTGCGGGGCGGCAGCACCGACGCCAACGTGCCGATGGCGCTGGGCATTCCGGCCATCATCATCGGCAGCGGCGGCAAATCGGGTGGCGCACACTCGCGTGACGAGTGGTTTGATCCCACCAATGCCTGGGAAGGCGCGCAATGGGGCCTGACCACCGTGCTGGGTCTGGTCGGCGTGGAAGGTGTGGAGGCGCCGCTGCTGGCACGGCGCCGGGGCAATCCGCCGATCACACGGTAAGGAGCCACGGGGGGGACCACGGGGGCGGCGCGGGCTCCGCCATCTTCGGGCGAGGTTGCGCTGGCCGCCCGCTTGCGCTTCAATGGTCGCCTTGCCGACCGATGCCGTAGCCCGAAATGACCGATACCCCCGACACTCCTGACACCCCCACGGCAACCGGGGCTTCGTCCCGCCCGCCACTGCGCGCGCTGACACCGCTTGAAGGCCGCGTGGTGGCGGTGCTGCTCGAAAAGCAGTTCACCGTTCCCGATACCTATCCGTTGTCGCTCAATGCGCTGGCCGCAGGCTGCAACCAGAAGACCGCGCGATCGCCGGTGATGAGCGTCGGCGAGGACGAGATCCTGACCGCCATCGATGGCCTCAAATCGCTGAGCCTCGTGTTCGAAGGCAGCAGCAGCCGGGTGCCCCGCTTCGAGCAAAACCTTGCCCGCGTGCTTGGCGTGCCAAGCCAGTCCGCGGCGCTGCTGTCCACGCTGCTGTTGCGTGGGCCGCAGACGGCGGCGGAACTGCGCCTGAACACGGCGCGGCTGCACGCATTTGCCGATATCTCGTCGGTCGAGGCGTTCCTGGACGAGCTGGCCGAACGCGATCCTGCCCTGGTCGTGAAGCTGCCCCGTGGCCCGGGGGAGCGCGAACACCGCTGGACGCACCTGCTATGCGGAGAAGTCAGTCTGGCCGAAGCGCCGGGCCCACGCGCGAGCGCGAGCATCGAGATCGCGCCGTCGGAGCTGGAGGCGCTGCGGATCAGCCATCGCGAGCTGGAAGACAAGGTGGCGCGCCTCCAGGCGCTGGTCGAGGAGATGGCCGAGCAGCTGGGCATCTCCATCGATCCGGATCGCCTGTCCTGAGCCCGCGCGCCCCGCGATGCGGCGTCGCCTGACGCGGCATCGCGCCGCATCGTAAAGGCGACATCATGCCGCCGGATGCCAGCCGGACAGTGCGCGATCCCGGCATTTTGGGGCGTTCCCCCTAAAGATCGGCACCCAGGGGACCGTTAACGCCGCTGCCCCCTCCATTCCTGAAACAGGGACCTGTTTCCCCGCCTTTTCCTCCCAATGCTTCCCGCCCGGGGATTTGATAATCCTCGGTGACGAAGTGCCGTCCGCGCTTCGCGCCTGGAGCGTCCATGTCCGAGGAAAGCGATCTCGAGAAAACCGAACCCGCCACAGCCCGGCGCCTTGAAAAGGCGCGTGAAGAGGGGCAGGTGGTGCGTTCGCGCGAGCTCGGCACGTTCGCGATGCTGATGACCGGCGTGATCGGCCTTTGGACCACGGGCGGCGTGCTGGGCCGCAAGCTCGATGCCGTAATGCATGCCGGCCTCGCGTTCGAGCCGGCCACGGCCTTCGACACGAATCGCATGTTGTCCCAGTTTGCCGCCATTGTCTGGGACGCCCTGCTGGCATTCCTGCCGCTTCTGCTGATGTTCGGCGTCGCGGCGCTGGTGACGCCGCTGGCTCTGGGCGGCTGGATGTTCTCGACCAAGTCGTTTTCGCCCGATTTCTCGCGTATGTCGCCGATCTCCGGCCTCGGCCGGTTGTTCTCGGCGCATTCGCTGGTGGAACTGGCCAAGGCCATCGCCAAGTCGTTGCTGGTGGGTGGCGTGGGTGCCTGGATGATCTGGCGCAAGCTGCCGGAGACGATCGCGCTGATGGACGCGCCGATCCAGGAGGCACTGCTGCACATGATGGAACTGGTGCTGTATGTCAGCGGTGTGGTGGCGGGATCGCTGATCCTGGTGGCCGCGCTGGACGTGCCCTGGCAGCTCTATACGTTCCACAAGAAGCTCCGCATGACCAAGGAAGAGATCAAGCAGGAGATGAAGGAAACCGATGGCGATCCGCACATCAAGGCGCGTATCCGCCAGCAGCAGCGTGCCATTGCGCGCCGCCGCATGATGACCGAAGTGCCCAAGGCCGACGTGGTGGTGACCAACCCCACGCACTACGCCGTGGCGCTGCGCTACGAGGAAGGCCGCATGGGCGCGCCGCGCGTGGTGGCCAAGGGCGCCGATGAAGTGGCCGCGCGGATTCGCGAACTGGCCGCGGAACACCGCGTGCCGATGCTGTCCGCGCCGCCGCTGGCACGTGCGCTGCATCGCCACGTCGAGCTGGGTCACGAGATCCCGGCCGGTCTGTACACCGCCGTGGCCGAGGTCCTGGCCTGGGTCTATCAACTGAAGAACTGGCACTACAGCTACGGTCCACAGCCCAATGGGCCCGCGGATCTGGTGGTGCCGGATGAACTTGCCGTACCGGAAAGCCGCGCATGAACGCACTGACGAACATCCTCAATATGCCGGGCCTGCGCTCTGGTGCCCAGATGAAGGCGCTCGCGGGGCCGGTGCTGATCATCATGATCCTCGGCATGATGATCCTGCCGTTGCCCGCGTTTGTGCTGGACCTGCTGTTCACGTTCAACATTGCGCTGTCGATCATGGTGCTGCTGGTCGGCATGTACACGCAGCGTCCGCTCGACTTCGCGGCGTTCCCGGCGGTCCTGCTGTTCTCCACGCTGCTGCGCCTGTCGCTGAACGTTGCCTCCACGCGCGTGGTGCTGCTGGAAGGGCATACCGGCCCGGACGCCGCCGGCAAGGTGATCGAAGCCTTCGGCCACTTCCTGGTGGGCGGCAACTTCGCGGTCGGTATCGTGGTGTTCGCGATCCTCGTGGTGATCAACTTCATGGTGATCACCAAGGGCGCGGGCCGTATCGCCGAGGTGGGCGCGCGCTTCATGCTGGACGCGATGCCGGGCAAGCAGATGGCGATCGACGCGGACCTGAACGCCGGCCTGATCAATGAAGAGGGCGCGCGCAAGCGTCGTGCCGAGGTGGCGCAGGAGTCCGATTTCTACGGCGCGATGGATGGTGCGTCGAAGTTCGTGCGTGGCGATGCCATCGCGGGCCTGCTGGTCATGTTCATCAACGTCGTGGCCGGCATGGTCGTAGGCATGGTGCAGCACGACCTGGACTTTGGCACGGCGGTGCACAACTACACACTGCTGACGATTGGCGACGGCCTCGTGGCGCAGATTCCGGCACTGGTGATCTCCACGGCCGCCGGTGTCATCGTCTCGCGGGTGTCGAACGAGCAGGACGTCGGCCAGCAACTGACCGGCCAGCTCTTCTCGAATCCGCGCGTGTTGTTCATCACGGCCGCCATTATCGGCATGATGGGCATCATCCCGGGAATGCCGCATTTCGCGTTCTTGCTGCTGGCTGCCGGACTGATCTGGCTCGGTCGGCACATGATGCGCCGCGAGGCCACGGCAGAAGAAACGAAGTCGAACGAGGCGCGCGCGCCAGCCGCGCCGGCCGAGGCCGCCGAAGCGTCGTGGGAAGACGTCACGATGGTCGATCCGCTTGGCATGGAGGTGGGCTATTGCCTGATCACGCTGGTGGATCGCGCCCAGAACGGCGAGTTGCTGGGCCGCATCAAGAGCATCCGCAAGAAGATCGCGCAGGACATCGGCTTTCTGGTGCCGGTGGTCCATATCCGCGACAACCTGGAACTGAAGCCGACCGCCTATCGCATCACGCTCAAGGGCGTAGAGGTCGGCAGTGGCGAAGCCAACCCGGGCCAGTGGATGGCGATCAACCCGGGCCAGGTCACCGGCACGCTGCCCGGCGCGGCCACGCGCGACCCGGCCTTCGGCCTGCCGGCCGTTTGGATCGACGCTGCCCTCAAGGAGCAGGCGCAGGCGTATGGCTACACCGTGGTCGACGCCAGCACCGTGGTGGCCACCCACCTGAACCACCTGATCCAGATGCACGCATCCGAGCTGCTGGGTCGCCAGGAAGTGCAGTCGCTGCTGGACCGCATCGCCAAGGAATCGCCCAAGCTTACCGAGGACCTGGTGCCGAAGACGATCACGCTGACTGGCCTGCAGAAGGTGCTGCAGAGCCTGCTGGACGAAGGTGTGGCGATCCGCGACATGCGCACGATTCTCGATGTCATCGCCGAACACGCGCCGAAGGTCAGCGATCCGGCCGAGTTGACCACGCTCGTGCGCGTGGCGCTGGGCCGCGCGATCACGCAGCAGCTTTTCCCCAACAACGCCGACCTGCAGGTCATCGGCCTCGATGCCGGCCTGGAGCGCGTGCTGTCGCAGGCGCTGGCCAATGGCGGCGGCATCGAGCCGGGCCTGGCCGATGCGGTGCTGCAGCAGGCGCAGGGCGCGGTGGTGCGCCAGGAGCAACTGGGTCTCGATCCGGTCCTGCTGGTGCCGTCGCCGCTGCGGCCGCTGATGGCGCGCTTCCTGCGCCGCACCCTGCCGCAGTTGAAGGTGTTGTCGCATGCCGAAGTACCGGACAACCGCAATATCCGCATCACCGCCATGATCGGCGGCGCAGCGTAAGGACTGAACATGAGCGTGGCAAAGTTTGTGGCGGCCAACGGCCGCGAAGCGATGCGCAAGGTGCGCGAGGCGATGGGCCCGGATGCCGTGGTGTTGTCGAACCGGACCATCGATGGTGGCGTGGAAATCGTCGCGATGCGCGACACCGATCTCGGTGCGGTGAACGCCAACGCGCAGCCCTATGTGTCGCCCACGCCGGCCGGATCCCAGATCCTTGAGACCGCCCCGGTGCAGATCGGCCCGATCGCCATCGCAGCAGCCAATGCCGTCGACGGGCAGGCGACCCGGGCGGACGACGGCGTCATCGGTGATCTGCGTGGCGAGCTTGCGTCGATGCGTTCGATGCTCGAGCGCCAGTTTGCGGGCCTGTCCAGCGGCGCCGGCAATGTGGCCGTGGGCGATCCGCTGCGCGAGTCGCTGTTCGAGTGGATGGTGAACGCGGGCTTCTCTGGCCAGTTGTCACGTACGTTGATCTCCCGTCTGCCAGTGGGTACCGATCGTCCGGCCGCCATGTCGTGGATTCGGCAGGAAATCGCGAAGAAGGTGCCTGTGCTGTCCAACGAGGACGCACTGTTCGATCAGGGCGGCGTGCTGGCGCTGATCGGACCCACCGGCGTGGGCAAGACCACCACCACGGCCAAGCTGGCCGCACGCTACGTGCTGCGCCACGGCGCCGATCGCCTGGCCTTGCTGACGACCGACCGCTTCCGGATCGGCGCGCACGAGCAGCTTCGCATCTACGGCGACATTCTGGGCGTGCCCGTGCATGCGGTGAAAGACGCCGCGGACCTGCGTTTCGCGCTATCGGCGATGAAGGACAAGCATCTGGTCATCATCGACACCGTTGGCATGAGCCAGCGCGATCGCAGCCTGTCCGACCAGATCGCGATGCTGGCGGGCGTGCAGGCGCCGATGCAGCGCGTGCTGCTGCTCAACGGCGCCGCGCATGGCGATACGCTCAATGAAGTCGTGCACGCCTATCGCCACGACGCTGCCGGTGACGCTGGTGGCATCGACGGGTGCATTATCAGCAAGCTCGATGAAGCGACGCATCTCGGCTCCGTGCTCGATGTGGTGATCCGCCATCGCCTGCCGGTTTTCTATGCTTCCACTGGCCAGCGCGTGCCGGAACATCTGGAACTCGCGCAGGCCAGCACACTGGTGGAACGCGCGTTCATGACGCCGCGTCGTGGCTCGCTGTTCAATGACGCCGACATGGCACGCCGCCATGCCGCTGCAGCGGACGCCGCAACGCCGCGCCCGGCCGAGCGCAATGGCGCCGATGACATGCTGCGTTCGTTGACTGATAGCGCTAATGCCGTGGGCACGTGCGTGGAAGAGTTGAACGCCGCGGGCTACGGCTTCGATGTCGCGCGCCAGCTCTGGCAACAGCGCGGCGCCGGTGCCGTGGGATTGCGCCAGATGGGCCAGCAGGCACGCATGGCGATTTGCCGCGACGCCAGCCGGGCCTGCGAGCGCTATGTGCTCGCCGTATCGCAGAATTTCACCCAGCCGGTGCAAGGTCGTCGCGCGCCGCAGTTGATGCAATGCACCCTGTGGCTTGCCGATCGGGACGGGATGCCGCTGGCCGGTACCACCGCGCCGGTTGGCCGTACGCGGCAGTCGATGTCAGAAGCGGACGCCGATGCCGAAGCCGAGACCGTGCGCGCCACGCTGTCGGCGGCACGTACCGTCGTCAACCTGAATGCATCGGTGCCATCGGCCGCCGTCATCGCGCGCTGGCATCAGCTCGGCGAGCGCTGGGTGGCGGGTACGCGTAAAACCGCGCGTGTGATCACGGGTGGCGCGGCCAGCAAGCTCGATGCGATCGCCGACACGCTGACGTTTCATGCGATTGGCGACACGACCTGGCGCGACCGCGGTGCTGTGCACTGGGTTGGTCACTGTGCAGTGCGGATTCCGGAAGGGACGGTTCGTGCGGTTGGACGCGCTCGCGATAACACGGCCGAGACCGGCACCGAAGCGTGCCTCGTTGTCTCCCGCATGGCGGATCGTGGTACCGGCGAAACGCTGGCGGTCGAGTACGTGCTGTGCGACGTGGCGCTGACCGATGACGCCGCGCAGGTCGCACGCTGGATGCAATGGGCGAACGCCGCGGACGAGCAGTTCCGCACGCTGCGTCATGCCGCCGAACACTTCGCGCAGGACAGCGATGCGTCGGACAGTCAGGGGACCAGCATGGTGTCGCTCCAGCTCGGGCTGACCACGCTGCGCCTGCAGCACACCCCCACCGCAACCGCGCCGGCGTTCCTGTCACGCCTGGCCGGCCGTGCCGCGACGCGTGCGAATGTGCCGGTGCCAGGCTCCGTGCTCAACGAGGGCATGGGTCGCCTGCTGGCGCTGCTGGATGTGCTGGAGAACTATCCGGGACGTGCCGCCTCGCCTGCGCTCGTCGGTGATATCACTGCCGACGCGGCAATGCAGGCGACAGTCGGACTGCCGCAGTTGGCAGTCGCGGGGGAGTAAGCCTTGAACGTCATGGGTTCCGATCAGGCAGAAAGCCTGCGCCGTCTGCTGGCGCCGCGCGTCACCCGGCGCATCGCGGTGGTTGCCGCCGATGCGGGGGCGGGCGCCACCACGGTGACACTGGGTCTGGCCAATGCGCTGGCCATGCAGGGCGAACGTGTTCTGCTCGTCGACGAGGATCGCCATGGCGTGCGTGCCACGCGTCTGTCGGGCGCCGCGCCTGTCGCAACGCTCGCCGATGCGCTGGCCGGCCGGGTGACCGCGGCCGCCGCGATTGGCACGCGCCCTGCCAGTGGCATCGCGGTGCTGCCGGCAGGTGATATCCAAGTCGACGCCGGGAACATGGACCGCGCGCTATCCGATCTGATTCCCGACATGCGGTCGGTGCTGATCGACGCGCGCACGGATGCAACCGGCGCGCTGTCGCCTCTGGCGGCAACCGCCCACAACGTGGTGATCGTCATGCGCCCGGAGGCAACGTCGATTACCGCGGCCTACGCGCGCATCAAGCGTCTGCATCACGAATACGCATGCCGCCGCTTCCATCTGGTCGTCAATATGGCGGCCGCCGAAGCGACCGTTGCCGCGCTGGCACGCAATCTTGCCCGTACCGCGAGCCAGTACCTCGGCGTCGAGGCTGGTCTGACCGGATACCTGCCGATCGACCCGCTGGTGGCCCGCGCATTGCAGCTTGGCCGTTGCGTGGTGGAGGCGTATCCCGCAGCGGCATCCACCAGCGCGCTGCGCCACATCGCCAGCGGTATCGGCGCATGGCCGTTGCGACACGAAACAACGCCCCAGGGAGCGGCTGTGGCCGTTCCCGCATGAAGCCAGAACAAGAAGTCGACAAGACCGGACACCGAGCCAGACAGTCAGCCGCGGCCATGCTTGCGCGGCGCTGGCACCGATAGAAAGCATTTACCGAGAGTTCCACCATGTACACGATTCAGGGAAAGCTCGAACAGGCAGACGTGGTCAAGTCGCACGCGCCGCTGGTGCGACGCATCGCGTTGCAGCTGGCGGCGAAGCTGCCGGCCAGCGTGCAGATCGACGACCTGATCCAGGCCGGCATGATCGGCCTGCTCGACGCCGCCAAGCGCTACGAGGACAACCATGGCGCGCGATTCGAGACCTATGCGAGCCAGCGCATTCGCGGCGCCATGCTCGACGAGGTGCGCGCCAACGATTGGCAATCGCGCAGTCTGCGCCAGTTCACACGCAAGATCGAACGCACGCAGCGCCAGCTCGAGCAGAAACTCGGCCGGAGCCCCATCGACTCCGAAGTGGCGAAGGAACTCGAAATGGGGCTGGAGGAGTATCAGGAACTGCTCAACGAAGTCCATGGCTGCCAGTTGCTGCACTATGAGGACTTCGAACGCTCCGGGGAGGAAGACTTCCTGGATCGGCACCTTGGGGTGACCGACGAAGCGAATCCGCTCACGGTGCTGATGGAATCCGGAATGCGTGACGCGCTGATCCGTGCCATCGAGAAGCTGCCCGAGCGCGAGAAGCTGGTGCTCTCGCTTTGCTACGACCAGGAGTTGAACCTGCGCGAGATCGGGGCCGTGCTGGAAGTGACCGAATCGCGCGTCTGCCAGATCCGCAGCCAGGCCATTACGCGGCTGCGCAACCAGCTTCGCGGCATGTTGTGATGCGTCATCTTCTGGCGTTCGCGTTGTGTCTTTGTCTGGCCCCCACATGGGTCGACGCGCAGACATACGTGCGCGCCACCTACGAGCTCAGTGGGTCGCGCTATGCCTGGACCAGCTCCGCGCAGGGACCGCTGATTGCCAGTCGCGGCCAGCGCACGATGTCGTCGCCGGTGTTGCCTCCCGGCACGATGCCTCAGGCAAGCGGCATCGTTACATCGGTACGCTGGCGCTACAGCTTCGTCAGCACCCCGCCGATCGATCTGGAAGCATACCTGTGTAACGCGCGACGCTGCGTGCTGCTGTCTGGCGCGCAGGGGAAGACCGATGCATTCGCGGGCGACGATGCGACTGGCGGGTTCGTGTTTGCCTACCGGGTTGCTGGCCGTGGGGGGCTGTCTCCCACCCTGCAAGGCCGCAGTAACGAGGTGACGGTGAGCTACCGATAGCGCGCCGGGCCCGGCGCAGCAATGAAACGGCCCTTGGACGGGTTCAATCAGCACGTATCTGCACCTATCTGCACGTCACTGGCACTACGGGTCGCTCGGCACAGGACTGCAGTCGTAAAAAAGCCCGCTCCCAGCCAGTCATGACCAGAAGCGGGCAGGTGGAGCCCAGTCTCAAGCCGACGAATGAAGTGCCGTCAGAAGACGTGCTTCATGCCAAGCATTGCGCCGAACTGCGAGCCGCCAGGCGCGGGCGATGCGCCGGTGGAAGCGCTGTCCACGGACAGCGCCAGCTTGCCGCCGTTGTCGATATAGCCAAGCGTGGTGTAGATGGACGTGCGCTTGGAGAAGGCGTAGCTGGCACGTAACGCGCCCAGCCACGCCTTGTCGGCGCTGTTGTGGTACTTGAGGTAGAACGCCTCGCCGGAGAGCGTCACCGCAGGAGTGATGTCGTAGGCGACACCGGCATAGAACATGTCGCTGCGCGGCGTGGCGATGGCACCGTTGCGACGCCCGATCCAGCCGGCGCCGATCTTGGCGCGGTCCACGAGCATGTAGCCACCGAGGGTGGCGCGATCATCCTTGAGCGAACTCGAAGTCAGGCCGCCGAATGCGCCGGGCCCGCCGCGCTGCGAGTCATAGGCGCCCAGAATGCCCCACCAGTTGGTTTCATAACCGAGCATGGCCGACCATTCGCGGCAGGCGGTCTTGTCGGCGGGGTTCTCGCCGCCGCAGTTGGTGCCGGACGGGCTGGGACCGGCGTTGACGGTGTCGCGCCCGAAGCTGTAGGTAGCGCCAATGGTGAAGCCGCCGAACTTGCCCTTGTAGGCGATGGCGTTGTCGGCGCGGGCGTTGGGCAGGTAGTTGTCGAGCGAGCTCGAGCCGTAGGCGTTGGGGCCGAGGATGTCGGAGTCGAGCGTGGCCCAGAACAGCATGGTGTACTGGCGGCCGAGGCTGACCTGGCCCCAGTTGCCGGAGAGGCCGACCCATGCCTGGCGGCCGAAGAGGCGGCCGCCCTGGTTGGAGACGCCGCTGTCGGGGGCGAATCCGGATTCGAGCACGAAGTTGGCCTTCATGCCGCTGCCGAGGTCCTCGGTGCCGCGCAGGCCCCAGCGGGAGGGTACGGTGCCGCTGAGGTTGGCCATCTTGACGACGGAGTTGCTGGCGGTGCCGACGTGGTTGAGGTACTCGATGCCGGTGTCGATGACGCCGTAGAGCGTCACGGATTGGGCGTTGGCGATGGCGGGCAGGCCGAGCGCGGCCGCCAGCGCCAGGTGGCGCAGTTTCATCTTCTTCTCCTCCGTTAGATATTTTTCTGGAACAACGTTGATGCCTGGCTTCGATGGCGCTGCCTGGCGGCTGCGTGCCTAGTGGCCACGTGCCTTGAGTCGCGCGTCAAGTCGGCTGTAGACGCGCCGCGCGTTGCCCTCGTAAATCTGGTGACGTTCCTCGTCCGAGAGCGCGGCCTGATCGATGTAGCGCCGCGTATCGTCGTAGTAGTGGCCGGTCTCGGGGTCGATGCCACGTACCGCGCCGATCATCTCCGAGGCGAACAGCACGTTATTGACCGGTATCACGCGCGTCAGCAGGTCGATGCCGGGCTGGTGATAGACGCATGTATCGAAGAAGACGTTATTGAGCAGGTGTTCGCTAAGCGGCGGCAGCTTCATCTCCTGCGCCAGCCCACGGAACCGGCCCCAGTGGTAGGGCACCGCGCCGCCGCCGTGCGGAATCACGAATTTCAGCGTCGGAAAGCGCCGAAACAGGTCGCTGGTCAGCACCTGCATGAATGCGGTGGTGTCGGCATTCAGGTAGTGCGCGCCAGTGGTGTGGAAGCACGCGTTGCAGCTCGTGCTGACGTGAATCATGGCCGGCACGTCGAGTTCGACAAGCTTCTCGTAGATCGGATACCAGTACGGATCGGATAGCGGTGGCGAGGTCCAGTGTCCGCCAGACGGATCCGGATTCAGGTTCACGCCGACAAAGCCATACTCGAGCACGCAACGTTCGAGTTCGTCGATACAGCTCTTGGTATCGACACCCGGCGATTGCGGCAGCATGGCGGCGCCGACGAACTGGTCGGGGAACAACTCGCTGACACGGTGGCAGAGGGTGTTGCAGATGGCGGCCCACGTGGCGCTGGTTTCGAAGCTGCCGATGTGGTGCGCCATGAACGACGCGCGCGGTGAAAAGATCGTCAGATCCATCCCACGTTCGCGCATCAGGCGAAGCTGATTGCTGGCGATGGCGTCACGCAGTTCGTCGTCACTGATGCGCAGCTCACTGACGGAAGGCGCGAGCGCCGGGGTGTTCAGGCTGGCGATCTGGCGTTGGCGCCAGTCTTCCAGGGCCCTGGGGGCGGTGGTGAAGTGCCCGTGGCAATCGATGATCATGGGAGTTCGTCAGACAGTGGCCATGCGCTGGTCGGCACCAGTACCTCGCCGCGCATGATGGGACGCGCGGTGCGAATCAGCGCGCTACGTACGATCGATCCCGGCTTGGCAGGATCGGTTTCCAGTTCAACGGTGAACTCGCCGGTCGGGTGCTCGACGCTGATGGCATGGAGCGGCCCGACGCTGGTGACTGCGATGCCGCTTGCCACGGTGTCCGGCAGCACGCAGGCGGTGCCCACCGTGATGGCGGCCAGCACGCCGATCGCATCGTGGCAGACGCGCGGGATGAAGCAACGCGTGGCGATGCTGCCGCCCTGGCGTGGCCGGGCCAGCAGGCACATCTTCGGATAGCTCTTGTCGGAGACGTCGCCCAGCCCCATGAGCTTGCCGGCGGCGAGCCGCGCGGCTTCGATGCGTTGCTTGAGCTCGTGATCGGCATTGAGCGCGGCTACGCTTTCGTAGCCGGTGCGGTCGAGATCCTCCGCGCGCATCAGCACCATCGGCATGCCGTTGTCGATCAGGGTGGCAGCGATCATGCGTGAGCCGCCACGCACCGGATCGTTGATCGTCAAGACGTCGATGGCGTTGCCGGTGGGCAGCATTGCATGGCAGACGGAGCCTGCGGTATCGAGAAAATCGATCACGATTGGAGCCGCGGCGCCGGGAACGCCATCGATGCGCGCGTTGCCCGCGAACCGTGGCACGCCACCGGGCGTTTGGATCGTGATGTCGCAGAGCATCCCGGTGTTGCGCGTCAGCACACGTGCCCGGGTGATGTCGCCCTGCGGCGCAATCAGTCCGCGTTCGATCGCAAAGGGAAGCACCGCCGCCAGCATGTTGCCGCAGTTCGGGGTGGTATCGACGGTGTCGGCGTTCGGCTGCAGTTGCGCGAACGTGAAGTCCAGGTCGGCATGACCCGGCGTGCCGCGCGACACAATGCCGGCCTTGCTCGTCAGCGGATGCGCGCCGCCCAGGCCGTCGATCTGACGCGGGTCCGGGCTGCCCATCGCGGCCAGCAGCACGCGATCGCGTGCTGGCAGGTCCTCCGGCAGATCGCTCGCGAGAAAAAACGGTCCGCGCGACGTGCCGCCGCGCATCAGCGTGCAAGGAATCGCGCGGAGATCGGAGGCGAGGCAGGGCGTCATGGCGTGTGCGAAGCCGGACCCGATCAGGGGTCCGATCGGTGGTCCATCAGGTTGTCCATCAGGTGGCCGAAGTATCGGCGTACCGTGGAATCCCTTGGTTGCCATGTCGCAGGACAGTTGTTCTAATCTGCTTATCGACAGCACAAATACAACATCGGGTCGGACAACGCCATGGAGACCATCAGCCTGCATCACCTTCACGTTTTTGCCGGTGTCGCCGCTGCCGGAGGGGTACGGCGATCCTCTGAGTCGCTGCATCGGGCGTCGTCCGCGATTGCCCGTTCGGTGGCCGCGCTCGAGGAGACGCTTGGGGTGGTGCTGTTCGAGCGCAAGGGCAGGGGGATGCTGCTGACACGCGCCGGCGAGATCGTGCTCGAGCGCGCGCGGCATATCGAAGCCGCCTTGCGCGAGGTGCGGGAGGAAGCGGTACGGATGCGGGCCCAATCGGGCGCCGCCGTCGCCAGTATCGATGCGCTGCACAACGAACGGCGGCTCGAAGTGGCGGCGATGCTGGCCGAGGTGCATCACATGCCCAGCGTGGCGGCGTCGATCGGCGTGTCGCAGCCAGCGGTCAGTCAGGCAATCGCCCGGCTGGAGGATGCACTGGGCCAGCCCATCTTCGCGCGCACGGCGCGGGGCATGGTGCCCACCGATGCAGGCAGCCGCTGGGTGGTGCGTTTCGAGCGCGTGCTGGCAGAACTGCGCAATATCCGCGCCGATATCGCCGCGCTGAAAGGGGTGCTGGAAGGTGTGGTGACGGTTGGCGCGCTGCCGCTGGGCCGCACGCTGCTGTTGCCGATGGCGATTGCCGACGTGCACCGGCGCCATCCGCATCTGCGTTTCCGGACGCTCGAAAGCCCGTATGAGGAACTGACCGCGGGCCTGCTGGCCGGGCGGATCGATTTCATTCTTGGCGCGGTACGTCCGCTGGCTTCGCAAGGGCTTGCCACCGAGAGGCTTTTCCAGGACCGGATCTCGCTGATCGTTCGCGCCGCGCATCCGCTGGCGGCCAGAAAGCGCGTGACGCTGGCCGATCTCGAACCGTATCCGTGGGTGCTGTCTCGCGCCGCGTCGCCGTCGCGCCAGGCCCTGGACGGCGTGTTTGCGTCACGTGGCCTGCCGTTGCCACAGCCGCTGGTGGAAACCGGAGACCTCGCGCTGGTGCGCGGCATGTTGCTGCAGGGGGACATGGTGACCGCCTTGTCCGCCCATCAGCTTCGCCACGAGATCGACGCGGGATGGCTGCGCGAACTGGGGCTCCCGCTGCCTGACACGGCGCGCAGCATTGGCATCACCACTCGCGTGGGCGCGCGTCTCTCGCCCGGCGCCGATGCGCTGATCGCCGCGCTGCGGCACGCCAGCGGGTCAATGGAACAGGCCGTCGATAAGTAGATGGCAACGCAGCCCGCGCCACAAAGCAATACTGCTATCCCCTGCTGAACGTAGACTGCCGTTGCCGTGCATGGGGGATGCGCGGCCGGCCGCTTCCGCGGCGATTAGCCATGTCGATAACTAGAATCCGCTGACTCCCGCACGGCGGATCACGCCAGGAGACGGCAACATGACAACGCAACGGCTCGACATTCGGGCCCATATCAACGAACGCAAGATGTCCGGCTACCAGTGGCTGCTGCTGGTGCTGTGTTTCCTGATCGTCGCCACGGACGGGATGGATGTGGCCATCATGGGCTTCCTCGCGCCGGATATCACACGCGAATGGGGCATCTCGAAGGCCGCCTTTGGCGTGGTGATGAGCGCCGCGCCGATCGGCCTGGCTATCGGCGCGCTGGTGGTCGGGCCGCTGTCCGACCGCTTCGGCCGCAAGAAGCTGCTGGTCGGTTCCATCGCGCTGTTCGGCGTGTTCAATCTGCTGAGCGCATTCGCCGATGGCACGGCAACCTTGTCGCTGCTGCGCTTCCTGACCGGCCTTGGTCTGGGCGCGGCCATGCCGAGCACGACCACGCTGCTCTCCGAGTATGTGCCGGAACGTTCGCGCAGCATGTTGCTGGCGACGATGTTTACGGGCTTCAACCTCGGCTCCGCATTGGTGGGCTTCGGTGCCGCCGCGCTTCTGCCGCATCATGGCTGGCGCGCGGTGCTGATCGCCGGTGGCGCGATTCCGCTGATCTGCCTGCCGTTCTACATCATGCTGATTCCAGAATCGGCGCGCTTCATGGTGGTCCGTAATATCTCGCCGGCGCGAATCGCCCGCACGCTGCGCCGCGTGATCGGCAGCGTGGTGGCCGATGACACCGTGTTCACGATCAGCGAGCCGCCGGTTTCCGGCAAGCAACCCGTGCGCACGCTGTTGTCGTCGGGTTATCGCGGTATGACGCTGGCGCTGTGGATCACGTATTTCATGGGGCTGCTCGTGATCTATCTGCTGAGCGGCTGGCTGCCCACGCTGATCAAGGACGCCGGCCTGCCGATCGAGCGCGCCGCCAACCTGACGGCACTGTTCCAGCTCGGCGGTACTGTCGGCGCACTGGTGGTGGGCTACTGCATGGACCGCTTCGCGCCCCATCGCGTGATCGGCGTGTCATATGTGCTGGGCGCGATGTTCATCCTGATGCTGGCTTCGGGCAGCGTCACGTCGTCGATGTTCGCACTCTACGTGCTGCTGGCCGGCTTCTGCATGAGCGGCGCGCAGACCGGGCTCAACGCTTTCGCGCCGCAGTGCTATCCCACGCCGGTGCGTGCCACTGGCGTAAGCTGGATGCTCGGCATCGGCCGCTTCGGCAGCATCACCGGCTCCATGGCGGGCGGTGTGCTGCTGTCGATGGGCTGGAGTTTCAGCGCGGTGATTGCCATCCTGGCCGTTCCGGCGACCATGGCGGCGATCTCCATTGTTTCCACGAAGGCGCAGCCTCGCGCCGTAACCGCTTGACGTATTGCCATGGCCACCATCATCGGCGCAATCGCCTCATCCCATACGCCAACCATCGGATTCGCGCTCGACGCGGGCAAGCAGCAGGACCCCGCCTGGGCGCCGATCTTCGCGGCCTATGCGCCAGTGAGCGAGTGGCTCGCCAGGAAAAAGCCCGACGTGCTGCTCGTTGTCTACAACGATCACGTCACGTCGTTCTTCTTCGATCACTACTCGGCCTTCGCGCTGGGTATCGGCGATACCTACCACGCTGCCGATGAGGGCGGTGGCCCGCGCAACCTGCCGCCGGCGCGCGGCCACGTCGAACTGGCGCGGCACGTCGGCGCATCGCTGGTGGCCGACGAGTTCGACATGTCGTTCTTCCAGGACAAGCCGCTCGATCATGGTTGCTTCTCGCCGATGTCGGTCATGCTGCCGCACGAGGGCGAGTGGCCCGTGAAGATCCTGCCGCTGCAGGTGGGCGTGCTGCAGTTCCCGGCACCGTCGGCGCGTCGTTGCTACAAGCTCGGACAGGCGATCCGCCGCGCGGTGGAGAGCTACCCGGAAGACCTCAAGGTGGCGATCGTCGCCACCGGTGGTCTGTCGCACCAGGTGCATGGCGAGCGTGCTGGCTTCAACAATACCGCGTGGGATCACCAGTTCCTCGACCTGTTCGAATCCGATCCCGAGATGCTGCTAGACATCACCCATGCCGAGTACGCGAAGCGAGGCGGCTTCGAGAGCGCGGAAGTGGTCATGTGGATGGTGATGCGTGGTGCGATGTCGAGCCGTGTCCGCTGCCTGCATCGTGACTACTATCTGCCGTCGATGACCGGCATCGCCGTGGCGGTCTACGAGAACGAATCCGCCGACGACCCCACGCTGCGAGAGGCGCGTGCCGAACGCCAGCGCGAGCACATCGGTCATCAGTTGCGCGGGATCGAGCAACTGGACGGGACGTACCCGTTCACGCTGGAAACCAGCGTGCGCGCATACCGGATCAACCGCTATCTGCATCAGCTTATCGATCCGGCATTCCGCGAGCGATTCCGCGCCGATCCGGTGGCAACCTACGACGAGGCGGCACTGACGCCGGAAGAGCGCGACATGATCACGCGCCGCGACTGGCGCGGCATGATCCACTACGGCGTGATTTTCTTCCTGCTGGAGAAGCTCGGCGCGGTCTGCGGTGTCTCGAACCTGCATATCTACGCGGCGATGCGTGGCCAGTCCCTTGAAGACTTCCAGAAGACGCGCAATGCGCCGGGTGCGCTGTACTCGGTGGCCGGTAGCGGCAGCGCTTCATGGAGTGCGAAGTCCTGACCGGACGATGTCGGGGGCTTGAATTCCGGTGCAATGCCGCCATGTGCGAGGCTGTTTTTGACTCGCACCAGCCCCCGCTCGGTTTCCGTATGTACAAGAAAGGCACTTCCGTCGAAATCCAGTTCTCTCCGCAACGCCTGAACGACGCCGCAGGCGATCCGTACTGGGTGGACCTGACCATCGACGAGGCCCAGGCTCTACTGGCGCAGCTTCAGGCACATCTGGCACGAGCCGCGTCGGGTACCACCGCGCCGCTGGTGTTCAGTCTCGAAGGGCCGTCCGTGCAGGCTGACATCGCGCCCGCCCGCACGAAGGCAAACGCCGAAGAAGAGCCTGCCGCAAACGCCGAGAGCGAATTCAAGCAGTGGGTCTGCATCATCTGCGGCTGGGTCTATGACGAAGCGGCCGGATTGCCCGAGGACGGCATCGCACCCGGCACGCGCTGGGAGGACATTCCTGCCGACTGGCGCTGCCCCGAGTGCGACGTCGGCAAGGAGGACTTTGCCATGGTGGAGTTCTAGGCGGCGCCATCAAGATCATTCGGGGAGACCTTCAGAACAGGGCATCCTGGTTTCAGCGGCCGATTCATGTGCGCTACTCTGCGCTACCCATCCGTTGCCACCGGGTGACGTGGAGAACAATTCCACGCGGCCTGACAATGGTGGCATGATCGGCCTGCCGTCGTGCCATGCTGCAAGTCGGTTCGAGAGCCTTGACGCTGGGTGACTGGGCATCGGTGACTGGTCGACTGGTCGTGTGACCGCGAACCCTCTGGAACCCGAAGATCCGAAGAGACGGAGCCTGCTGAACATGGAACCTGTCCCCACCGCTCGCCTGCGCCTGCGTCAGTGGCGCGAGGAAGACCGCGTACCGTTTCGCGCCATCAATGCGGACGAAGAGATCATGGCGTTCTTTCCGTCGACGCTGTCCGATGCCCAGAGCGATGCGCTCATGGACCGTATCCGTCAGCATCACGCGCAGCATGGCTTCGGGCTGTGGGCCCTTGAGTTGCGCGAAACGTCGACCTTCATCGGATTCACCGGACTGGCGATACCCTCGTGGGTTCCCCCATTTGGGCCATGTGTGGAGATTGGCTGGCGTCTCGCGCGAGAGCATTGGGGACGCGGCTATGCCACGGAGGCGGCTCGCGCGACGCTGGATTTCGGATTCGGCGCGTTGCGGCTTGCCGAGATCGTGTCCTTCACTGCGGCGATCAACCAGCGATCGGAACAGGTAATGCAGCGGCTTGGCATGCATCACGCGGCCAGCGACGATTTCGATCATCCGGCACTGCCTTCGGGGGATCGCCTCGCCAGGCATGTGCTCTACCGCCTGTCCGGCGCCCAATGGGATGGAAGCACCGGCCCGGGCAAATGATTCGATTCGCATGTCGTGTGGCTGATGCGCTGGCTCAATGGCTTATGCATTGGCCTGTCAGCAAGTCCGGAATCGCCCTCCTTTCAAGAATGCAGACGCGCGACGCGAACTTCAGGCCTGAGTCGGTGCGCGCAATGGTGTCCAGGTAGCGTCCGACGCTGTGGATGGCCGACGTGTCGTCGGACGTGGTGCGGAAGATCGCATAGCTGGTCTCGATGCGGATCTGGCTACCACTGTCCTCCAGAATGCGCGGAATACCGACTTGCTGCCTGTAATGGGAATCCTGGGCGACCATTCTGTTCGTACATGCCTTTTCCGTGAGCAGTCCACAGCTCTCGAAAGCTGGTGTTGCCATCGGCAAGCCGCATACATGAGTCTCATGCGACTGCATCTTGCAGACACATTGCTCTAAGAAGAAATCGGGCCATTTTTCCCATTGCTTGTTATCGAGCGCGGCAGTGTAATCGGCGTAAAGCAACAGTACTTGCTGCCAGGTTTCGACGGTAGTCATCCTCAATCTCCATGTCGTGGCACACCACCGAGGGTGGGGAAATGCCACGGACGTTTGCTTCAGGTTCTACGAGACTGGCGTTGCCAGTTTGCGCTTGCCGGATTCGGCGGTGATGCGGCTTGGGGCCTGTCGTATCGGCTTGCGTCGGTCGCGTGCCGGCGTCGCGGAATACGGTGATTGGATCGAACGTCCACAGCGCAGTCTTTGCTGCTTTTTTGTCCGGGCACCATGGTGCCGTTTACTACAGCGTTGACAATAGGGGTCTGGTTGATTTGCACTATCACCCCTAGTGATAATGCAGCGGTAGTGCCTGATAAATCAGGGTGGAGACGTAGTAATGGAACTGCAGGACATCGATCTGAACCTGCTTGTCGTATTCAATGAATTATTGCGTCAACGCAAAATGTCCGCCGTGGCGCGGACGCTTGGGATCTCCCAGCCAGCTGTCAGCAATGCGCTGAATCGCCTGCGCAAATTGCTGGACGATGACCTGTTTCTGCGGACGTCGAAAGGCATGATCCCCACGCAGCTTGCTGGCACGCTAGCCGGGCCGATCACCGAAGCGCTCGATGCCATCCACCACTCGCTCAACGCACGCGCCACGTTCGACCCCTTGACGAGCACGCGAGCGTTCACCGTGGCGATGACCGATATCGGCGAGATCTATCTCTTGCCAGGCCTGATGGAGCGGCTTGGCAAACTGGCGCCAGGGGTGAAAATCAGCACGGTGTGCATACACGGCGACTCACTCAAGGGCGCGATGGAAAGTGGTTGTATCGATCTGGCGATCGGATTCCTGCCAGGCCTGACAGCGGGCTTCTTCCAGCGCCGGCTGTTGTCGCAGCAGTACGTGTGCATCTTTCGGAATGGGCACCCGCTTGGCCGAAGGGATATGACGCTGGAAGCGTTCGCCATGGCGGATCGTGTGTCGATCAGCGCGGAAGGCACGGGCCACACCAGGGTGGATGCGGCAATCCAGCAGGCGGGTGTGACGCGGCGCTCGCGGCTGAGCGTGCCGCATTTCGCGGCGCTAGGTCATATCCTTCAATCGACCGATCTGATCGCAGTGGTGCCACAGGCCTATGCGGAGCGCGCGCTGGTGTTGTTCAACCTGGTTTCCGCGCCGTGTCCGGTGAAGATATCCGAGATCAGTGTCAACGTGTTCTGGCACGCTACCCGTCACCGGGAGGTGGGCAACCAGTGGCTGCGGAACGTGATATCCGACAGGTTCGCGGTTTGCCCGATTCCTGAGGCGACGATGTCGCCTCAGGGTTTGGTGGTCAACTGCCGCGGCGAGTGATGGGGCAGGTGTTGAAGCCGAACACGCGATAGAGCGGGCAGTATCCAAGTAGACCGGTCACGAGCGGCACCGCGCCGATCCATCCCCAGACGCCGATCTGATCCGTCAGGGTCAAGGCAATCAGCACGACTCCGATGGCGACGCGCACGAGGCGGTCAAGGGTTCCAGCGTTTTTTTGCATGAGCGTTCCAGTCAGGTGGGAGGGGTGACGGATATGCGTGGCTTTGGCGCGGGTTACTGCTTGGCAGCCTGGCCTTCGGTGTATGGGTCGAATTTCCCGGCGTGCGCCGCGTCGTTAGCGCCCTTTTTCTGCGGAGTCAGATTGGACTTCGTCTGCGCACCTTCCGAATAGGGATCGAACTTGCCGCTGCGGGAAGCACTATTCTTGTGTTTGCCAGACTTGGCGGGTGCCTGTGCGTCTTTTGTCACCGGCGCGTGCGCGCCGCCGTAGAGGTCGCCGCCATCGGTGTAGTTCTTCTGCGCGCTGGCTGGAAGCGAGGTCAATGCCACGGCTGCGGCGGCAATGGCCAGGAAGTACGTGTTGCGATGCATGACGGCCTCTTGGGTCTGAACTGCAAGATTGTGTCTCGAGTCTAGACACTAGGCCTGATCGCAGATTGACGTACGTCAAACACGTGACAACGTCTGCCGCTAGGCTGACAGATGAAATCTGTCAGCGCCATCCATTCGGCAATCAGGAGACAACATGGCTGAAAACCTCGTGATCTTTTACTCCCGCACCGGCACCACGCGACAAGCCGCCGAAATGCTCGGCTCGCGCCTGGGCTGGCGCGTAGTCGAACTGCGTGACGCGGTCAGCCGGGCGGGCTGGTGGGGAGATTTGCGTTGTGTCCTGGACAATCGGCTGGGCCGCAAGGTTGGCTATCGCTATGACGGTCCGCCGCTCGATACCTGCGGCAGTGTGGTGGTGATGGCGCCGGTCTGGGTGGAGCATCTGGCGGCGCCGATGCGGAGCTTCCTGCAGGACCAAAGCAGCTACAAGGGGCCGCTGGCGGCGATCGCGGTAATGGCCGCGCGCGGCGGATTCCGTGCGGCCGAAGAGGTGGCTACGGCGATGGGCCGTCCACCGCATCCGGTCATGGTGCTGCTGCAACAGCAGGTGACCACCGGTGAGGCCAAGGCGGACCTCGACGAATTTGCTCGCATCCTGCAGCGCGACCCGCGCGCCGGAGACGCCGCGCCGCGCTCGGCGTGGCTGTCGCCGAACGAGGCATGAACAGGAACCCATCCGCGTGTGTATCCCCACGCAAGGACGCCAGCATCGTCGTGCTGGCGTCCCTTACTGACGTCGCTTACTGACGTCCCTTAATGACGCCCCTAATGACGTTCTCAGTGGCGCCCGTTACAGGAACGTGAAGACCTCTTCCTTGCCGAGCCGCGACTTGGGGAGGTCAGCGTTGAAGTCCTGCTCGCTGCCGTAGCCGAGCGACACCAGCACGAGACTGGTATAGCCACGCTCGCGCAGGCCGAGTTCCGTATCGAGGATGTTGCGGTCGAAGCCTTCCATCGGCGTGGCATCCACGCCAAGTACCGCGGCGCCTGTCAGCAGGCTGCCGAGCGCCAGGTAGACCTGATTCGCCATCCACTGCTGGACGTCGCGAAACGCGAAGCGGTGCAGGTCGACGAAATAGCGACGTCCCTTGTCCTGCCCCGCCTTCGCGCCTTCCGCGGTAAAGCGGCCATCACGCTCCTCGGCTTCCAGCAGCTTGTTCAGGTGGGCGTTGTCCATGTCGGCGCGCACGGCCAGCGCGATCACATGCGAGGCATTCTCGATCCTCGGCGCATTGGCGCTGTAGCCACCGCTGGCGGCACGCGCCACGCGTGCCCGGGCCTCCGGCGTGGACGCCACCACGAAGTGCCACGGTTGCGAATTCACGGATGACGGGCTCTTGTGCAGCACAGCCAGCAGTTCGTCGATGACGTCTTGCGGAATGGCACGGCCCGGCTCATACGCTTTCACGGTATGGCGGGTGGCGATCATCTCCGACAGCTTCATGGCTTTCATGGTGTTTCCTCGTTCAGGTGGATGCGATGTTGGGGAAGGGGGGATAACGGGTACCTGGCGCGGCTAGCGAATTCAGATGTCGCCTGCGTCCGGCGCGCGCCGCTCGGCGCTGTACTGGTGACTGGTGGCGATGTCCGGATCGCCCGGCACATCGAGCTCGACCACCAGTCCGCCGGGCAGTGGCACAAAAATCTGGATGGTGCCGTCGGCGGGAACATGGGCCACCCGGAAACGCAGGCCGGCTGCCTGCAGGCGGGCGATGACGTCTGTCGCCCTGGCCTGGCTGCGGAACGCGATATGGCCCATGCGGACTTCGCCGCTGCTGGCCGACAGCGAGTCGTCGTCCACCGCGTGCACCATGGCCTGGTCGCCCTCATAGAGCCACAAGCCCGGGAAAGGGAATGGCGGCCGATACCCGGGATGCATGTCCATCACGCCTTCGAACAGGGCGCGTAACGCATGATCGGCACCGATCGACACGTTGAGGTGGTCGAACTGCCAGGCTTCGCGCGGGCTGGCGGGATGTGCGGGTTCCATGGCGCGTCCTTCGAAGTGGTGGGGATGGTGAATGATCCCACTACGCAGTCGATTGAAAAACCGGGCTTCACTTGTACCCGTATTCAAATAAAATTTGAAAATCACCTCAGATCGGCCCTGTGCCTCGACGCCCATGAGATTGCTTCAGGAACTCGATATTTTCGTGCGCACCGCCGATAACGGCAGCCTGTCCGCCACAGCGCGGGCGCTGGACCTGACGCCGGCGGCCACCAGCGCGGCGCTCAAGCGGCTGGAAGGCGAACTGGGCGTCCAGTTGTTCGTGCGCTCCACACGCACGATGCGGCTGACCCGCGAGGGCGAGCAGTACCTGGCGCAATGCCGGCCCGCGCTCGAGGTGCTACAGCAGGCAAGCCGGGATCTGGTCACCGGCAACCAGGCGTTCCAGGGCGTGGTCAGGTTGTCGGCCCCGTCTGACTTCGGACGCAACCTGCTGCTGCCCTGGCTCGATGCGTTCCAGGACCGCCATCCCCTGGTCGAATTCCGGCTGCAGTTGACGGATCGCATGGCGAATATCTACAGCGATCCCGTCGACGTGGCCTTCCGTTATGGTGACCCGCCGGATTCGAATCTCGTGGCGGTGCCGGTAGCAACGGGCATCCACAGGGTGCTATGCGCTTCGCCGGGCTATCTCGCCAGTCACGACATGCCGCAAACGCCATATGACCTGTCCGCGCATCGCTGTCTCTGCTACATGTTTGGCGATGACGTGCATGATCGTTGGCGCTTCGCGCGCGAAGACGGCGAGACCCTGACCGTGCGCGTCAAGCCGGCCAATGTTTCGAACGATGGGGACGCCGTGCGCCGCTGGGCGCTGGCCGGCAAGGGCATCGCCTACAAGGCCTGGTTCGATGTGGCCGACGATCTCGCGGCGGGTCGCCTGCGTGCGTTGTGCACCGAATGGACGGCCGAAGCATCGCCGCTGTACATGGTCGTGGCGGGGCGTTCGCAACTGACGCCGCTGCTGCGCGGTCTGCGCGATTTCGTGGCCGAACGGGTGGAGCGACTAGTCGCGCGGGTTTGATGATCCACATCTATGCTTAGGGATGTATGGCCAAGTCTTGCCGAATCCCCACGGTGCATCGCAACTAGAAAAGAGGACCGACCATGCTATCCGACGGCCGCAACCCAGGCGCCTCGCGTAAAGCGCGGATCCCCAATTCCTGGCTGCGATGGCTGCCGGGCGTGGCGATGGCCCGGGACTACCAGGCAAGCTGGCTGCCACGGGACCTGACGGCGGGGCTGGTCCTGACGACGATGCTCGTGCCGGTTGGCATTGCCTATGCGGAAGCGTCAGGCGTGCCAGGCGTCTACGGCCTCTACGCGACCATCGTGCCGCTGCTTGCCTATGCGGTATTCGGTCCCAGCAGGATTCTCGTGCTCGGCCCCGATTCGGCGCTGGCGGCGCCGGTGCTTGCAGTGGTCGTCCAGATGTCCGGTGGCGATCCGGCGCGCGCGATCGCGGTGGCCAGCATGATGGCGATCGTCTCGGGGCTGTTCTGCATCGTCATGGGTCTGTTGCGGCTGGGCTTTATCACCGAGCTGCTGTCCAAGCCGATTCGCTATGGCTACATGAACGGGATTGCGTTCACGGTGCTGGTCAGCCAGTTGCCGAAGATCTTCGCCATCCGTGTGGAGGACACCGGGCCGTTGCGGGAACTGGTGCTGTTGGGCCAGGCGCTGGTTGCCGGCCAGGTCAACTGGTATAGCGCTGCGGTTGGGGCAGGTAGCCTGGTGCTGATCCTCGCGCTCAAGCGCTTCGAACGCGTGCCGGGCATCCTGATCGCCGTGATCGTGGCAACGCTGTGCGTGATCTTGTTCAACCTGGACCAGATGGGTGTGAAGGTGCTGGGTTCGATCCCGCAGGGTTTGCCGGCCTTCGCGGTGCCTTG
Organism: Cupriavidus sp. SHE; assembly: GCF_000812445.1. Lineage (NCBI taxonomy): Bacteria > Pseudomonadati > Pseudomonadota > Betaproteobacteria > Burkholderiales > Burkholderiaceae > Cupriavidus > Cupriavidus sp. SHE. The sequence continues at coordinate 47,443 of NZ_JWMB01000023.1, read as the reverse complement.
GGCCAGCGGTCTCGACTTCGTCAAGATCGTGGCGGGTGGCTGCGCCGTGGCGATGATCGCCTTCGCGGATACCAGTGTGCTGTCCCGCAGCTTCGCGGCCCGGCACCATCACCGCGTGGACCCGAACCAGGAGATGGTTGGCCTTGGCGCCGCCAATCTCGCCGCAGGCTTTTTCCAGGGCTTCCCGATCAGCAGCAGCGCGTCACGCACGCCGGTGGCCGAGGCGGCCGGCGCGCGGACCCAGTTGACTGGCGTGGTGGGCGCGCTGGCTGTCGCGGCGCTGCTGGTGGTGGCGCCTGACCTGATGCGCTATCTGCCGAACAGCGCGCTCGCGGCAGTGGTGATTGCCGCCGCGCTAGGGTTGTTCGAGTTCGCGGATCTGAAGCGGATCTATCGCATCCAGCAATGGGAGTTCTGGCTCTCGATGGTCTGCTTCGTGGCGGTTGCCGTGTTCGGTGCGATTCCCGGTATCGGCCTTGCGGTGGTGCTCGCCATTATTGAATTCCTTTGGGACGGCTGGCGGCCCCACTACGCGATACTCGGACAAGTCGAGGGCCTGCGCGGCTACCATGACCTGGAGCGCTATCCGCACGGCAAGCGGATTCCCGGGCTTGTGCTGTTCCGTTGGGATGCCCCGTTGTTCTTCGCCAATGCCGAGCTGTTCCAGGAACGCCTGCAGGAAGCGATCGACGAGTCCCCAGCCCCCGTGTATCGCGTGGTGGTGGCCGCGGAGCCGGTGACCAGCGTGGATGTGACGTCCGCTGACATGCTGCGCGAGCTGAGTCGCACACTGGGCGAGCACGGTATCGCCCTGCATTTTGCGGAGATGAAGGACCCGGTCCGTGACAAGCTGCGGCGCTTCGAACTGATGGACGTGATCGGCGAGGACCGCTTTCACCCGACGGTGGGCAGCGCGGTGGATGCCTATGTCGGCCGGCAGGGAGACTGGCCGGACGCGTGGGGCCGGAACGAGTAGGGTGGGGCGATTGAAGCAACGCGCGACGCGGAGAGACTTCCCGCACCGCGCGGATACAGGCATAAGCAGAGGTACAAGCACAGGCGCAGGCACAGGCACCATGCTGGCGCCCGTACCTGGCAGTCGTCAGTCCAGCGTGATCTTGCCAGCCTTCACGATTTGCCCGTAGCGCGACGTATCGCGTTCGATCAGCTTGCGGAACTCCTCGGGCGTGCCGCCAACTGGGATAAAGCCCAGCTCCGTCAGCTTCTTCGTCACGTCGGGGTTACGCGTGGCGGCGGCGATCTCTTTCGCCATCCGGTCGATGATGGGTTGCGGCGTGCCTGCCGGTGCCAGCAGGCCCGTCCAGGAGCTCATCACAAAGCCCGGGAAACCGGACTCTTCCATCGTCGGGATGTTCGGCTCGCTCGGCCAGCGCTTGGCCGATGCCACGGCCAGCACGTTGATCTTGCCCGACTTCACGTGGGGCATCGGCACCAGTAGCGGATCGAACGCCATCGAGATTTCGCCCGAGACCAGCGCGGGCAGGATCGGGGCGCTGCCGTTGTACGGAATGTGGGTCATCTTGACCTTCGATTCCATCGCCAGCCGCTCGCCCGTCAGGTGCGCCGAACTGCCGATGCCGCTGGAGCCGAACGTCAGCGTATCCGGATGCTTCTTGCCGTAGTCGACCAGTTCGGCCACGGTCTTGACCGGCAGCTTCTTGCTGGAGAACAGGAACAGCGGCAGCTCGGCCATCTCGGCGACCGGCGCCAGGTCGGTGGGCTTGTAGCTCAGCTTCGAATACAGCGACATGTTCGCGCTGTACGCGGCCAGCACGGACACGAAGGTGTAGCCATCGGGCGCCGAACGGGCCACCACGCCGACGCCCAGCGTGCTGTTGGCGCCCGGCTTGTTCTCGATCACGATCGGCTGGCCAAGGCTTTGTGAAACCTTCTCGAACACCACGCGCGCAACGGTATCGGTGGAGCCACCCGGGGTATAGGGCACGATCACCTTGATCGGCTTGGCCGGCCATGCGTCGGCGGCGATGGCGCCGTGGTGGATGGAAAGGCCGGCTACGGCAATGGCTACAACGCGCGCAATGCGCGATGCTTGATGCTTGATACGCAAGACGTCATCTCCTACTTTGATTCTCTTTATTACGTCCGCATGGCGGAACATATGCAGCCGATGGGATCGGCGCGGGTCATTATCGGGGACGCGTCCAGGCAATGGCGTGTCAACGACGGTCAAAAACGGATGCGCTGCAATGCAAATGTGCGATAAGCGAACGAAGCGAGGATGCGCCGTCCGCGGTTACCATTGGCCCGCCGCCAGAGCGGCAATCCATAAAGAGCAGGAAGCAACATGAACACGAATCACGCGGAACGATATCTGGGCGAAGCCATCGAGCTGGCTCGCGCCAACCTGGAACAGGGTGGCCGGCCGTTCGGGGCCGTCATCGTGAAGGACGGTGAAGTGATCGCCACCGGCGTCAACCAGATCCTGAGCACCAACGACCCCACCGCTCATGCGGAACTGACGGCCATCCGCGCCGCCAGCCAGAAGCTCGGCAGCCCCAGTCTGGATGGCTGTGCCGTGTATGCCAGCGGACATCCTTGCCCGATGTGCATGGCGGCGATGCGGATGGCGGGCGTGAAGGAGGTGACCTACGCCTATTCGAACGACGATGGCGAGCCATACGGTCTTTCCACCGCGGCCATCTATGCTGACCTGGCGAAGCCGTTCGCCGAGCAGTCGATGAAGATCCGGTACATGCCGGTGCGGCTGGCATCGTGCCCGGATCTTTACGCGGAATGGACGCGCAGGGCCGGCTGATCAGGCCTGCAGCAGGCGCTCGTCCAGCTTGAACACGGCGACCACGCGATTGAGCACGGTCGCCTGATCCTCGAGCGATTTCGCGGCGGCGGCCGCCTGCTCCACCAGCGAGGCATTCTGCTGGTTGGTGCTGTCCATCTCGGTAATCGCAAGATTGATTTCGCCCAGGCCGCGGCTCTGTTCGCCGCTGGCCTCCGCGATCTCTTCCACCAGCGTGCTGACCTGCTGCATCGCCGGCACGATCTGCTGCATGGCATCGCCGGCTTCATTGACGAGCGAGCGTCCGGTACGAACGGCTTCCTCGGTGCCGACGATCAGCGTCTTGATGTCCTTGGCGGCGTTTGCCGAGCGCTGTGCCAGTCCCCGTACTTCTCCCGCCACCACGGCAAAGCCGCGACCATGCTCGCCGGCACGCGCGGCCTCCACGGCTGCATTGAGCGCCAGGATGTTCGTCTGGAATGCGATGCCCTCGATGGCGTCGATGATGCTCGACATCTGGCCCGCGCTATGCGTGATCGTTTCCATGGTCGATACCGCGTTGGTCATCATCTCGCCGCTGCGGCGCACGTCCGTGGATACCGAGGCTGCCAGCGCGCTCGCGCGGCGCGCGGTGTCCGCGTTGGTGGCCACGGTGGCCGTGAGCTGTTCGGTGGCGGAGGCGGTTTCCTCCACGCCCGCCGCCTGATTCTCCGTGCGGGTGGACAGATCGTGATTGCCCTGCGCGATCTCGCGTGTCGCATCCGCGATGGCCACCACGCCTTGCCGGACATCTCCGATCGTGCGATTCAGCGATGCGACGAAGCGGTTGAAGGCATCCGCAAGCCGGCCAACTTCATCCTGCGAGTCCACCGGCAGGCGCTGGGTCAGGTCACCGTTGCCCGTGGCGATCGCGTCGAGCGCGCTGGCTACGCGACCGATCGGCGCCATCAGCGCACGAATCACGAAGTAGAGCACGATGACGCCGAGCAGGCTGCCCGACAGGCCCGCGGTCACGGCCGCGATGATCGACGAGTGGCGAATCTCTTCGAGAACCTCGGACTTGGGCACCTGCGCCACCACGTACAAGTCCAGTTCGGGCACATAGGATGCCGCAACGATTCGCTTGCCTTCGGGGGCATCAACCTCCGTGTGCGCGAACGGCTGCCGCGCGAGCAGCGCCCGCGCGGCATCGGTGGTGAAGCCTGGCAGGTCCGCCAACGGCGTGCCGGCCTCCGCCAGTTTCGCATCGCGATGCATCAGTACCTTGCCATCGGCGCGAGCCAGGAAGATCGAGCCGGTCTTGCCCAGGCGATATCCGTTGATCGTCTCGGCCAGATGATTGATGGAAAGCCCCAGACCCGCCACGGCGAGCTTGCCACTACCGGCTTCCGCGCGCGCGTTGATGAACAGCATATAGCTGTCCGAATTGCGATCCTTGTCCAGCGACAGCTCGTAGGGTTTGCCGCGTGAGAGAAAGTCGAAGAGCCATTTGTCCCCGGCGGAATCCGCCTGCACGGTGCGGTCCACGCCTTTCTCCGTGAGGTACTTGCCCTGGCTGGCCGATACCCAGAAGACCGCGTCCGCCTGATTGCGTGACTTGATCTCCTCAGCGTAGCGGCGCCACGTCGGCACGTAGTCGTCTGCGAGTCCGTTGCTCTCCCAGTCACGCAGCATCGTGTTGCCGGCCATTGCCTGCGCGGCGGCCAACGGGCGTGCGATCTGATGCAGCATGTCATTGCGAATCTCGCCGACGATGGCCGGCAATTCCAGATCGACCACGCGCTCCTGCAGCCCCTTGCTGATCTGCCACAGGATGAGCATCGCGGTCATTGTCACAACGAGCAGGAGGCAGGTGATTGTGCTCAGGATGAGCTTGCGTTGAATTGTCATACCGCGAAGCAGGCGCATGAATTGTTGTCCTCCTGTGTGGCCTTCGATTGTTGTCATTGACGGTCGGGAGCGGGCGAGAGAACAGCCGGGGGGGAACGCCCCATATCCCGATCCGAAGCGCTAACGGATGCCGGGCGGACTTTATTGAGCATCAATATGTCATTTCTCAAATGCACCGGTGTCATGTCCCCAGCCGTCAAGCTATTGTCCCCAGTGGTTAAGCGTCGAACCGCCGTAGTGCATAGATTGATCGGCTCAAAAAAAACGAATCGAGGTGCGGATGAGGGGGCTGATAACAAGGATCGTGACCTATGCGGCGCTTGCACTAGCCTTCATGCTCCCCGTCTGTGCCTCTGTCTGGATGAGCTACCGCCTCGCGCTGAGCGAGCAGCAGCTGCACACCGGCATCCTTGCTGCGGAGGTCCTGTACCGGGTCCATGTCTTCAGCGAGCAGAACTTGCGTATCAATGCGGCCCTGAGGCGGCATGGCGCCACATCTCCATGTTCCCCGGACAACGTTGCGCTGATGCGCAACCTCGCCGTCGGCGCAAGCTATCTGCAGGTGGTGGGTTATGTCGAAGGCAACGTGCTGCAATGCTCGTCATACGGGTACGGGGACGTGGGTATCCCGATCGGTCCGCCGGCCTACCGAAGCCGTCTTGGCAAATGGGTGCGTACGTCCGTGAAGTTGCCGTTCGATGAGAGTCGGCGATACATTGCGCTGACTGATTCGGTCACCGGCTATTCGAGCCTGGCGCTGCCGGACATGCTTCTCGACACCGGCGGCGGCGGTCGCGGCTTCGCGATCGCCCTGGTCGCCATTTCCAACAGACAGATCGTCGTGCAACGCGACCCGATAGACCTTGACGGCATGCCGCCACTGATTCGGGAACGCGGCACAATCACGTGGCAGCACCGAGGCGCCACGGGGTCGGTCAGCCTCTCTCCCTCGCGTGACTATGCAGCTGTCGTGATGTCCCCGGCCAGCGCGCTCCACACCAACTGGCGGAATTTCGCGATGTGGCTGGTACCGTTCGGCGCGTTGCTCGGCGGTGCGCTCGCGGCGCTCACGCGCCTGGGGCTGCGTCGGCGACATGGGTTGCTGCGGCAGCTTGATCGTGCGCTACGTGACGATGAACTGTCCCTCGCGTACATGCCGATCGTCGAACTGGAAAGCGGGAAATGGATCGGCGCCGAAGCGTTGATGCGCTGGTGCCATGATGGGCAGTGGATCCCACCCGACAAGTTCATCCCGCTGGCAGAGCGGCATCACCGCATCAGGAAGCTCACGAACAGAATGCTCGATCTGCTCGTCGCCGACGCACAGGAAATTCCGCGGGACCTTGCCCGTGCAATGTACTTCTCGGTCAATCTGTCCGCCGAGGATCTGGCCGCTCGCGCGATCGCGCAACGCGTTGCCGATGTCAGGCAAGCGTGTGGCGTTGACGGCGTGATGGTCGAAGCCACCGAAGGTGTGCTGCTCGAAGCCAGCCGCGTCATCCCGAACATCGAGCGGCTACGCAAGCTTGGTATTCGCGTAGCGATCGATGATTTCGGCACGGGCTATTCGTCACTCTCGTACCTTGGCTCGCTGGACGTGGACTACATCAAGATCGACAAATCGTTCGTGTCGGCCATCGGCACGAACTCGGTCAGGGGGCATGTCGTGGCGCACATCATCGACATGGCGAAGGACGTCGGCGTCGCGGTGATTGCCGAAGGCGTGGAGACCCAGGAACAGGCGGACTATCTCATGGCGCGCGGCGTGCGATACGCGCAAGGGTGGCTGTTTGGCAAGGCGATGCCGATGCAGGATTTCGTTTCCGCCATTAGGATGCATAATTTGTATTACAAAAATTGTATGCAAAAGCGACAGGTTCTGTGATAAAAACCCGAGGACAAATTCGGCTATGACCGGATCAACCGAGGAGACCCTGAAGCATGGAGACGTTGCTTTATAAGGTCGAGGATCGTCCACCGATCCTGACGACCGTGCTGCTTGCCGCACAACATCTGCTCGCCGCGCTTGGCGGCATCATCGCCGTACCGCTCGTTCTGGGCGGCGCGCTCAAACTTCCCCCAGATCAGATCGTCGCGCTTGTGAATGCCGCGCTGCTTGGCTCCGGCATCGTCACGATCATCCAGTGCAAGGGTGTCGGTCCCGTCGGCATTCGGCTGCCCTGCGTCATGGGCACCAGCTTCACGTTTGTTGGCGCCGGCATCAGTGTTGGCCTCGAGCATGGTGTGCCAGGCATTCTCGGCGCATCGCTGGCGGGATCGTTGGTGATGATTGTGGGCAGCTTCTTCATGCCGACAATTCGCAAGCTGTTTCCGCACACGGTGACAGGTGTCGTCGTCACGATGATCGGCCTGTCGTTGACACCGGTTGCAATAGATTGGGCAGCGGGTGGCGCAGGTAGCGCCAACTACGCGGCGCCCGGCTCACTGGCGATTGCAGGCATCGTGTTGTTGCTCGTGATCGGCTTCGTTCAGTGGGGCAAGGGCATCGTGTCGGCGTCGGCCGTGGTGCTCGGCATCATGATCGGCTACCTCATCTGTCTGGCGCTTGGCATGGTGGACTTCTCGCAGCTTCACGATGCGCCGGTCTTCGCGCTGCCGCAGCCCGCGAGCTTCGGCATGAAGTTCCCGATCTCCGGTATCGCCGCGATGTCCCTGGCGTTCCTGGTCACCATCGTTGAAACGACCGGCACGTTCATGGCGCTAGGTTCGGCGACGCGCACGCCTATGCCTGGCAAGACGCTGGCGCGCGGCATTCTTTGCGATGGTGTCGGCTCCGCTTTCGCGGCGCTGCTGTCTAGCCCTCCCGTCTCGACGTTCGCGCAGAACGTGGGCGTGGTCTCGCTGACGGGTGTCGCCAGCCGCCATGTGGTGGCGTTGACGGGCGGGATGCTGGTGCTTGCGGGACTGTTCCCGGTGCTCGGCGCGCTGGTGGTGACGATTCCGCAGCCCGTGCTTGGTGGCGCGGGCCTGATGATGTTCGCGATGATCGTGTCGGCCGGCATCCGCATGCTGGGCCATTCCGCACCGACCAAGCGCAACAGCCTGATCATCGCCGTGTCGATCGGCTGCGGTCTGGCCGTGACGATCCGCCCAGATCTGCTTGCCAAGCTGCCTGCGTTCGTGAAGGAAGTATTCGGTTCCGGGATCACCGTCGGCGCGCTGGTGGCCGTGGTGCTCAACCTGTGCCTGCCGGGCCGCGAGGTCGATGCGATAGACGAGGAAGTCGAAGGCGAGACGCTGGTGCAGGAGCTTGCCTGAGGTGATCAGCGGAAGATAATCGTGCTTGATCGGCGCCCCGGAGCAGCGATGCCTCGGGGCGTTTGACTTGTGGGATCAGCCTTAAGTCCCCCCCGTCGGCAGCGACAGCTTTCCATGATCGGTGAAGCGCGTGCCGCCAGCAAAGCCGCCAGCCAGTCGTCCGCGCACTTCATATGGAATGTTGCCCGAACTCACACCGCCAGCGAAGGCGAATGCCTGACGCACGGCGGAGAACGCGGGGACGGTCAATGGCACGTCGATCACCGTTTCGCCGAACCGGGGCACGGTCCCGCTCTGGTCACTGACACCGCTGGCGAAGGACTGGCCGTTCAGGTCCAGTTCCAGTGACACCCCGTTGTACTCGATCGGCGCATCGTTGGGATTCTGGATGCGCAGTTTGACGTTGAAGCGCATCTCCAGCCCTTCGCCCGGTATCGGTTCGACACCAGCCACGGCAACCCGCAGCGGTTCCTGACCCGTCAGCGCCGCGCAGCCGCCGAGCCAGGCAAGGATGCAAAGGCAGAGGACGTAGAGGCGAATGGAACGCCGTGTGTCGGGAGCCTGCATGGTGGGCCTCGTCTGGAGAGTCTGCGGGTGTGGATTAGTGTAGTGCTTCCGGCGAGACCTGGCATATGGAATAGCGAAGTCATGCGGCGACCGGGCCAGGCGCATATTGCCCCCCCACCAGTAGCGGGGGGCTGTCTTTCAACGTCTGGCCGCTTACTGTGAAGTCCATTGGCTTGATCAGGAGAGCTTCAGATGGATTTCCGACCCGACCCCAGCCTGCAGGCATTCCGGCAGGAGGTGCGCGAGTTCCTGCGCGAGAGTCTTCCCCCCGACCTGCCGCGCCGCAAGGGTGGCTTTCGCTCCCCACGCGCGGATCTGGCCCGCTGGCAGGGCATCCTGCATGCCAAGGGCTGGGGCGCGCCGTACTGGGCCAGCGAGCACGGCGGTACTGGCTGGACCGTGCCGCAGCGGCTGATCTTCGACGAGGAGTGCAGCGCGGCAGGCGCGCCGACGCAGGATGGCTTCGCGCAGAAGCTGGTGGGGCCCGTGCTGAACTATTTCGCCACGCCGGAGCAGCGGGCCGCCCACGTGCCGGCGATCCTCGCCGGAAAGCGGATGTGGTGTCAGGGCTTCTCCGAGCCGGGTTCCGGGTCGGATCTCGCTTCGCTGCGGACCCGCGCCGAGCGCGATGGCGATCACTACGTCGTCAATGGTCAGAAGATCTGGACCAGCTATGGGCATGAAGCCGACTGGATCTTTCTGCTGGTGCGTACCGACACGCAGGTGAAGAAGCAGGCCGGCATCAGCTTCCTGCTGGTGGACATGAAGACGCCAGGCATTACCGTGCGGCCGATCATCAGCATCGACGGGGCGCATCATCTGAACGAGACGTTCTTCGAGGACGTGCGGGTACCCGTGGGCAACCTCGTCGGCGCCGAGGGCGAAGGGTGGAAGCTCACCAAGTTCCTGCTCAACAACGAGCACGCGTCGACGGCGGACCTGCCGACGCTGCAGCGCTTCCAGCGGCAATTGCGTGCGTTGGCTGCCACGCGGGGGGCGGGCGGCGGGACCTTGATCGGCCGGCACGAGTTTGCCCTGCGTCTGGCGCGCCTGGAGGCGGAGTTGCAGGCGATCACGGTGATGGTGCAGCGTGTGGCGGCCATGGAGGCGGACCATAGTCCCGCTGCTCACGCGATGGGTTCGATCCTCAAGGTGCGAGGTACCGAGCTGCAGCAGAAGATGAGCGAGTTCCTTGTCGAGGCGCTGGGCGACCATGGCGCGGTGGCGTACCCGGGATCGCACGCGGCCACGGCAGGCGCCCGGTCGCTGCCGATGCAGGAGGTGGCGCAGTCCATCGCGGCCGACATGCTCTTCCGGCGGGCCACCACGATCTACGGTGGTACCAGCGAAGTGCAGCGCGGCATCATCGCCAAGTCGCTGTTTCAGTTCTGACCCGACACGAGTGTTCCATATCCATGCATTTCAAGCTGAATGATGCGCAGCAAATGCTGCAGGACAGCGCCCGCCGCTTCGTCGAGAAGGCATATGCATTCGAAGCCCGCACCGCGTTGATCCAGGCGGGCCAGACTGGCGGTACCCGTCACTGGCAGACCTTTGCCGAGAACGGCTGGCTGGCCGCCGCGCTGCCGGAGACTTGCGGCGGCCTGGGCGGTTCGGTGATCGACACCGCCCTGATCGCGCAGGAACTCGGGCGTGGCCTGGTGCTGGAGCCATTTCTGGGTAGCGGCGTGCTGGCCACGCAGACCCTGCTGGCCGCAGCCACGCCGAGCCAGAGAGAGGCACTGCTGCCACCATTGGCCGAAGGGGCGCGGCGCTACGCGCTTGCGTACAGCGAGGCCGATGCGCGTGGAATGCCGGAAATCGTTTCGACGTGCGCCGAGGCTGGCCCGGACGGCTACACGTTGCGTGGCACCAAGACGCTGGTGCTGGGCGGTGTGGATGCCGATGCCTTCATCGTGTCGGCGCGCCTTGCAGATAGTGGGGAGCCGTCCGCGATCACGCTCTTTCTCGTCGACGCCGGCACGCCGGGTCTGACGTGCCATGCGCTGCCACTACATGACGGCACATGGGCGGCGGAGCTGGAAATCGATGGCGCGCGCGTGCCGGCTTCGGCCATGCTCGGCGAGCCTGGCGAAGGCTTGCGTGCGCTGCGCCACGGGTTGGCGCACGCAACGGCGGCGCTGTGCGCGGAGCTCGTGGGCGGCATGGAGAAAGCCGTCGCGGTCACGGCGGATTACCTCAAGGTGCGCAAGCAGTTCGGCGTGCCCATCGGCAGCTTCCAGGCGCTGCAACACCGCATGTCCGACATGGCCGCGGAGATGGAGCTGGCGCGTTCGATGCTGTTCTCGCTGCTGGCAGCCATCGACCATGAGGACGAAGCCACGCTGTTGCACCGGGTTTCGCAGGCCAAGGCGTTTGTCGGCCGTGCTGCCCGGTACGTCTGCGGGCAGGCCATTCAGTTGCACGGCGGCATCGGCATGACCGATGAGTACGTGATCGGCCATTACTACAAGCGCGCCATTGTTGCGGATTTGATCTTCGGCTCGGCGGATCGGCACGAGGCAATCTGCGCCGAGGCCATTCAGGCGGCGATGGCGTGATCGCGAGGTGGGGACCGACGGCGCGTTAGCCCGCCCCTAAGTCGGCAGAGCATCAAAGAAAAAGCCCCGGAGCAGGAATGCTCCGGGGCTTTTTCTGTTTTCAACCACCACCGCCAGCCAGAACTACCGGGCCAGCGGCGAGGCGAGCGCGACTTAGGCCTTCACTGCCGCCAGCGCCGAGTTCAGCGTCTGGCTCGGGCGCATCACGGCTTCCAGCATGGCGGCGTCCGGCATGTAGTAGCCGCCGATGTCCACCGGCTTGCCCTGCACAGCGCCGAGTTCGCCGATGATGGTCGACTCGTTGTCCGTCAGCGTCTTGGCCAGCGGCGCGAAGATCTTCGCCAGCTCGGCGTCGCCCTTCTGCGCGGCCAGTTCCTGGGCCCAGTACATGGCCAGGTAGAACTGGCTGCCGCGGTTGTCGAGCTGGCCGGTCTTCGGCGACGGGCTCTTGGCGTTGTCCAGCAGCTTGCCGGTGGCGGCGTCCAGCGTCGTGGCCAGGATCTTGGCGCGTTCGTTGCCGGACTTGATGCCCAGCTCTTCCAGCGACACGGCCAGGGCCAGGAATTCACCCAGCGAGTCCCAACGCAGATGGTTCTCTTCCACCAGCTGTGCGACGTGCTTCGGTGCCGAACCGCCCGCGCCGGTTTCGTACATGCCGCCACCCGCCATCAGCGGCACGATCGACAGCATCTTGGCGCTGGTACCCAGTTCCATGATCGGGAACAGGTCGGTCAGGTAGTCACGCAGGATGTTGCCGGTCACCGAGATGGTGTCCAGGCCGCGGATCACGCGCTCCAGCGTGTAACGCATGGCGCGAACCTGCGACATGATCTGGATCTCCAGACCGTTGGTGTCGTAATCCTTCAGGTACGTTTCCACCTTCTTGATCAGCTCGGCCTCGTGCGGACGGTACGGGTCCAGCCAGAACACGGCAGGCATGCCCGAATTGCGGGCGCGCGTGACGGCCAGCTTCACCCAGTCGCGGATCGGAGCGTCCTTGACCTGGCACATGCGCCAGATGTCGCCTGCTTCAACCTGCTGCGTCAGGGCGGTCAGCACTTCGCCGGTGGCGTTGTCGACGATGCGGGCTTCGCCGTCTTCTGGGATCTCGAACGTCTTGTCGTGCGAACCGTACTCTTCGGCCTTCTGGGCCATCAGGCCGACGTTCGGCACCGTGCCCATCGTCACCGGATCAAACGCGCCGTTGGTCTTGCAGAAGTTGATGATTTCCTGATAGATGCGGGCGAACGTCGATTCCGGAATCAGGCACTTCGTGTCCTTCGTGCGGCCGTCCGCGCCCCACATCTTGCCGCCAATACGGATCATGGCCGGCATCGATGCGTCGACGATCACGTCGTTCGGCGCGTGCAGGTTCGAGATGCCCTTGGCCGAATCCACCATCGCCATTTCCGGGCGATGTTCGTGGCAGGCGTGCATGTCGCGGATGACTTCCTCGCGCTTCGATTCCGGCAGCGTTTCGATCTTGGTGTACAGGTCGACCAGGCCGTTGTTGACGTTCACGCCCAGTTCGTCGAACAGCTTCTGGTGCTTGGCGAACGCATCCTTGTAGAAGACCTTGACGGCGTGGCCGAACACGATCGGGTGCGACACCTTCATCATCGTCGCCTTCACGTGCAGGCTCAGCATGACGCCAGTCTTGCGCGCGTCTTCCATCTGGTCTTCATAGAAGTCCAGCAGGGCCTTCTTGCTCATGAACATGCTGTCGATGACTTCGCCGTCCAGCAGCGCGACCTTCGGCTTCAGCACGATGGTCTTGCCGCTCTTGGTCAGCAGTTCCATGCGGACTTCGCGTGCGCCGTCCAGCGTGATCGACTTTTCGCCATGGTAGAAGTCGCCGTGCTTCATGTGGGCGACGTGCGTGCGCGAGGCCATGCTCCACTCGCCCATGCTGTGCGGGTGCTTGCGGGCGTAGTTCTTGACGGCGGCAGGCGCGCGGCGGTCCGAGTTGCCTTCGCGCAGGACCGGGTTCACGGCGCTGCCCAGGCACTTCGAGTAGCGCTTCTGGATGGCCTTCTCTTCTTCGGTCTTCGGATCTTCGGGGAAGTCGGGGATCTTGTAGCCCTTCGACTGCAGTTCCTTGATCGCGCTGATGAGCTGGAACACCGAGGCGCTGATGTTCGGCAGCTTGATGATGTTGGTGTCCGGGTCTTGCGTGAGCTTGCCCAGTTCGGCCAGGTTGTCCGGCACACGCTGTGCTTCGGTCAGGAATTCGGGGAATTCGCCCAGGATACGGCCAGCGACCGAGATGTCGCTGGTCACGACGTTCACGCCGGCCGGGCCAGCGAACGTGCGGATGATGGGCAGGAAGGCACTGGTGGCCAGCAGCGGAGCTTCGTCGGTTAGGGTGTAAATGATGGTTGGCTGCTGGTTGCTCATCGCTTATCTCGCATCAGATTCGGGTTGGGAAATGCCTCTTCCGGGTCGCGGTTCGAGGCAAGACTCGAATTTTGCCTGATTTTGCATGGCGGAGGTGCAATCCTTCATGTGAAATTTACGCAATGTATGCAGCCGCATTCACCATCGGTCTGGCTATCACCCCGTCTTCATGCTGCCATTTGCGTTCAAAATCATCGATTTAGCCAATGACAGGAATCGATGAAAAACCATCATTCTTATATCTTATAGAAGAGTCCGACTGGCGGACTCGGGAATAACACCTCATCCGTGTGACTCAAAGTTCATTTTTACGATTTGGATGGGCGGCCAGACGCATTCACTGGAATCCACATCACGGGCCGGTCGCTCAGTGCGTGCCGTTGTACGGGAAGCGGCTCTGCCGGGCCATTTGTGCAAGGTGATCGCGCAGATGACCGATCTCGGCGGCCAGGTGCAGCGTCAGGAAGGTATGGGAGCTGTGGCCGATCGAGGGGTCATCCGGATGCGGTTCGGGCAGCGGCAGGTTCAGTTGCACCATGGATTCGTCGCCGGACTCGAGCGCGCTGGCCATTTCCAGCAGCAGATCGCGGATGTGGCGTTCCTCGTCCGTCGGCTCGGCCGCCACGGGGTCGATGGCCGCGAGCATTTCCAGCGCGCTGATGCAGACCCGCGCGCTGTGTTGTACCTCTTCGAGATCGGCCGTTGGCACGCCGGTTTCCTTGGCGACCGATGGGATCAGGCTGCGCAACTGCACCAGCGACGCCGAGAGTTTCATCATGTCCTGCTGCCGCTCTTTCTCGTCCCGCATCCCGCGCGCGATCTTCGCGTGCACGGCCGCGCAGCTCCGCAGCATGCCGGCCAGCTTAAAGCGCCAGGAGTAGGACGCATAGGCAGGCAGCGCGAACGAGAAGGCCAGCGCGATCACCGTGCCGATCAGCACATCGAGCGTGCGCCACAGGGCATCCTCGACATGCTGGTTGCCATGGCCTGCCGTGATGACGACGGTAATGGCCGCCAGCAGCGCGATGTAGCCGCCCTTGCCCACGGCGTGGTAAGCGCAGTAGCCGCAGATCACGGCCAGCAGCAGCCAGGTAAGTACGGGGATGTGGAAATAGGCTTCCTGCAGGATCAGAAGCAGCCCGAGGAATGCGCCGATCACCGTGCCGGCGCCGCGCTCGGCGGCGCGCCGGCGGATATTGCCGTGGTGCTGCAGGCCGCCGATGACGACCAGAACGGTGATGGTGGCCCACTCACCGTGCGGGATGTGAATGCCGGTGGTGAGCGCAATCGAGACCAGCAGGGCCAGCGCCACGCGCATGGCGTGAAAGATGCGGGCCTGACGGAATCGTCGGTCGGGGTCGAACAGCGCGCTGGTTGTCTTTCGCAGGGCCTCGAACATGGCGATCACCGAAAAGTGAACGCTTCGAGTGTATAGAGCGGAACCCGGGTTCCGCAATGTTTACATCCCGGCGCAGGAATACCTGGGTGCGGGGCCGCACCCGTCGCGGTCGAGGTGTGTGTCAGCCAGCGGCCAGACTGACGCCGCCTGCGGTGGCGCTTGCCTTGCCATTGCGGCCGTACATTTCGTTCGGGCCGGCACCGCCCTGGCGCAGTACCTGGATCGCTTCCTGCGTGAATTCCAGGTGCGCGTTGACGATGGCACCGTTGAGTTCGTTGGCGTCGCGGGCCTTGTGGGCAAAGAACACCACCTTGCGCCACGCTTCGGCCACGCCGGGTTCGAGCGGGCCGCCGATCAGCAGTCCGCCGGCGCCCACGCGCAGCTTCAGCGCGATCATCTGCGCCTCGCGCGCGGCGGTGGCGCGGGTCAGCGCCTGAGCCAGTTCCATCTTCTTGCCGAGCAGATCGGTCAATGCCTGGAAGTCCTGTCGCTTGATAGCCTCGCGTTCATCCGCAAGGGCGCGGCCAAAGGCCGCAATGGCGCCGGCTTCAATCGAAAGGGTCTGGATCAGGGCTGCCTGGGTCATGTGAAGTTCAGGGTTTGCTGCCGCCCTGGCTTAGCTCATGAAGCGATGCGAGCAGGCCGTCGGCAATCTTGCTGGGATCGATCTGGATCCGGCCCTCCGCAATCGCCTTGCGCACTTCCGCAACCTTGGCGACATCGATATCACTGTCGCTGTCCTGCAGCAGGCGCGTGCCGATTTCCCGAACCTGCGCGGCCAGCGGGCTGACACGCACGCCGGTCAGGGCGGTGGGATCCGACGACGCGGCGGCACCGCTGGCGGCCGGACGGGCGCCGCCTTCGGATGCCGACGGCTCGGCGGGCCGGGACGAGGGGGAATTGTTGATCTTCACGGTGAAATCCTTGCTGGGTTCCTCTGGCTTATCGGATGCGCCGCCGGAAACTTTAGGTATTTCCGGTGTGGTGCGGCGCGATCGCCTGACAGTTCCGCGGCATTTTCGCACGCCCGGCCCGTGCCGGTTGTGACGCTGCCATTTTCCTGTTGTGCCAAGGCCTCCAGCCCGTGTGACGACTAACTTCCGGTGACTTCAGGCCACGGCGAAAAGTGCCGAAGCCGCAATTTTCATCGACTTATTGCTGCAGCACGACCGTATCGCCGCTGCGAACCAGCCCGCTGACGACCTGGCCGTTGCGCAGCCGCACCTGGACCATGTTGCCGGTGGCGGCGTCGGTCAGCACCTTGCCTTCGCTGCTGAGCTGGAACGAATCGCCTTCCACGGTCACGTTGACGGTCTGGCCCGATTTCACCGCAATCGGCTTCCGGACCAGGTCGGTGCGCATCGGCGAACCGGCCGCGATGCGATTGGCGGAGACGGCGCCGTCCACCTGCGACGGGTCGGTCACCACGGCGCGCGGCAGCATGGCCAGATCGCCCTGACGGACCTCGAGATCGGCGGCGGTAATGGTTTCTCCCGGGCCCATCGCGCGCGCGGCCACATAGTAGTCAGTGAGCACCGACACGCGCGCCTGCATGTAGCGGGTCCACGGCCGGTCGCCACCGCAGCGCAATCCCACGTTGACGCGGCCATAAGGCGCCGCGCCGGGCGGCAGGAACGGTTGCGGATCGACGCACTCCGGCGCGCGGCCGCCCGAGGGCGTTCCCACCTGGACGCTGACCTTGCCGGGCAGGCCGATGGCCTGGCGCAGCAGGAACTGCTCCACGGCCACGCGGGCCGGGTCATCGACAAACGGTGTGGATGGGGTTTGTGCCGTCACAGGCGTGGCAACGGCGGGCGCGGCCAGCACTGGCTGGCTCATGGCAATGCCGGCCAGCGCCAACAGCGCGGCGGCCTGGCGATAGAGATTCATGGCGTTCATCCCAGCAAGGATGTAAGTGTGGCGCGCCGCCCGTGCGCGATGCGCCGTTGTCATTCAGTGGGGCTCATTGTAGGCAGCGTGTCGCGAGAGACCGCAGCGGAAATGCGCGGGTTTCCCGTCCCTATTCCAGCGATTGGCGTGACAACCCGGCCCCTAAGATGGCAACCCTGAAGAAGCCCGACTGCGGTGCCGGACACGTATACCTGGCGGCGCGACGGCGTTCTCCCCGTAATGCAGCCATTTGAAGCCACGCAGGAAAGGCAGACATCATGGACAAACTTGACGCAGCGTTCCGCTTCCAGCAGGACGCCCTGAGCCTGAGGACACAGCGGCAATCGGTGATTGCCTCGAACATCGCGCACGCCGACACGCCGGGCTACAAGGCCCGCGACTTCGACTTCGCCAGCACGCTGGCCCAGTCGGTGGAACGCGGCCAGCGCAGCGAGGGCACGTCGTTGTCCACCACGTCCGTGCGTCACCTGCCGGGGCAGGCGCCCACGTCCACCGGCCATGAACTCGACTACCGCATTCCGCTGCAGTCGAGCATCGACGGCAACACGGTTGAAATGGATACCGAGCGCGTGGCGTTTGCCGACAACACCGTCCACTACGAAGCGGGCCTCACGGTGATGAGTTCCAAGATCAAGACGATGCTGGCCGCGATCCAGAGCTGACGGAGACTGCCGTGGGAACGATGAGCATTTTCGATGTGGCGGGCTCGGCGATGGCCGCGCAGTCGCAACGCATGAACGTGACGGCTTCGAACCTGGCCAACGCGGACAGCGCGGTGGCCCCGAACGGGCAGCCGTATCGCGCCAAGCAGGTGATCTTCGAGATGGCGCCCACGCCCGGCCAGAGCGATGTTGGCGGCGTGCAGGTGGCTGGGGTGATGGAAGACACCGCGCCGGCACGCATGGTGCACAACCCGAGCCATCCGCTCGCGGACGCCAACGGCTACGTGACGATGCCCAATGTGAATCCGGTGGAAGAGATGGTCAACATGATCTCCGCATCGCGTTCGTACCAGGCCAACGTCGAGGTGCTCAACACCGCCAAGAACATGATGCTGAAGACACTGACCATCGGTCAGTGAAGCCCAACCTTCCGAATCTCCAGGACTAGCCGGAACCCACCATGACCACCACTTCCAACGTTGGCAGCAGCACTACTTCGGCCGTGAACCAGGCGCTGCAGAACGGCAGCGCCAGCGCCGCCGATCTGCAGAACCAGTTCCTGACGATGCTGGTGACGCAGATGAACAACCAGGACCCGCTCAATCCGCTGGACAACTCGCAGCTCACCTCGCAGCTCGCGCAGATCAGCACCGTCAGCGGCCTGCAGACGATGAACACCACGATGACTCAGCTGCTGCAGCAGACCGCTGCCAGCCGTGCGATGGACTCCGCCAACCTGATCGGCAAGACCGTGATGGTGCCGGGCTCTGCCGTGAGCGTGTCCGGCGGCGTGCCGGGCCAGATTGGCGTGGACATTCCTTCGACCGCAGACAGCGTGACCGTGCAGGTGCTCGACGCCAGCGGCAACGTGGTGCGCACGATCGACATGAAGGGCCAGACCGCTGGCGTGAAGGATGTCGCCTGGGACGGCAAGAACGACCAGGGCAACGCCGTCGCGGATGGCGACTACAGCTTCAAGGTGGCCGCGACAGCCAACGGCAAGGACGTGAAGCCGGTGTCGCTGGTCTACGGCAAGGTGCAAGCGATCAGCGGCGACAGTTCGGGCGTGCTGGTCGACCTCGGCAACGGCCAGACTGCCAGCGTCGACGACGTACGCCGTATTTCCTGAACGCATCTACATATCACCCGGTCCGGCATACGCGCGGGCATTTCACGAACGACAGCCTACATAGGGGTTAATCATGGGTTTTGGTCAAGGGGTAAGCGGCCTGAACGCCGCGGCGTCCAACCTGGACGTGATCGGCAACAACATCGCCAACGCGAACACGGTTGGCTTCAAGCAATCGACCGCGCAGTTCGCGGATGTCTACGCAGGTTCGAAGATCGGCCTGGGCACGCGCGTGAATTCGGTGGTGCAGTCGTTCACCAACGGCAATATCTCGTCGACCGGACGCAACCTCGACGTGGCCATCAGTAACGGCAACGGCTTCTTCCGTCTGGCCAGCACGGACGGCGGGGTGTACTACTCGCGCAATGGCCAGTTCCAGCGTCTGGACGATGGCCGCCTGGTCAATGCGTCGGGCCTGCAGGTCACCGGTTACCCGGCTGGCACCACGGCCGGCGGTGTGGCGCCGCAGCCGATCGTGATCAGCAATGCGCAGATGCCGCCGCAGGCCACCACGAACATCAAGGCTCAGTTCCAGCTCGATTCGCGCAGCACGGTACCGACCAACGCGTTCGTCAGCACGCCGGGCGCCACGCCGCCCGTGCTGCCGAACTCGACCATGTTCAACTACAGCACGGCGATGACGGTGTATGACTCGCTGGGCAACAAGCAGCAGCTCACCGCGTACTTCGGCAAGAGCATCCCGGCGACGACCCCGGCACCGCCCAACGCATTCGGCGGCACGGACTGGGACATGAACGTGACCGACGCGTCCGGCAACGTGCTGCAGACGGTCAAGCTGTCGTTCGATGCGAACGGCATGCTCAAGGCGCCGAGCGCCACCACGATGCCGACGGTCACGCTGCCGGCCGCCAATGGCGCCGCCGCGATGACGGCTACGCTGGATCTGTCGGGCACCACCCAGTTCGGCGCGGACAACGACCCGAAGAGCATCGTGCAGAACGGCTTCACGTCGGGCTCGCTGCTGGGCTTCTCGGTGCAGTCAGACGGCACGATTCTCGGTTCGTTCTCGAACGAGCAGACGAAGTCGCTGGGCCAGATCGCCATGGCCGCGTTCGGCAATGCCGAAGGCCTGAAGCCGGAAGGCAACAACGTGTGGTCCGCCACCGGCGCCTCGGGCCAGGAACTGCTCGGCGTGGCCGGCGGTTCGATGGGCACGCTGCAGTCGGGCTCGGTGGAAGAGTCGAACGTGGACCTGTCCGGCCAGCTTGTGAACCTGATCGTCGCCCAGCGCAACTACCAGGCCAACGCGCAGACCATCAAGGCGCAGGACACGGTCATGCAGACGTTGGTGAACCTCTGATCTCAGCCTGAACTTCAAGCAGCGTCATGGACCGCATGATCTACACCGCCCTGTCGGGCGCCAAGCAGATACTCGACCAGCAGGCCGCGGTATCGAACAACCTGGCCAATGCTTCCACAACGGCCTTCAAGGCGCAGGTCAACATGTACCGCGCCGTGCCGGTGGTGGGGCAGGAGACGCAGACACGCGCCTTCACGTTGGCCTCGACGCCAGGCGCCGACATGAAAGCCGGTCCGCTCAGCTATACGGGCCGCAACCTGGACGTGGCGCTGCAGGGCAACGGCTGGCTGGCGGTGCAGATGCCGGACGGCTCCGAGGCATACACCCGAGCGGGATCGCTGCAGGTGTCGCCGGACGGGCAGCTCCAGACCTCGCTGGGCCTGCCGGTCATGGGCGACGGCGGTCCGATCGGGATTCCGCCCGGTTCCACGGTGTCGATCGGTACCGACGGAACCGTGACCGCGCGTGGCCCGGGCGAGGCCGCGAACGGCCTGGCCCAGGTAGGAAAGCTGCGCGTCGTCACGCCGCCGCCCGAAGGGCTGGCGCGCGGTGACGACGGCTATTTCCGCCTGCGTCCGGGCGTGGACCCGCTTCAGCAGGACCCCAACGTTCGCGTGATCTCCGGCGCGCTGGAAGGCAGCAATGTCAACCCGGTCGAGTCCATGGTGGAAATGATCGCCAACGCGCGTCGCTTCGAAATGCAGATGAAGATGATCACGGGCGCCGACAGCAACGATCAGCGGGCCAACGCGCTGCTCTCCAACAATTGAAGCGCGCGGGCTTGAAGCCGGCGCGGATAAGCTAAGACAAGGAACACCATGATCCGCTCTCTCTGGATTGCCAAGACCGGTCTTGATGCGCAGCAGACGCAGATGGACGTGATCTCGAACAACCTGGCCAACGTGTCCACCACGGGCTTCAAGCGCAGCCGCGCCGTGTTCGAGGAAATGATGTACCAGACGATCCGCCAACCGGGCGCGATGTCGTCGGACCAGACGGTGCTGCCGTCCGGCATGCAGATCGGTACCGGTGTGCGTCCCGTGGCAACCGAGCGTATCCACACGCAAGGCAACCCGCAGCAAACGGGCAACGCCAAGGACGTGGCCATCATCGGCAACGGCTTCTTCCAGGTGACGATGCCAGACGGCACCACCTCCTATACGCGCGACGGTTCGTTCCAGGTGGACCAGAACGGTCAGCTGGTCACGTCGAGCGGCTTCGTGATCAATCCGGCCATCACGCTGCCGGCCAACTACACCTCGGTGAACATCGCGCGTGACGGCACGGTGACCGTGATGCAGCCGGGCTCGACCAACGCAGCCACGGTGGGCCAGCTTCAACTCGCCACTTTCCCGAACCCGACCGGGCTGGAAAGCATGGGCGAGAACCTGTACGTGCAGACCGATGCCTCGGGCGCGCCGAATACCACGGTGCCGGGCCTGAACGGCGCAGGCACGCTGCAGAACAACTACGTCGAAGCGTCGAACGTGAACGTGGTGGAAGAACTGGTGAGCATGATCCAGACCCAGCGCGCGTACGAAATCAACAGCAAGGCGGTGCAGACGTCGGATCAGATGCTGCAGCGTCTGACCCAGATGGGATAAATGGCAATGACCATGGCCGCCACTCGCTCTGGCTCTCGCATCGTCGCATTCGTCGCACACGCCATCGTCGGCCTGGCCGCGCTGGCCAGCGGCGGCTGCGCGATGATGCCCAAGGAGCCGCTCGTGCAACTGCCCACCACAGCGCGCGCCGAATCGCGCCCGGTGAGCGCGCCCACGGGCTCGATCTTTGCGTCTTCCTACGCGGCGGGCAATCCGCTGTTCGAGGACCGGCGGCCACGTAATGTTGGTGACATCCTGACCATCGTGATCACGGAGAACATCAACGCCAGCAAGAACTCGGGCTCCAACGCCAGCCGCGCCGGCAACAGCACGCTGAGCTTCAACGCGGTGCCGCGCGCGCTGGCTGGGCTGTTCAGCTCCGCTTCGAACGCCGACATCGGCGGTACCAACACGCTGAAGGCCAGCGGCGGGTCCTCCGCGAACAACACGTTCAACGGCACCATCACGGTGACCGTGCTGGAGGTGCTGCCCAACGGCAACCTGGTGGTGTCCGGCGAAAAGCAGATGGCCATCAACCAGGGCGCGGAGTTCATTCGTTTCTCGGGCGTGGTCAATCCGCGCACGATCACTGGCGACAATGGGGTGCTCTCCACCCAGGTGGCGGACGCGCGTATCGAGTACACCGCCAAGGGGTATATCGACGAAGCACAGAACATGGGCTGGCTGCAGCGCTTCTTCCTCAATGTCCTTCCGTTCTGATTCCGCCATGTTTTTGCCTCCGATGCCTTTCCACAAGCCAGGCTCGCTTTTGGGCACCCCGCCCGGCCTTCATTCCCGCTCAGGTCGTGCGGTCTTTCTTGCTGGCTTGCTGCTCGCGCTCTTCCTGGGCCTGGGCTTTGGCCACGCACATGCGGAACGCCTGAAGAACCTGGCGACGTTCCAGGGCGTGCGCGACAACCCGCTGGTGGGCTATGGCCTGGTCGTGGGGCTGGACAACACCGGCGACCAGACCATGCAGACGCCGTTCACCACGCAGAGCTTGCAGAACATGTTGTCGCAGCTTGGCATCACGCTGCCAGCGGGCAAGAACATGCAGCTCAAGAACGTGGCGGCGGTGATGGTGACCGCAGCGCTGCCGGCGTTCGCACAGCCTGGCAGTCAGCTCGACGTGGTGGTGTCGTCGATGGGTAACGCCAAGAGCCTGCGTGGCGGCACGTTGCTGATGACGCCGCTCAAGGGTATCGACGGGCAGGTGTACGCCGTGGCGCAGGGCAACATGCTGGTGGGCGGCGCGGGTGCGTCGGCCAACGGCAGCAAGGTGCAGATCAATCAGCTCGCCGTGGGCCGCATCGCCAACGGCGCCATCGTAGAGCGCGCCGTGCCTTCCTTCCAGCCGGAAGGCGGCTTCATGAACCTCGAGCTCAAGGACACCGACTTCGGCACCGTCGAGCGCGTGGTCGAGGCGATCAACCGCAATCTGGGCGCGGGAACTGCCGCCGCCATGGATGGCCGCGTGGTGCAGGTGCGCACGCCGCAGGCGCCCTCGGCGCGCGTGGGATTCATGGCCCGGATCGAGAACCTCGACGTGACGCCGGCCAAGGCCGCCGCCAAGGTCATCCTGAATGCCCGCACCGGCTCGATCGTGATGAACCAGGCCGTGACCGTGGAAGACTGCGCGATCGCGCACGGCAACCTGTCGGTCGTGATCAATACGCAGCCGGTCATCAGCCAGCCGGGGCCGTTCAGCCAGGGGCAGACCGTGGTGGCGCCGGTGTCGCAGATCGACTTGAAGCAGGGCGGTGGATCACTCCAGATCGTGAAGGCCGGCGCATCGCTGGCGGCAGTGGTGAAGGGCCTGAACGCGCTTGGCGCGACCCCGGCCGACTTGCAGACGATCCTGGAGGCCATGCGTGCCGCGGGCGCCCTGCGCGCCGAGCTGGAGATCATCTGATGACGGGCGCGACGCTCTCCGGGCAGTCCGATATCTCGCAGCGCTTCGCGCTCGACACGCAAGGGTTCGAGGCGCTCAAGAACCAGGCGCGCGCCGGCAACAACAGCGGTTCGCTGCAGGCCGCCGCCAGGCAGTTCGAAGCCGTGTTCACGAACATGGTGCTGAAGAGCATGCGTGACGCGACGCCGTCTGACGGCCTCTTCGACAACGAGCAGACCAAGCTCTACATGTCGATGATGGACCAGCAGCTGTCGCAACAGCTCTCCACACGTGGTATCGGCCTGGCCGATGTCATGATCCGGCAGCTTGCGCGCGCCACGGGCCAGCAACTGCCGCCGAACATGGCTACGGCTGGCGGGGTCACCGCGGCAAGCATCCAGGATGCCCAGATGGCCGGGCTGCTTGACGGCCGTGGCGCGACCGATGCCGATGGCCCGGCATTGCCGGTGGGCACGACGTTGCCCGGCCCGGCGTGGAACCCGACCGCCGGCGTGCGCCAGTACCAGAATCAGGCCGACTGGCAGGGCAATGGCCAGTCCCAACTGGGACAACTGCCCAACGACACACCCGAACACATCAGCAGCTTCGTCAACCGCATGGCGGGCCCGGCCATGGTCGCGTCGCGCGCATCGGGCGTGCCGGCCAAGCTGATCGTTGGCCAGGCCGCGCTCGAATCGGGCTGGGGACGTCGCGAGATCCTTAATGCGGATGGCTCGACGTCGTTCAACGTCTTCGGTATCAAGGCCGGTGCGAACTGGAAGGGCCCGACGACGGAGATACTGACCACCGAATACGTCGATGGCCAGCCGCAGAAGGTGCGTGCCCGCTTCCGAGCCTATGGCTCGTACGAAGAGGCTTGCAATGACTATGCGCGGCTGCTGACCTCCAACCCGCGTTACGCGGGCGTGGTGGCGGCAAACAGCGCCGACGAGGCCGCCCACGGCTTGCAGCGCGCGGGCTATGCCACCGATCCGGCCTACGGCGAGAAGCTCGTCCGGATCATGAAGAAGGTTTCAACCTGAAGCATTGCGATAGCGGGTTGGTCCCCTATGCCGCGTTGTGGGCGAGGGGAGAAAACAATCGGTGAACCTGCATGGCGCGGCGCTTGTCAGTCGCGCTATTGGCGTTTGTGGAAGCAATTCTTCACGAGAGTACGCGCTCACAACTACCCCGCATCTTCACGATTCACAGCGCTAAAGTTGAGCGACGTTCCGGCCGTTATTCAGCACATCCACCGCCGTCGGCCGTGTGCCGCCGGCTTGCCATTCGATCCGGAGTCAGACAAACATGTCTCTGTTTAATATCGGTCTGTCGGGCCTGAACGTGGCGCAGAACGCGCTGACGACCACTGGCCACAACTTCAGCAATGCCGCGACTCCGGGCTACACGCGCCAGAGCACGATCATCGCGTCGGCCGGCGGCCAGTTCACGGGCTCCGGATTCTTCGGCCAGGGCTCCAGCACTGTTACCGTGCAGCGCGTCTACGACGGTTTCCTGACCGGCCAGCTTCGCACGGCCACATCGGCCAGCAGCGAGCTGTCCACGTTCTCGAGCCAGATATCCCAGATCGACAACCTGCTGGCTGACCAGAACGCGGGCCTGGCCCCGCTGATGCAGAAGTTCTTTGCCGCCGTGCAGACGGTATCGGACACGCCGGGCGACACCGCGGCGCGGCAAGGCATGTTGTCCGCCGCCCAGGCACTGAGCGGCCAGGTCAAGGCGTCGAGCGACTACTTCAAGCAGCTTCAGGACGGCATCAACACGCAGCTCACGTCGTCGGTGCGTCAGGTTAACGACTACACCAAGCAGATCGCCAGCCTGAACAAGCAGATCTCGCAACTGACCGCCGCATCGGGCGGACAGCCTCCCAACGACCTGCTGGACCAGCGCGACCAGGCCGTGTCCGAGCTGACCAAGCTGGTGGGCGCGAAGGTCGTGGTGCAGGATGGCAATACGTATAACGTCTTCGTCGGTAACGGCCAGCCGCTGGTGATGGGCTCCGAATCGTACGATATGACCGCAGTGCCGTCGGCCGCGGACCCGAGCCGCATCACGATCGGCTACACGCTGCCCAACGGCAACACGGTGCAGTCGGAAGATGGTTCGGTGACAGGTGGCTCGATTGGCGGGCTGCTGCGCTTCCGTAGCCAGTCGCTCGACCAGGCGCAGAACGCCATCGGCCGCCTGTCGCTGGCGATTGGCCAGGTGTTCAACAACCAGCACAAGCTCGGTATCGACCTGAACGGCGCAACGGGCACCGATCTCTTCTCGCTGGGCCAGCCGACGACGTACGCGAACGCGAACAATAAGTCGAACGCGGTCGCCACGGCCACGATCACCAACGCCGGCAGCCTGACTACCAGCGACTACTCGTTGAAGTTCGACGGCACGAACTACTCGCTGACGCGTCTGTCGGACAACACCGTCGTGGCGACGTCGACCTCGTTGAGCGGCATTTCCGCGGACGGCATTTCCGTCAGTCTCAACGGACCGATGAGCGCCAACGATTCGTTCCTGATCCAGCCGACACGCAATGCCGCGGCAGGCTTCGGCACGCTGATCACGGACCCGGCCAAGGTGGCCGCCGCTTCGCCGGCACGCGCCGACGCCAGCACGCAGAACACCGGATCCGGCACGGCCAAGCTCAGCGGCGTGGCGCAGGGCTTCACGCAACTGTCGGGCAAGATCACGGCGACCTACACGGGCGCCGGCTACACGTTCACCGATGCCCTGGGTAACGTAGTGACCCCGACCAGCACTGCCGCCAGCGGTACCGGCACCGACTACACCTTCAGTGGGCTGACCTTCCATTTCGACGGCACGCCGAAGGCGGGCGACACGTTCACGCTGTCGAGCAACTCCGGCGCGACGGCTGACAACGGCAACGCCCTGGCGCTGGCCAAGCTGCAGACCGCCAAGACGATCAACGGCACGTCCAGCTTCAACGACGCCTATGCGTCGCTGGTCAACCAGGTGGGCAGCGATGCCAAGTCGGCAAGCATTGCCTCGGAGTCGCAGGACAGCATCACCACGCAGGTTACGTCGGCGCAGCAGTCGGTGTCCGGCGTGAACATGGACGAGGAAACGGTGAACCTGCTCAAGTTCCAGCAGCTTTATCAGGCGAATGCGAAGGTCATCCAGACGGCCAGCACGATCATCGACACGCTCCTCAGCATCGGCTGACCGGGCCACGTTCTCCACTGACAGTTAGTTCAAACGGATACGAAGGAATCACGCCATGCGCGTCGCTACCTCCACCCTGTACCAGCAAGGCCTGGCCTCGATGAACAACCAGCAGTCCAAGCTGCTGTATGTGCAACAGCAACTTGGCACCGGCCGCCGCATCCTGACACCGTCTGATGACCCCGTGGCTGCCACGCGCGCACTGGGTGTCGCCCAGGCCCAGTCCGTGAACGGGCAGTACGCCACGACCCGCAAGCAGGCGAATGCATCGCTGGGCCTGGAGGAGAACACGCTCCAGTCGGTCACGACCACGATCCAGAATATCCAGTCGCTGCTGGTGAACGCCGGTAACGGCACGATGAGTGACACCGACCGCGCGTCGCTGGCCACGGCATTGCAGGGGCAGTACGATCAGCTTATGGGCCTGGCCAACGCCGACGACGGCAACGGCAACTACCTGTTCGCGGGCTTGCAGGCCAACACGGTACCGTTTGCGAAGAACGCCGCCGGCGCGGCTGTGTACCAGGGCGACAACAGCCATCAGCTGCTGCAGGTTGACGTCGCGCGCCAGATGGAATCGGGCAACACCGGCGCCGAGGTCTTCATGAGCGTGACGACCAACGCCGGCTACGTGCTCAATGGCAATGCCGGCAACGCCGGTACCGCCACGTATGGGCCGATCTCCGTTTCGGATCCGACCAACCCGCTCTATGGCACGCCGCTGAAGCTGACCTTCCAGCCCAATGCCACGACCGGGGCAATGGAGTACCAGGTGTCGAACGCCACCACGGGCACCGCGATTGGCACGGCGCAGCCCTACTCTGATGGCACGCCCATCAACGTGGGCGGCGTATCGTTCACGGTCAAGGGCACGCCGGCCGCTGGCGATTCGCTAACGGCCGTGCCCGCGCAACAGGCCGGCGCGGACATCTTCGCGAACCTGCAGAACGTCATCAGCGCGCTGAAGAAGCCGATCGACACCGGCGCGAACACGGATGCCGCCAACGCCAACCTGCAGAACGTGCTGGCTACCGGCATTCGCCAGATGGGCAACTCGCTCGACAACGTGCTGACGGTCCGGTCGTCGGTGGGCTCGCGCATGCAGGAACTCGACGCGCTGGACACGATCGGCCAGAACCGCGACCTGAACAGCAAGTCCGCGCTGTCCGACCTGCAGGACCTGAACTACGCGTCGGCCATCACCGAGTACTACCAGCGCCAGACTGCACTCCAGGGCGCCCAGCAATCGTTCATGCAGATCCAGGGGATGAACCTGTTTCAGTATTTGAGGTGATTCGGGCTCCGCTCGCCATGAGCGGTGTATCGCGACAATAAGGTTGGTACGTCGCGACATTGAGGTCGGTACGGAGGGTGTTCAATCGCCCGCCACGCCTTGCTGGAGGCGGCCGTACCGACCTTCTCCATTTTTTGTCGCCGATTATTTGTCACGCACAACGACAAAAATGCCAATAATTTCACACATCATTGTTGGCAATGATTGGTGCATTCGAGTACCGACATCACCAATTCATTATGTTCGCACCTTGTTAAAGGAACGTAAAATGTGTCCATCTGTGCTCTTTTTGATATCACCGGGCGCTGATATTACTGAGATTGCTACGGATTGCGCCTGAGCGTTCACACGTTGGGTTCCAACGAGGTCCTTTTAGTCAGGCAAACTAGTCCCACAGGCGGTTCGGCCCTCAAAGCTGATGATCGGTACGCAGCATCCCAAACGATCGCGATCTAGCTTGTCCATGCGTAGGCTGTCCCTCTCACGGAACTCTTGCTTCCAGCGGCGCTTAACCATCGCTAGAAAGGACAGAAGAGTTCATCATCGAGCCAGCTTGACCAGTCCCAAACGAACATGCAGTCGCCGCGACCCTCTAGGGAAAATATGGGTACCTGTTCACGCCTTATGATGTCCCTAAGCTCATCTTGCCAAGGTTGAGGTACCGAAGACAGTGGCACATAGGCCGGGCGGCCACCCGAATTGATGACTGGTACGCAGTGTCTCAATTGACGGCGATCTAGCTTGTCCATGCGTAGGCAGTCCCACTCATTGAACTTACGCCGGCGCGGCGCGACAGGCTATTGGGCCTTCCCGGTAGCAAACAAATACTCGCCCACCGTTCCGTCGCGACAGAGCAAGCCGGTGTCCTCCGGAAACAGATAGTGCTCCAGACCCTCAAAGTCTTCGTAGCAAACGACTTCTCGACCGTCTGCCAAGTAAACCCTGAGGGCGGCAACGTGCTCGAGGTGCGGCGACTCTCCTTCCATGGGCTCGGGGAAATGGAGTATCGAAAGTGTGTTCCCTTCGCGGCAGTACGCAGGGTCTTCAAGCACAACAAACAAATCAGAAACGCCGGAAATCAAAAGAGCCTGTATGACAGAATCGTGCTTGGGACCGATTCGCAGCTTCAAGAGAAAGCACGGCAGGCGGCCACACAGCGCAGCATAGCGAAAGGGAATGAACGGGTACGCCATCGTGCGCAGGGCCGGCGTTCGATCAGTCCAAGTGGAATCTAGCAGTAGCATATCTTTCTGGTACGTGGACTGTTGTGAGCGCTTGTTGCTCTAAGCCATTGGTGAGTGTGCATTCTACCGGAATCTGCGAACATTATCCCGTTTTGGGATATTTCTAATTAGATGATGGCATCGCGGGGATGAAAACCATCCACGACGATCGTTATCAAGCGATAGTTCGCAAACTCATTGAACTCCGGAAATCTACAGGGACCACCCAGCAGTCCATGGCGGATGCACTAGGTCGACCGCAATCATTCGTCTCAAAGGTCGAGTCACTGGAGCGTCGACTAGATGTCGTCGAACTCCACGACTGGCTGCAGGCGTTAGGCGTCGACGCCGGGTCGTTTTTGCGTGAGTTCACTTGGTGGTGAATCGGCCGTTGTCTTACTCCGCTACCGTCATCATGGATTCGGAGTCCTGTACGCGGTCAAGTCGGGAGGCGTGATGACGTGGAGCGATGTCGGTCCGCTCGCTTCGTGAGCAAGCAGCTGATGGTGGGACACGCAGAGTTCTTGTAGGGTGTTTTGAAGTCGTTGACCGGTAGCTCCGCTGCAGAAGACGTGCCAACTTGCGCCCAGCGGCAAGAGAGCGCCGATAAAGTCGCTTATATGCTCTCGCCCCACGTGCAACCATCCCTGACCGTTGACTATTGAGCTGAAACGAAGCAGCGCATCGAAAGTTTGGACTTCGGACAGCTCCGAGAGATCTAGCATTGGGCGTGACCAGCCTGACGACATGCACGGATTCACTGCAGGATAATTCCCGGTATCGGCGCACTTGCGGCGTCCGACGAGATTTCATGATCGGCCGTCGCCGTGAGTGTGGTCTATCGCCATCGTCGGGAGGGGCCTAGCGTGGCTGCCGCGAACAAATAGGAGAGATCACAGATGTCCGTACTTGAAGGGGCTAAACGTTGGGTGTCTGCAAATCGTAGCGCCTTCATGGCTATCTCTGCCGTTATGGCCTTGACGCTTATTTCGCTCCAACTCGCCGCGTTCTTTCCCGGTAGTCAAGACGGCCAGACCGTCGCCGCCTGGTTTCAGGCTGTGGGCTCGGTCGCCACCATACTGGGTGCAAGCTACTTCGCCATGCGTCAAGTGAACGAAAGCAGACGACTGGCGGGGCAACTGGAAGGCGATCGGCTCAAGCGACGCTGGTCGTCCGTCAAGGCGATCGCGGACGCCCTCTACCAGTAGTGTCTGGACGTGTCTGTCGAGTTCGAGGGCGAAAGTCCAGATTTTAGATTTGTGGCCTTTGCCCAGAGTTACGATGCGGATCGATTCAGCCGGGCGCTTCACCGTATTGATGAGGTACCGCTTTTCGAGCTGGATTCGGACGCATTGGTCACAGCACTCACCGGATTCAAGGAGGAGGCCGATCGACTCCGCTTCTATGTCAACTGGGGCATGAAAGAAATGAAAGCGGAGAAGAGGTGTCTGACGTCTGATCCGGATGTGCCTGAGGGTTTCGTAAAGGAAGCAGGTGGACTCCAAATGCTGGCGGTGACGGAGTACTACCTTGCGGTTCAAGCGGTCACCGGCGGCACAGTGCTGAGCGAACCCAGGCGCTTTGAACCTTATTGCTAACGTAGGCAGCGTCGTTCCCTGTACCCGATGGCTATCGGGTTCGTCAGCACCGTCAGCACCAAGATGCGGTGACTTAAACGGCGACGGGAGGCTGCGCCGACGTCAGCTCTCACGAAGAGAATCTCGCGTACCGTACAGCGCGACGTGAGGCCATCGGCGACGAAATAAATGCAACAACCTACAGTTCGCGCAGGGTTGCTGCGCTCAAAAACTCTGCCGCAAAAACTCTCAAATCACCTCTAACGGGTTGGGGTGCAACGCGGCCCCCAAAATGCGCGGGTCCACTGCAGGATAACTCTGCTTATCTGCTATCGTAAATTGGCCGACACTTGCGGCCTGCGTGCTTTATCCCGCCCGTGCCGTGCGCTCTCCGACGCCTGGAGTTGCCATGGCCGCGTCTGTGCCCCCTGACTCGCCTGCGCCCGCACCGCCGCGTGGTCCCTACAGCGTGCTGCGCCCGCGCCTGCACCGCGGCCACTTCGCCTTCCTGCGTGCGGTGGCGCAGGGCCTGTCGCCGCGTGCCATGTGGGCGCGCTATTTGGGCGACGCGGGCGCCTTCGACGACGGCCCGCGCGTACACCGCATGGCAGCCTGGGTGCGTGCCGAACTGGGCGCGGCGGCGGCGCGCGGCGGCGACTTCGCCCGGGCCCGGCTGCTGCGCCTGGAGCTCGCACCGCCGCCATCGCCGGATGCTCCCCCCACCCTGGCCGCCTTCGTGGCCGCGCAGGGGCTCGACGGTTTTGGCGAGGCCGAGCAGCTGGCGGCGTGGGCGGCGGCCTATTCGCCCTCCGCACCCCCCGGGGGCACGATGCGCTCGCGCGAGCGGCGGCGCCTGCATCTGCTGCAGCGCCAGCTTGACGCCATCCACGCGCTCGAGGCGCAAGTCGCCCAGCCGGTGTCGCCCGCCGATGGCTGCGAGGCGTGGCTGGTCGACGCCGTGGCCGCCCGGCTGCACCGGGCGCGCCTCGCGACCCTGGGGGACCTGGTGCATTGCCTGCGGACCCGGGGACCCGGCTGGTGGCGTCCGCTGCGCGGCATCGGCGCGCGCAAGGCCCGGGCGATCACCGCGTTCCTGCGCGCGCACGCGGACACGTTAGGCGAGGTACCGGACCCCGACCCCGTG
Organism: Cupriavidus sp. SHE; assembly: GCF_000812445.1. Lineage (NCBI taxonomy): Bacteria > Pseudomonadati > Pseudomonadota > Betaproteobacteria > Burkholderiales > Burkholderiaceae > Cupriavidus > Cupriavidus sp. SHE. Next base: position 15,614 of record NZ_JWMB01000023.1, on the reverse strand, counting down.
GCCGATGGCGCCGCGCCGCCGCTGGCGGAGCACGCGTGCAGTCCATTCGTGCCGCTCGAGCGGTTCACGCCGCCCGTGACCCTCGACGGGCGCGCCGGGGCCTACCGCTGTCCGCGCGCGCAGTGCCGGCTGGCGGCCGATAACGACCGGGACGCGGTGCTGGCGTGGCTCGCCAGCAAGGGCGACGGCCAGAGCGGTTCGCTCACCTGCACGCAACGGGCGTACCGCAAGGAGGCCGAGCGATTCCTGCTGTGGGCGGTGCTCGCGCGGCGCTGCGCGCTGTCGTCCGTGACGATCGAGGACGCCGTGGCCTATCGGGCCTTCCTGCTCGCACCGCCGCCCGACTGGTGCAGCACGCATGCCCAGCCCCGCTGGAGCGCGCGGTGGCGGCCGCTGGCCGGACCGCTCTCGCCCGCCTCGTGTGCCTATGCGCTCGCCGTGCTCGGCAACCTGTATGCGTTCCTGGTCGACCAGGGGTATCTGAGTGGCAACCCGTGGCGCGCGGTGCGGGCGCCACGCGCGGTGCGTCCGCACCTGGATCCGGGGCGCAGCTTCGCCACGGACCAGTGGGTGTTTGTGCGGGGAGAGCTGGCGGCCTTGCCGGCCTCCTCGGTCAATCAGCGGCTGCAGTTCGCCCTGCCGTTCCTGTACGAGACGGGCCTGCGGTTGTCGGAACTGGTTGCGGCGACCACGGATGACCTGCACTGCGAGCGGAGCGCGGATGCCGGTGACGCGTGGTGGCTGAGCGTGATCGGCAAGGGCGGGCGCCTGCGCGAGGTGCCCGTGGCGGCCTGCCGGATCGCCCAGCTCCGCGCCTATCTGCGCGCCCGCGGCCTGCCCGACGACCCCCAGCAAGCAGCAGGGGCCGCGCTGCTGGGGGCGGCGACCGACCGGGCGGAGCGCACGCCCTGGGCGCGCCTGGGGGCCTTCGATCCGGCCGCGCCGATCGCCGCCAGCACGTTTCATCGCCAGATCAAGCGGTTCTTCGCCCAGTGTGCCGCGCATCTTGCACCCACCGATGCCGCCGCGGCCGCCCGCCTGCAACGCGCCAGTACGCACTGGATGCGGCATACCCATGTGAGCCATGCCCTGGCAGGGGGCGTCCCGATCGAAGTGGTGCAGCAGAACGTGGGCCACGCGTCGCTGGCCACCACATCGCGCTACGTGCGCGCGGAAGCCGTTCGGCGACACGGGGCGATGCGGCGCTGGTGGGCCAGTGCGCCCCACTAGCGGGAGCTACGCCGCCGGTAGCGATGCGCTACAGCCGCCTTACCCGCCTGTGTGGTGGTGCCATTCGGGCCTCGCGCCGTGGCTGCACTAAGCTGGAGCGAGGATCTTCCCAGACCGTGCCGGCGCTTTTGACTGGCAGAGGAGGGCCATGAACACGCGCGGGCGCATCGACGTGGCGATACCCGCCGCGCCGCTGCCGCCATCCCGGCTCTTCACCGATCTCACGCCGCGCAGCTTTTTGCTGGATCGCTTGCCGACTCCGGGCCAGCCGCGCAAGACGCTTGCGGCACGCCTGATCGACGCGGCGCAGGTCGAGCCGCCCGAGGCCGTCAGCGCCTGCCTGCCGCCATGGGTGCGGCAGCGCTATGCCCTGGGCCGCGTGTTTGTGCCCACGGCGGCCGAGCAGGAGGTGGCCGAGCGCATGCTGACCATGATCTGGCTTGCCACGGCGGCTTACGGCGAATCGCTGGCGGAGATCAACCGGACCTATCTGCGTGCGGTGGGCTGGGACGGCTGGGGCCACCGGGAGCTGGCGCGCAGCAACGCCACGCATGCCATCCCCCAGTCGCTCCTCGTCAGCGCGCCCTGCACCATGCAGGTGGCGAAGCTGTTGCGGGCCATGCAGGCCATGATTGGTCCCTTTTTCGAACACAAGCATGTGTTCGAACGACTGGCCGACGGCACCATCCACGAGACGGATGCCAGTATCGAGCAGATTGGGCTGCTGCCGGTGCGTATGCCAGAGCGGCCGTACCCGGCCGATCTTTACCTGAACATCTGCGACGCGATTGACGACCTCGAAGACACGCAACTCTATCGCAGCGAGCGCTTTACCAACCTGCGCGCGCAGGAAGGCCACCTGCGCCAGGTGTTGGCCGGCTTGCATGTCGGCCTGCTGGCGGTCTATGGCGTCGACAGCCAGCATCTGTCGACTGGCCTGACGGCAGTGTGGGGGTTGCTGGAGAAGATTCGCGACTGGGGCGTCCCCGTCGCCGTGTTCGTCACGTCGGCCATTTTGCACAGCCCGCTCACGGCTGCGTACTGCCATCTTTTCCCGGAGCCGTGCTACGAGATTCCCAGGCTCGGTCCCGCCGACGCCCGCGCGACCATCGCGCAGGCTTGGTCCGCCCTGGGGCTGGCCGGCGAAGTGCCGGGCGAGATGCTCGACGTGGCCCGCCAGTGCTTTGGCCAGCGGGACTGGATCGAGGCGGCGCTCACCGAGTACCTGAGCCTCCTGCATCATGAGTCGCGAGCGGCCGCCGATCGGGCATTGCACGACTTGCACCTCGTGAACTGTCGGGGCGCGGCGGCCGTTCCCTTCGCCTGCTGGACCCACTTCACCGCGACCCATGAACGGCCCCTGCAGTCCTTGCAGGCGCGCGAGTTGCGGGACTGGTTTCCGGTGGCGATGACCAAGGATCCCGAGTTGGCCTTCGTATTGCCGAAGCGCAAGAAGGGGCGATAGTGCAGATGGCCTCACAGAAGACCTTCGTGCCCCTGGGCCCACGCCCGGCGTTCGAGTCGGCCAGTAGCCTGGCGCGGGCGCTGCGCGCGCCGCTGGCACAGGCCGCCGGCGTGGGCCGCACGCAGGGCATGACGCGGCTGGCCTTCGGCACGGTGGACTGCCCCTTGCGCCTGCTGGCGGCCTTGTATGCCGGGCTGGTGGGATCCGGCGAGCAATTGCGTGACACGCGGACCTTGTTCGCCTTCTGCGCGATCGGGCTGGCGCGTCGGGAGCTGGACGCCTTCAACAGTCGGGTGCTGGATGGGGGCGGGCCGGTGCGGCACTGGCAGTTGCCCGCGTGGTTTGCCGGCGGTCTGGTGGCCCGCAAACTCTGCGGCACCTGCAGCGGCGAAGCGTGGCGCACGTTCGGGATCGAGGCCGATTTTTATCCGCACTATGCACCGGGTGTCACCGTGTGCTGGCAGCACGAGACAGCGTTACACTTGGCGACCGAAATGGGCCCCGGGTTTCTCGATCGCCGCCCACGTGACGCCTCGGCGTCCGAGATTGCCTTTGCCCGGTCCAGCTTCGTTGTGGCCCAGATGGACCCAAAGCAGGCCCGTGGCGTCTTTCGGGCCCGGATGGCGCAGGCCGGCTACTGCCGACCCGACGGTCGCTACCATGCGAGGCCATTGCGCCGCGACTTCGAGGCATTTGTCGCGCAGGCGGCGCTGCCACCGCCCTTGACGCGTTTGGCGACACTCCCCACGCGGTGCGCAAGGATATGCGCCTGGCTGGACGATGAGGAGCGACGCCTACACCCGTTGTACATCGTGCTCCTGGATGGCTTTCTGGCCGGGACGATGGCGGCCGGCCGATCGCCGGTCTGCCTGCGTGCGCCGGGCCACGCACGTGCGGGATGGGCGGTCAAGCAGGCCAGTGGTCCGGGGCCCTGTCCGGTCGACCGCCGCCGGCACTACGAGCGCGAGGAGATTCCCGCGTTGCTGGGGCGGGGCTGCACCTGCGCGGAGATTGCGACGCTGATCCGGACCAGCCAGGCCACGGTGCACCGCATTGTCCGGGAGCGGGGCTATCGCGGGCTGTGCGACGCGGGGTTCGCCGAACGGTTGCGCCAGCGGGCACGGGCGGCCTGGCTGAGCGTGCAATGGCGCTATCCGTGGATGTCGACGAATCAGCTGCAGCGCTACGAGCCCAATGCCTTGGCGTGGCTGCGCGCGCATGACGCGCAGTGGCTGGCCACCCAGCGGCCCGTGGCCTGGCCGGCCGGGCGGAGCCGCACGGTGGATCCCGGACCCAAGGGCCAGGGCCGTGCCGTAGCGGCACGGCTGCGCCAGGCGCTGGCGCATCTGCAAGCCGAGGTGCGCGCGGGCCTGCGGCGGCGGTGCACCCGGCGCGCGATTTGCCGGCTGATGGGCATCGACGAGTACGCGTTGGCGCGGATGACGCGATGGCCGGGGGTCCGTCGCCTGCTCGATGCCGCCGGTTGCACTGGTGTGCGTGACGTGCCCGATCACCCGCCGCGGAGATCGCCATGAGCAAGCATCTGCTCGGGACCTTGCTGCCCATCCAGCCGGAGGAGCTATGCAGCGCGTTTGCGGCGCGTGCCGCCAAAATCCTGCTCGCCTCGAGCCAGGTCGGACGGGCGCAGATTGCGACGCTGGCGCATTGTACCGATGCGCCGCTGTTCGGCACGGAACTCGAAGCGGTGTCCGCGATCTTGCAGGCACAGGCAAAGCCGCCCCTCCAACTGGCCTATCAGCATAGCTTTCTGCCCCTGGCGATGGCGTTCGAAGCGCCCCACGTCGGACAATTGTTGTTGCGCGATGCCCTCCTGGGGCCTGACCACCAGGCGGTCAAGCTATTGCGGGCCAGTCTGCATGCCTTCATCCTCAAGCCGGGCGTCTGCCGGTCGTGCCTGCGCGAACAGCTCCAGTCCCTGGGGATGGGCATCTGGCTGCGCCAAGGCATGCTGTTGGGGTGGGAGATGTGCCTGATCCATCAGGAGCCGATCCAGCGCTTGTGCCCCGACTGCGCGCGGACCGACCGCGCGCGCCGTCTGCCCCTTGCACCGTCTGCACGCTGTCTATGTGGCAAGTCTCTGCGCGTAGACCGACATGTGGCGGCCCGCGAGTCGGAGTGGCTAGAGGTGGCCAAGGATCTCCAGGCCGTCCTGGCCGCCGACCCGATGCGGGTCAACGGCCCGGCGCTGCAAAGCCTGATTTGTCAGCACGGGCGCAGCTTGGCGTCGTGTGACACCGCCCCGGGCCATTGCTCGTGCCACCGCGAGCCCGACGCAGATCTGGGGGCCGGCAACAGGCTGCACTTGCGGGGGGCGGGGGAGACGAGCCGCGCCCGCGTGGTCCATGGGCATGGCTTGTCGGGCAGCCCGCTTGTCAACATCATGGCGCTGCGCACCCTTTTCGGTTCGGCGAGAGCGGCGCTCGCCCTGCTGCCGGTCGCCGGCGCGGCGAGCGACCCGGGCAAGTTGCCCGCAGCCGCCTTGCAGCAGACGCTGACCCCGGACGCAGAGCGGCTGGCGCTGGATCAGGCCATGGCGCTGGCGCTCAAGGCGCGCGCCCCGCATCTGCGGCTTTCGGATCTCGAGCTCGCATGGCGCGACGAGCTGACGTACCTGACCCTGTTCGCGTCGCCGTGGCTGACGGCGAATTTCTCCAGTACGGAGCGCCGGCAGGCACGCTGGGAAGTCACCGACGCGCGTTACGCACAGCACGTACATGACAAGGCGGCGGCCCTGCATCGGGATTTGCATGCACCGCCCATCACCATGAAACTGCTGCTCGAAGGGGTCGTTCGCTACGCCACCTATACGACGCAACGGGCGCGTCTGCCGAAACTCGTCGCAGCCCTGGAGGCCGAGGCGGAATCCGGAGAGGCGTGGAAGCGTCGCCATCTGCTGATCAAGCTGACCGACCATCCCGCGCTGGCCACCGGTGCGTTGGATCTCTCGTCCAGCGAGATTGATGCATTGACCCCCACCCAGCTGGAGAGCAAGCTCATCTGGATTACGAGACGGATCCGCGAGGCCAATACCGAGCGTGGAGCCAGGAAGGGCGCCGCCACGCCATCCCAGAAATCGCCCGCGCGAGCTGGCCATGGCAGGCGATGACCAGCGGGACGGGTCGTGCGCCAAGGACCGGACCGGCGACGGGCCAAGTGGGGAGGACGTGCCGGCGCTGCGTTACCAGAACCTTGCCACGTACTGTGTGTGCGATCCCATTCTCGAGATGCCAGAACGCGACCGCTTCGGCGTGCTGACGGGCAGCGCCTACCAGCACGATCTGTTTGCCAAGGGCAAGCGTGTCGGTATTGGCCTGCAGGGCTTCAGTGTCGATCTGCGCGGCGGACAGCACTTCTATTTTCAGAGCGCGTCGCAGTGGCGCGCCGATTTCCATCTCAAGATGTGCCCGTATGTGTGCGAAATCCGCTGCAGTTATCCCCTGATCGACGTGGCGAGGTTGCAGCGTGAGGGGCGCCAATCGATCGTGTATGCCGACGATTACGCGGTCGTGCACCGCATGCTCAGCGTGGAACTCAAGACGAAGCCTGGTCACGTGCACCTGCACGGACTGTGCTACCACCGCCGCGAATGGCTGCGGGCGCGAGCGCTGCTACGCGACACCGACGTCACGCTCGAGTACTTCCATCCACAAGATCTGCCCAATATCGAAATCAAGAACGCCATGACCTGCTATCAGTGGCTGCATCGCAGTGACCTCAATACCCTGCGGCCCCATGCAGTGCAGTTCGCCGCGAGGTTGCGTGACGCGCGCAACCACCGCACCTTGGAGGAGACCCTTCAGCGGATCGCAACGGCGCTGCCGTGCTGTCTCGATGCCGCCTACGAGCTGCTTGCCGCGAGTCTTGCGCTGGGCCTTGTCCGCATCGACCCGCGCTACGAACTGGCGCCCCACCGGGCGTTGCATTTGGTCAGGGTGGAGGTGTCATCATGAAAACGCCCCTTTGCCCGATCGAACTCAATCGGCTGCTGCAATGGACAGACGGCAATGGCGAAGACAGACGCTATCGCTTGGTGGCGTTTGACGCGCGCCGCGGCCGACTGGCCTTTTCCCCGCTGGATGCGAAGGGTGCGACACGAGACGACAGCTTTCCGCTGGTCGCGTTTCCGGTCGACCAGATCGCGCGGGAAATGGCCTGCGGAAGGCTCGTCGAGATTCCCGAGACGGAGGAGGTGGCCTGCACGCGACGCCATGCCGCAAAACTGGCACCAGCCGATGTCGAACGTTGGGCAACGCGTCGCGCGATGATTGCGGCGCTGCTGGAGATCGGGCAGGCCGAGAGCCGGCGGATGGGCATCCCCGATACCAATGCCTTATTCTTTGAGCCCGCGCTATTCACCGCCACCGTGGCCTTCGTGAGCGATCGTTTCAGGCAGCGCCCAGCCCGGGTCAAGCGACTGGTTGTGCAGTGGCTCCGTCAGGGCGCGGACGACCTGGCGATCATACCCCGTACGGGACAGCGGAAGGCCAGCAAGTTGATTCCCAGGAACGACCGCTTAAAGCAGCGCCCGGGCCGACGATCGGCCTACGAGATCCTGCATCAATGCACGCTGGGCCGGTTCAACGAGTTCTGGCGAGCGCGAGTCATGGCCGCTATTGTGGTGGCGCGCGTCGAGTCTGACACATGGGGAAAAGCCTGGATCAGGCTGCGGCAATGCAAGCGATTTTATGCCGACATGCGCAGTCGCTTCAGTCACGTGCCGGGGCATCTCGACGACGCTGACCCACCGCGCATCGCCGCCATCCGGCTGCCCTCCGCAGACATCCTCAACCGGCACAAGCGCGCGATGCTGAAAGATCTTCGCGAGGAGATCTTCCCGCCCGCGACGCATTCACCGACGGGGGGCAACGCGACGGATCTGTGCAACGGGCGTCTCGTGATCTGGGACATGGACGCAACCGTGCTCGAGTTTATTGATATCGTCGTGGAGGCAGACGGAAAACGGATCGTTGTGGGGCCGCCCACGCTCATTCTCGTGGTCGAACGTCGCAGCAACTGCATCGTGGGGTGGTTCCTGACGGTCCGGCCGGAGAGTAGCCTGTGTTACTGCTATGCCCTCTATAACGCGTTGACCGATAAAGGGCCGAGGCTGCGCCAGCTTGGCTTTGAGGAGACACCGCAAGGCATTGTCTCTGGCGATTGCGACGGAGCGTTCATCGACCGCGGGCCCGGACGCGGCCATCAGTTCGTCAGGATGACTGCAGATGAACTGGACATTGATTTGACGTGGGGCAGAACGAGGGTCCCGGAGGACAAGGGGGATGTGGAGGAGGCCGGCGGACTGGTCAAGCGGCGGGTGCGTGACGAGGAGACTGACCTTGAAAACACCTGGTTGATTCAACAGACGCGAGCGGCAGTGAAAGCGAAGACGGCGATGTTCCCGACCGGTGTCATTACGACGGAGCGACTCATCGCCAATCGCACGGAAAGACGGCACGGAAAGGCGCCCGACAGAATCGAAGCGACCCTGCGTGGCTGTGAGCGCATGGTCGTGGACGCCATCGCGCAGATCAACGCCGCGTGGAAGTCGGACCGGTCGGGCTTGACATTGGGCATGCAGGTGCGGCGGGTTCCGAATACACGGGTTGGTATTCACACCGCCATGCAGGAGGCGAGGCGAGGCAACGCCCGTGCGCCCAGGAGCGAGACCTCGCTGCTGTGGGCCACACTGCCGAAGCACTATCACTGCAAGCTGCGTCGCGGCGTGATACGCAAGGACAATGTCGTCTATGGTGGCAATCGCGAAGACGACTGTGGGTGCGAGGCGGCCGCCGCGCTCGCCGAGTACGCCAAGCAATGGCAACTGGAGCATCCGAATGACCTACAATCGCCAACGGTGGCGCCGATCCTGATTCCGCCCTATGGGAATTGTGCGTTGTGGGTGCGTGGCGAGGAGGTCGTGGTGATACCTGCGCGTGGACAGGCCAGGGAATGCTATGGCGAGGACGTCGATCTGGAGATCATCGAATTCCTGAACCTCGATTTCAACAGCGAGAAACGGGCGTACGAAATCAAGGGCGATCCAAAGCCACCTGTCATGGCTGGCCGGACGGCACAGGAGGCCAGTAAACGGATCTTGGCAGCCGTTGGTAGTCCCCCGACGGCGGGGGCGGCTACCGTCAAGATGGCGGCGCGCCGGCATGCCCAGCACGCAGAGGATGTATCGCACTTCAACGAGGTTGCGGGAAAGGTTGGGTTGCCCACCGACGCACCGGCCGAGAAAGCCGCTAGGCCGGGCTCGGCGGACACCGAGATGGAGCTAAAGGACGCCGTGATTCGGCCCCGCGTGATCAAGGATGTGATCGATGGATGAGCGGTGAGGGCAGGCCGTGCAGAATTTAGGAAAGGAGACAAGTGCCAGTTTTGCTTGACATTCGTAGCTGGTAGATTTGCCCCCGCGTCTCCGGGCACGAGCGCGCACCTAGGTAGATCAGGTCATCGTGCGCCTGACTTTTGCGGGGGAACGGTAGACCATCAAGGCTGGGAAGCGGGCGCCTACCGATGATTCTGTCATCAGTGATGATGTCGGTAGGAAGCCACTCTTGCCGACCCCAGTTTGCGAAATTCCGCAAGCCGGCTCAAAAGAGGGGATCATAATTGTCCTCCTCGTCCAATCTTCGTGATTCATCAATCACGGTTGCGACGTTTGGCTCCGAAATCGAGCAGGCCATTCCGCGAATGCGCATGAAGATGTCGTCGCGACCGTACCATGCGCCACGAACAGCAATGCATGCGCTGTTGAAGTCTTCCTCTGTACCGCCGAGGGCCTTTGCGTTGCCCAGCCAGCGCGCCTTGCAGCGCAACTGATGTGCAGTTGCGCGTTGACGCAACTTGGGTTCCATAGGCAGTAGGCCGTCTGAGGTAGGGAATTCCGGCGCACCCAAATACGACTCAAACCAATAGAAGTATGCGCAGGCGCGCATCCAGTCGGCAGCGGCAGACCTATCGGACCCGAACGTTACTGATGACATTGCCGACGCCCGAGGCCGGACCACGCGGCGCCTGCCGCAACGCGGCGTGACTGTACCCGCCAAGTTACGACGCCAGACGGGGCCTCAACGGAGATACGATGGGCCTCCCGCTCGGCCCGCGGACGCAAGGCGGCTTCGACCTGTTCCACCACTCTCGTTTCTGAAACCTTCGGAACGACGCACTTTACTCTGCTGACGCGTTCGGCGGGGCTTTCAGCCGCAAGCTTCTCCACATACTTCTCGACGTTTCCTGACAAGCTGACGATTCCCTGATTAACTTCCACGCCGATGCTTGGGGCGCTGACACGATGCTCCCACTCTAACTCGTCGCTCACGAGCTTCTTGAACTCAGTGTCCGCTCTCATTGCTTGCTCCTTTGGTGTGGTCGACCGCTTCATCCAATATAAGAACGGTACGACCTAGCTCTTTGATGTGGCACAAGCTCGGCCGGCGAGGTCATCTTGACACGGTGACTTTAAAGACGGTGGATCTCGTAGCATCTTGCCCAAGAAATCCCGCCGTCCCTGGTACCCTTGCCTGGGGTTGATGGGTTCCCTGCCACATGGTGATAGACAGCAGCGCAGCATGGGCTGACGGTGCGAGTGCAGCGACACGGCATACTGCCGCAGATTTGCAATTCCCTACGGGTCGGCTGACGCGTGCAATCAGCACAGGCGGCCTAGACCCATCAGCGGGTGTTTGTATGCTTATGAGTTCATCCACGAGCCGTCAGCGAACGTCAAGAACGCTAGAAGCTCGCGGTTCGCTCACGTAGCATTGGCACGTTCAGCTCGGACCGCACAAAACTTGAACTCCGGAATCTTGCCAATGGGGTCAAGTGCCGGATTCGTAAGCAGGTTTGCGGCCGCTTCCGCATAGCAGAATGGCATGAAGATCATGTTCTCCGGTACGTCCCTGTCGGCGCGAACCTTGACTTCGATGGTGCCCCGGCGCGTCCACAGGCGGGCGAACTCGCCAGGCTGCAGTCTCAGGCGGCGCATATCATCTGGCGAGATCAGGGCGACGGCTTCAGGCTCGATGCCATCGAGCACGTTCGAACGGCGAGTCATCGAACCTGTATGCCAATGCTCAAGAATGCGACCTGTGGATAGCACCATGGGGTACTCGGCGTCCGGGATTTCATCTGGTGGCCGGATGTGGGCTGGGACGATTCTTGCCCGGCCGTTAGCTGTCGGGAAACCGCCAGTGAAAATGATGTCGTTTCCCGGCACTGCCAGTCCCTCTACCGGGTACGTCACTGCACCCTCGCGCTCAAGGCGTTCCCACGTGATGTTTTTCAACGAGGGCATTACCTGCGCCATTTCCGAGAATACGTCGGCAGGTCCACGATATTTCCACTCGCACCCCATGCGCTTCGCAATCTCCTGAATGATCCAGAGATCCTGGCGCGCATCGCCCGGCGGCTCGAGGACCTGGCGCGCCAGTTGAACGCGGCGGTCCGTACTGGTAAAGCTGCCAACCTTTTCGGCAAACGCGGAGGCCGGCAGGATCACGTCTGCATGAAACGCAGTCTCGGTCACAAACAGGTCCTGCACCACAAGGAACTGGAGCATTGCGAGGGCCTGCCGTGCGTGCTGCAGATCCGGATCTGACATCGCCGGATTTTCTCCCTCGATGTACATTCCGGTGATCGTGCCCGCATGAATCGCGCCCATGATTTCCACCACGGTCAACCCTGGCTTGGGATCGATCTCCTGGTGCCAGACATGCTCGAACGGTGCTCGCAGATCCGCCCGTCCAACGGACTGGTAGTCTGGCAGGAACAGCGGGATCAGCCCCGCATCGGATGCGCCCTGAACATTGTTCTGTCCCCGCAGCGGATGCAGCCCTGTTCCCGGTCGCCCAATCTGACCAGTGACCAGCGCCAGTGCGATCAGACATCGTGCATTGTCCGTGCCGTGCACGTGTTGGCTGATGCCCATTCCCCAGAAGATGATGGAAGCCTTCGCCCTGGCGTAGAGCCGCGCCACTTCTCGCAGTGACTCGGCCGGAACGCCGCAAATCGGTTCCATTTTCTCCGGCGAGAACGCAAGCATCCGTTCTTTCAGCTCTTCATAGCCTTCAGTGTGGTCGGCAATGTACCGGTCATCGGTCAGGCCCTCCGTGATGATCGTGTAAAGCATTGCATTAAGCAGCGCCACATCGCTCCCCGGCTTGAACGCCAGGTGCATATGTGCATGCCGCGACAGGCTTTGCCGTCTCGGGTCAATGACGATCAGTTTGGCGCCCCGTCGTACGGCGTTGATGATGAACGTCGCCGCAACCGGGTGGTTCACCGTTGGGTTGGCGCCGATAACGATAATGACTTCCGCGTCGAGCGCCGCTTCGAACGGCGCAGACACTGCGCCGGAGTTCAATCCTTCCATCAACGCTGCGACCGACGACGCATGACACAGTCGCGTGCAGTGATCGACGTTGTTTGATCCGAAGCCGGTGCGTACCAGCTTCTGGAACAGGTAGGCCTCTTCGTTGGAACCTTTCGCCGATCCGAAACCGGCCAGTGCCTTGGCGCCTTGCGTATCGCGAATATTGGCGAGGCCACGCGCGGCAACGTCGAGCGCTTCGTCCCACGTCGCTTCGCGGAAGTGGGTATGCGGGTTGGCGGGGTCGACCTGATCGGTCCAGTCTTTTCTCGCGTTCGGCAAGCGGATCAGCGGCGTCGTCAGCCGATGTGGATGATGGATATAGTCGAATCCGAAGCGGCCCTTCACGCATAGCCGATTGTGGTTGGCCGGGCCGTCCTTGCCTTCGGCATATAGGATCCTGTTGCCCTTCACCTGGTACGTCACCTGACAGCCAACGCCGCAGAAAGGGCACAAGGAATCGACGTGCCTGTCCGGGTAATTGACGCGCGTCTGATGCTCGTCCAGCAGGGCGGAGGGCATCAATGCACCGGTAGGGCAGGCCTGGACGCATTCGCCACAGGCGACACAGGTGGACTCGCCCATGGGGTCGTCGAAGTCGAAAGCGACCTTTGCTCCACTACTTCTGTAAGCCATGCCGATGACATCGTTTGCCTGAACTTCGCGGCAGCCGCGTACGCACAAGCCGCATTGGATGCAAGCATCAAGATTGACGCGCATGGCGGGGTGACTGGCATCGCCTTCCCAGCGTTTCGATCCCGGAAACCGGCTCGTGCCAACGCCCATCTTGTCCGCCCATTGCCACAACTTCGAGTCCGGATCGTGCGACGTGACGCGCGCAGGCTGATCGGCGAGCAGCAGTTCCATCACCATATTCCGGGCAGACACCGCACGCGTGCTTGCGGACTTCACTTTCATGCCAACCGCGGGGGCACGCATGCAGGAAGCAGCCAGAACGCGCTCGCCCTCAATCTCGACCATACAGACGCGACAGTTGCCGTCCGCACGATAATTAGGCTCCTGCGAGTAACACAAATGCGGGATTTCAGTGCCAAGTCGATTGGCGACCTGCCAGATCGTTTCACCGGGCGCCGCTTCAACCATCTTCCCGTCGAGCTCAAACTGGATGGCCTTCATGGCGCGCGCTCCCGGGCCGGAAACAACTCAGGGAAATAATTGATGATGCTCGTTAGTGGATTCGAGGCCGCTTGCCCCAATCCACAAATGGATGCGTCCCGCATCGCCTGGCTCAGTTCGCCCAGTAACTCCTGATTCCAGACGTCTTCGGACATGAGTAGTGCCGCTTTCTGCGTACCTGCCCGGCAAGGGGTGCACTGGCCACAGCTCTCGTCTTTGAAGAACCGCATGAGATTGAGCGCGGCTTGCTTGATGTCGTCGTGCTCGGAGAGAACGATTACCGCCGCAGAGCCGATGAAGCATCCGTACTTCTCCAGCGTGCCGAAATCGAGCGGAATATCGTCCATGGATGAGGGCAGGATGCCGCCGGAGGCTCCGCCGGGAAGATAGGCCCGCAAGGTGTGCCCGTCCGCCATGCCGCCGCAACATTCATCGATCAGTTCGCGAATGGTGAGGCCGGCGGGGGCCAGTTTGACCCCGGGATTCTTCACGCGTCCGGATACTGAATAGCTGCGCAGCCCATGGCGCTCATTGCGACCGTGGGCTTTCCACCAGTCGGCACCTTTTTCAACAATGTCGCGTATCCAGAACAGGGTCTCGACGTTGTTGATAAGCGTGGGGCGGCCAAAGAGGCCAACCTGGTAGGGGTATGGGGGCTTGTGGCGCGGATATCCCCGCCTGCCTTCAATGCTTTCCAGAAGCGATGATTCTTCACCGCAGACGTAGGCGCCCGCACCGCGTCGAAGATGCAGCACCGGACCACCGGGTGGGAGTTTGTCGATTTCACACGCGAGGATTTCACGCACCGCCGGATACTCGTCCCGGATGTAGATGTACACCTCGGTTGCCTCGACAGCATGGGCACCGATTAGTGTGCCCTCAATGAAACGGTGAGGATCACGTTCCAGGTAGTAGCGATCCTTGAAGGTACCGGGTTCGCTCTCGTCGCCGTTGATCACCATGTGGCGCGGGCCCTGGACGCTCAGAACCGAACGCCATTTCCGGCCGGCAGGAAAGCCCGCGCCGCCCAGGCCGCGCAAACTCGAATCGTCGAGCACTTTCAACAGGTCTTCCGTCGCAAGCGCACCCGAACGCAGCCGGCTCAGCAGTTGGTATCCGCCTGCTGATACATACTCCTTGTACTCAACATACGTTGGCAAGCGGACGTGCGCGTCATTGCGTCTGGCGGTTTCCATCACGTCATGAACGTTCGCGTGATCGACGAAATTGTGGCCGACTTCTGCCATGGGAGCCGTGTCGCATCGACCGACACATGGTGCGCGAACGATGCGAATGCCGGGTCCAGATGCGACGAGCAGTTCCGCCAGCAACTTCTCCGCTCCAAACATTGCGCAGGTAAGCGAGTCGCAAACGCGAATAGTCAGTGGGGGAATCGCCGGGTCACCTTCCTTGACGACGTCGAAGTGCGCGTAGAAGGTGGCTGTTTCGAACACCTCGGAGAACGCCAGCTTCATCTCGTCTGCCAACGCCGCCAGGTGAGCGGCCGAGATCTGCTTGTACGTGTCCTGAATCAGATGCAGATGCTCGATAAGCAGATCCCGTCGCCGCGACTTTTCGCCAAGCAATAGCGCAATGTCGAGGGCCGCCTTTGGATCGATCGCTCGACCTTTCGGCGTTGCCCTGGCTTTGCGTCCTCCGGCGCCGGGATGGTCAAAGATCCTGATCGTTTGCTCGTGCTGACTCATGTTTCATGTCCCCGAACGTGTACATGCACTGCAAGGCACCTCAGCAAGGTGGCCGCGGGGGTTCGGCGTCGTCGACGAGCATTCATGCGCGCTACTCGCAGGGTGACAACCCTTGGTATTCAGTGACCGCCAGGATACAAATGCGCTGCAATCAGGCGCACCTACATTTCATTCCGGCGATAAGCAGCCACGGAGAGACATCGTGAATGTGTACTCTTGCACCGAAGTGGAGAGATAACAAGTGGCCGCCACGAATGATGATGCAGAAGTACCGCCATACACCCATGGCGAGACACCAGACCTCTAGCCTGCGGCACGCGGCCGGATTGCGTTCATTCCAACATATCGCGGCTCTCCCTATTGGCCTCCATTGCTCGAACTTCTGAAGTTGGCGGACAAGAGAGGTAGCGAAAGACCGCATTACGTACCTCCCGCGTGCTTCGCGGATCAAGAGAGCTGAGCGTAGGCAATTGTCGGCACTTGCAGGAGGAGGGGCTCTATGCCGCCAGTATTCCAGCGTCTCGCGCAGCATGTGCTATCAGGCGGTGGTTTGTGCGGCCGTTTCCGCTTGGCTACCGGATTGTGCTGCGGATTTCGGTGAAGGTGATCAGCGGTTTCGGCGAACGTGATCAGGGAAGGAAGGTGGTACTGCGCGGTCAGGAGATTGTAGCGTAGGTGATCA